>JAHZKD010000127.1 GCA_022600605.1 Actinomycetes bacterium
CAGAGAGGTTGAGATACTTCTACCGCCGCGCATCCGCGGGGAGCACATTCGACACCGTGCGGACTTCTTCGCTGCTCCGCTGGCGCGAAAAATGGGGAGCAGTCTGGATTTGTGGGGATTGCGTCGCGATGGAACAGAGTTCCCGGCCGACATCAGCCTCAGCCCGCTGCGCATCGAGCAGCGCCCGTATGTGTCGGCGTCGATTCGCGATGTCACGGAGCGTCACGAGTACGAACATCGGTTACTCCGCGAGCACCAGCAGTTGGTCGAAGCACAGCAGGAACTTGAGCAGTTGGCGCGTATCGACGCCCTGACCGGTCTGGTGAACCACGCCGAAACGATGGCTCGTATCGAAACCGCACTTGCGGACCCGCGTGTTCCCGGAAAGCACCTGGGTGTGTTGTTCTGCGATGTCGATCACTTCAAGGCCATCAACGACACCCGGGGACACACCGTGGGTGACGTCGTGCTTTCCACCGTGGCGAGCCGGATCCGCGACTGCGTAGACGGCAGCGACACTGTCGGCCGGACAGGCGGCGACGAAATGCTGGTTCTGCTACCGGGCATCGACAGCATCGACCAGGTGCAGGCCGTCGCCGAGAAGATCCGGTGTCGGGTCGCCGAACCTATCCACCACCTCGGGCGGACGCTGAACGCGACGGTGAGCATCGGCGCCACCCTGGCCGTTCGTGGTGAGTCGGTCTCGGCGATGACTGACCGCGCCGACTGGGCGATGTACAAGGCGAAACGAGCTGGACGCAACACCACCACCGCGATCTGATTGAAGCCGGTGTGTCGGTGGTGCTCAGGCCGAATAGACCTCCTTGGACGATGAGCACGCCGTCGGTGGCGTCGTCGCGGACAACTCGATCTCCGCTGTCGTGTTCACGCTATAGAATGTCTTAATGCGTGGTTTCCGCCACGCTCGCCGCTGCCTACCGTGATGGACTATGAACAAAGATCATCTCGAATTACTCGTCACGGATTACTGGCGTGAGAAGCTGCGCGACGTCATCATGCCCAACGCCCTCAACGGAATCCCTTTGGGTGACGACGTTCTCGAAATTGGTTCGGGGCCAGGTATGACGACTGACCTTCTCCGCATCGACGTTGCCCACCTCACCGCCGTGGAACTCGACGCCGGCTTGGCCGCGCAACTGGCGAGCCGGTTGGCCGGAACCAACGTCGAGGTCGTCCATACCGATGCCGCCGCCATGCCCTTTCAGGGCGGCCGGTTCACCAGTGTGGTGTCGTTCACGATGCTGCATCACATCCCAACGGTGCACCTGCAGGACCGCGTTTTTGCCGAAGTTGCCCGCGTGCTGCGCCCCGGCGGGTTGTTCGTTGCTGCAGACAGCTGCGCAAGTGCGGAACTCTCCGCGCTGCATGTGGATGACATCTACAACCCGGTAGAACCGACCAGCGTGCCCGACCGGCTAGCAACGGCCGGCTTCGCAGAAGCTCGGGTGCAGGTCCACGAAGGCCACTGGACCGTCCTCGCGCGCAAGCCTGAGCAGCACCGGCAAGGCTGGGTAGGGTGCTCACGGCCGCGGCCGCCTCTCCAGAACCCGCCAGCAGGCAACCACAGCTGACGTGTCCGAACGCGCTAGATACGCAAGATAGTGGGTAGGTGATGGCTCAAAGCAGCGGCGATGACGGTGCCAACGTGGTCCGAGAGCTACTCCTGGCCCCCGGGGGCACTGTCAGCGCACACAGTCACGCCCTGACACAAGTTGTCGCACCACGCACCGGGCTTCTAGCGGTGACAACCCCGGCCGCGACGTGGATGATCGCCGGCCCCTCCCGGGCGATCATCATTCCTGCAGCAGTGGAGCATTCCCACCGCGCGCACGTGCGTTGTGAGGTGACAACACTGCTGCTCGGCGCTGCATCCGCCGCCGCCCCGGATTGCCCCGATCAACCCGCTGCCGTGATGTTGACTCCGCTCGCACAGAACATACTGCGCGCACTAGATGACAGCAGCCGCCACCGCGAGCAGCGACAAGCGCTGGAATGCGCTCTACAGCACGAGATATTCGATCTGCAATGGCGTCGACAGGGCGGGCCGGCACTACCCACGCCAAAAGACCCCCGATTACTGGCGATGTTTGATCTCATGATTCGCTCCCCTGAGCAGCGGCACGACCTTGGCGCGCTAGCCCGCCGGGTAGGGGCCACCGAGCGCACCCTGCAACGGTTGATCTCCTCCGAACTAGCCGTCACGTTCACCCAATGGCGGACTTTGATCCGCGTGATCGTGTCACTCGGTTTTCTCGCCGACGGCAAGTCGGTGACTGCTACCGCACACCGCAGCGGGTTCACCTCGACCAGCGCCTATATCGCGGCTTTCCGACGAATCATGCACCAAACTCCAGGGGCCTACGCCGCCGCCGAAACTCCACGCTGACCCGTCGCATATGAGCGATCTTTAGTGATCATCGGTGGTGTGCGCTATGGCCCGTGGGACGCGCCGAAGAGGTCGGTGGGAACACGTCGGCATACCCTAGGTGTTTACGTAGCCGCGGTTGTTTACCCAACCGCGGTTGTTCGAACTCTTGCCGCAGGCAGAAAGGCACTCATGACCTCACCCATCGTCCATGACGTCATCGTCATCGGCTCCGGCCCGGCCGGCTACACGGCGGCCGTGTACGCAGCCCGCGCCCAGCTCAAACCGCTGGTGTTCGAAGGCACCCAGTTCGGTGGCGCACTGATGACCACGACCGAGGTCGAGAACTATCCCGGCTTCCGCGACGGCATCACCGGCCCCGAGTTGATGGACCAGATGCGGGAGCAAGCGCTGCGCTTCGGCGCAGATCTTCGCATGGAGGACGTCGACGCCGTAGACCTGGCCGGACCGATCAAGAGCGTCACCGTCGACGGTGAGACGTACCGGGCACGCGCGGTGATTCTGGCCATGGGCGCGGCGGCCCGGCAGTTGGGTGTCCCCGGTGAGGCTGCCCTGCTCGGCATGGGCGTGAGCACCTGCGCCACCTGTGACGGCTTCTTTTTCCGGGACGAAGACATCGCCGTGGTCGGTGGCGGCGACTCCGCGATGGAGGAAGCCACCTTCTTGACCCGGTTTGCCCGCAGCGTGACGCTGATCCACCGGCGCGACGAGTTCCGGGCGTCGAAGATCATGCTCGATCGGGCGCAGAGCAACGAGAAGATCCGCTTCCTGACCAACACCGAGGTGAGCTCTATCGAGGGCGGCCCTAAGGTGACCGGCATCCGGTTGCGCAACGCAGAAACCGGCGCGGAGTCCGCGCTGGCTGTGACGGGGGTTTTCGTTGCCGTCGGTCACGACCCTCGATCCGAGTTGGTGCGCGACCAGGTGGAATTGGACGATGCGGGCTACGTAAGAGTGCGCGGCCGAACCACGTTCACCTCGATCGAGGGCGTGTTCGCCGCGGGCGACCTCGTCGACCACACTTATCGGCAGGCCATCACCGCTGCTGGAAGTGGTTGTGCCGCATCGATCGACGCGGAGCGCTGGCTCGCAGAAACCTCCCCTTCGTCAACCGATGACAGCGATCTGATAGGAGCACAGCAATGAGCGATAAAGGCGCTGGTTCGACGGTAGCGGTGACCGATGATTCCTTCTCTGAAGATGTGCTTGCGAGCAATACGCCTGTGCTGGTGGATTTCTGGGCAACGTGGTGCGGTCCGTGCAAGATGGTTGCCCCAGTACTTGAGGAGCTCGCCGCCGAGAAGGCCGGCTCACTGACGGTCGCCAAAATCGACGTCGATGAGAATCCGGCGACTGCCCGCGATTTCCAAGTGGTGTCGATCCCGACGATGATCCTGTTCAAAGATGGTGCCCCCGTCAAGCGGATCGTTGGCGCCAAGGGAAAGGCCGCGCTGCTGCGGGAACTCAGCGGACTGGTCTAGCACCGGACCCGTTGCTGATCTGGCGCAGCAAATCAGCGCCTGTGAGATTGCCTGGGGTTTTTCCGAATCCCCAGTTGGTCTGAGACAATAGCGCCTATGTCGAGTCTGCGCCGCGGTGACCGCGGGGGTGCGGTTACCGAGATTCGGGCTGCACTATCCGACCTGGGCCTGATCGACAATCCAGACGAGGACCTGACCACCGGCAAGCGGGTTGCGTTGGACATGTTCGACGCGGAGCTTGACCATGCCGTGCGAGCGTTTCAGCAGCATCGGGGCCTACTGGTGGACGGTGTCGTCGGCGAGGCGACCTACCGCGCCCTCAAGGAAGCCTCCTACCGACTGGGCGCGCGCACCCTCAACCACCAGTTTGGCGCGCCGATGTACGGCGACGATGTGGCTACGTTGCAAGCGCGGCTTCAAGATCTGGGTTTCTACACAAACTTGGTCGACGGACATTTCGGTCTGCTGACTCACAACGCGCTGATGTCCTACCAGCGGGAGTACGGGCTGTATCCCGACGGCATTTGTGGCCCGGAAACGTTGCGCTCCTTGTACTTTCTGGGTTCCCGAGTGACCGGCGGCTCTCCGCACGCAATCCGCGAGGAAGAGCTCGTCCGTAGTTCTGGGCCCCACCTTTCCGGCAAACGGATTATCATCGATCCCGGACGAGGCGGTGCGGATCCGGGGCTGGACATGAGAAGCCCCGAGGGTCCGGTCAGCGAAGCAGACGTGCTGTGGGACTTGGCGCGTCGCCTCGAAGCCCGGATGGCCGCGATCGGTATGGACACGTTTCTATCCCGCCCCACCAACCGGGCGCCGTCGGATGCCGAGCGTGCGGCCACCGCCAATTCTGTCGGAGCCGATCTGATGATCAGCCTGCGCTGCGCAGCACTGGACACACCGTCGGCAAACGGCGTCGCCTCCTTCCATTTTGGGAATTCGCACGGTTCGGTGTCCACCATCGGGCGCAACCTGGCCGACTTCATCCAGCGAGAAGTGGTCGCGCGCACGGGATTACGTGATAGCCGCGTGCACGGCCGAACGTGGGACCTGCTTCGCCTGACTCGGATGCCGACCGTTCAGGTAGATATCGGCTACGCCACCAACCCGGGAGACCGAGCCACGCTGGTGCTGCCGGAATCGCGCGATTCAATCGCCGAAGGTATGCTCGCCGCCGTCAAGAGGCTGTATCTGCTAGGCAAGAACGACCGGCCCACCGGTACTTTCACCTTTGCCGAGCTACTCGCCCACGAGCACTCAGTCGAACAAGCTCGCCAGGCTTAGCCGGGATTGGCCCCCGCGCCGACCGGCTGCTGCAGCTCCGCGCTCCGAAGCAACCGCTCCAACGCTGCCTCAACGTCGGCCTTCCAACCGAGACCGGACTCTAGTTCCAACCGCAGTCGCGGAAAATACGTGTGCTGCGACACCACCACGAAACCAACATCCAACAGCAGGTCGGTGTCCAGCACGCACTGGTAGACCGAACAGTCACCGAGCGTTGCCATAACGGGCGCCGCGTCGGCCGTCACCCGGGTGGGATCGGACAGCTCGGCCGCCTCGGGTGATCGACCGAACGCCTCCAGCGCGCGTACACCACGACGAACCAAGTCACCGACCACCGCGGCGAGCAACGTCCTTGGCAGAACCTCAGTACCCTGGCCTGGCTCGACCCCAAGCGAGGTAAGCAAAACGGCGTCCGCACTGACTGGCCCTGTCGGAAAGCGCGCAGCCCGAGGCACCGTCCGCGGCGGCGCGTAGAACGCGTATCCGAGGCAACGTTCATCGGCCGGTTCCTGCGCCGAGTCTCCGCCCTCGGACCCGTCGCCGTGTTCGATGGCTACCTGCCCGCAGGTCCCCCACTCGAGCATGACCATGGACAGCCACGCTTCTTTCTCGAACTCTGGGTCTGCCAGCTGGTCGCCTCCGCCCAACGTCGGGGGGTCGACCTCCCAGTACACACAACGCCGGGCGTGCTTCGGCAACTGCTCGAATGCTTCGAGCCGCAGAGGCGTGATTCGCGTGGCCACTACACTCCTGGGGTTTCACGCCGCACAAAAATGTGCGGCAGCCCTTCCAGGATAGAAGCCGCGGCCGGGAGCAGTCCGTTCTGGCCGTAAGTAATCCGCAGTTTCCGGGCTGGGTACGAATTCGCCTGTGGCACAGCATACTTCCGCTGATGGGTGCGCCGGACGGCCAAGTCCGTAGCAACAGTGTCACAGTGACGTAATTCGCCGGTATGCCCGTTCACGGCGATGGGGTGTTCATGAGCTCCACAATCCGCTGCAAATCATCCACAGACCCGAACTCCACCACGATCTTGCCCTTCCGCTTGCCGAGGGTCACGCTGACCCGGGTATCAAGGGCGGTGGACAGCTGCTCGGCAACATCCTGCAGGCCGGGCATCTGGATCGGCTTGCGACGCGGCCCCGCGGGGGCCTTACCTTGGTCACGGTTGGCCAATGTCACGGCCTCTTCTGTGGCGCGGACGGACAACCCCTCGGCCACGATCCGTGTAGCGAGTTCCTCCTGCAGTTCCGGCCCACCGTCGAGGGCCAACAGAGCCCTCGCGTGACCGGCCGACAGGACCCCGGCCGCGACCCGCCGCTGCACGGCGATCGGCAGCCGGAGCAGCCGAATCATATTGGTTATCACAGGCCGCGAACGGCCGATCCGCGTCGCGAGCTCGTCGTGGGTGACGTCGAACTCCTCCAGCAACTGCTGATAGGCCGCCGCCTCTTCCAGGGGATTTAGCTGCGCACGGTGAATGTTCTCCAACAGCGCGTCGCGCAGCATGTTGTCGTCGGCGGTCTCCCGAACGATCGCGGGGATCGTCTCCACCCCGGCCTGCTGGGCGGCGCGCCAACGCCGCTCCCCCATGACCAGTTGGTAGCGAGGAGAGTCGTCGGCCTCGCTGACGGCCATCGCCCGCACCACAATCGGCTGCATCAAGCCGAACTCGCGGATGGAGTGCACAAGCTCGGCGAGTGCCTCTTCGTCGAAAACCTGGCGGGGCTGACGCGGGTTCGGATTGATTTCCGAAGTCGCGATCTCCCGGTATACCGCGCCGACCACATCCGCTCCCGCATCCGCTCCCGGCGCTGGGGGTGATCCGCCGATCACCACATCGGCGGCCGCAGTGCCCATCCGCGGGCCCAGGGTCGCTGGCCCGTCCCCATCTGCCGGACCCGTCGGGATGAGCGAAGCGAGGCCGCGGCCAAGCCCGCTGCGCTTACGTGCCGCGCTACTCATCGACTCCCCCTTCTCGTCACACCAGTTTTCATCGGGCACACATTCATCGGGATTTTCCCTCCACGCCTCGCTGAGCCAACTCCCGGCTGGCATCCAGGTAACTCATCGCGCCTCGGGAGCCGGGGTCGTAGTCGATGATCGTCATTCCGTAGCCCGGAGCCTCAGAGACCTTCACGCTTCGTGGGATGACAGTGCGCAACACCTTATCTCCAAAGTGGTCCCGCACATCGGTCGCCACTTGATCGGCGAGCTTCGTCCGTCCGTCGTACATCGTCAGAACGACTGTCGTCACGTCCAGCTCCGGATTGAGGTGCGCCTTCACCATCTCGATGTTGCGCAGCAACTGACCCACACCCTCGAGCGCGTAGTACTCACACTGGATCGGAATGAGCACCTCCGGCGCAGCGACCAATGCGTTGATCGTGAGCAATCCCAAGGACGGCGGGCAATCGATGAAGACGTAGTCGAAGTCGTGCTGTTTGAGTTGCGCCAACGCACTCCGCAGCCGGCCCTCACGGGCGACCATGCTGACCAATTCGATTTCGGCCCCAGCAAGATCGATCGTCGCCGGGATGCAGAACAGGCCTTCGTTGTGCGGACTGCGCTGCAACGCGGTGCCGACGGGGACGTCGCCGATCAGTACCTCGTACGAAGATGGGGTGCCGGGCCGGTGCTCAATTCCCAGAGCAGTGCTCGCGTTCCCCTGCGGGTCTAGGTCGATCACGAGCGTGGGCGATCCTTGCAGCGCCAAGGCGGCCGCGATGTTGACCGCGGTCGTGGTCTTCCCCACGCCGCCCTTCTGATTAGCAATAGTGAAGACCCGTTGGCGCGCCGGCCGGGGCAACTGCCCCTGCGTCGCCGCCTGCATGAGCCGCACTGCTCGTTCGGCCTCCGCCCCGATCGGGGTGTCCGCGTCATGAGAGTCCCACGTTTCACGTGAAACATCGGGCGGAATCGCTTGCGATCCCCCGCTTTCGGGAGCGGCCATTATTTGCGTTTCCTTCCCCGGAACCGTTCTTCCCACGGCGACTCCTGAAACCCTACGACCACCGTCACCGGTGGATCCACGAACCGCCCGCCACATTTCATCACCTTCACCTCGGTCACGCCCAGCTTCCTCAGGGCACGGCGATGCTCGCGTATCTCCTCCTCGGCTCGCTCCCCCTTGATCGCCAGCATCCGGCCCCCTGCCTGCAGCAAGGGCGCACTCCACTTCGTGAGCTTGTCCAACGAAGCCACCGCCCGAGATGCCACTGCGTCCACCTCCCCAACCTCGTCGCGCACCGCTCGGTCCTCGGCGCGTCCGCGCACGACTCGACAATCGAGGCCGAGTTCGTGAACCACCTCACGAAGGAAGTCGCTGCGCCGGAGCAGCGGCTCGATGAGCGTCACTCGGATGTCCGGCCGCGCCAACGCCAACGGTATGCCGGGCAGTCCGGCCCCACTGCCAATGTCGGCGACATGTTCGTTCGCGGTGAGCAGTTCCGATACCACTGCGCTGTTCAGCACGTGCCGGTCCCATACCCGACTGACTTCGCGCGGTCCCAGAAGTCCCCTTTCGACGCCTGCTCCCGCCAGGATCTGCGCGTACCGGTACGCGCTGTCGGCAGCCTCGCCGAAGATCGTTTCGGCCGCAGCGGGAGGCGTCGGCACCTTCGCGTGTTTCACGTGAAACATCCTCCGAACATCGCGGCTGCAACACCACCCGGCGAACTACACCCTTGTAACTCGGGGTCAGTCGGTGAGAACCACAACACGGCGCGAGGGTTCCACGCCCTCGCTCTCGCTGTGCACGCCGCGCACGGCCGCCACCGCGTCATGGACGATCTTGCGCTCGAAGGGCGTCATCGGCGCCAGTTCCTCGCGCTCACCGGTCTCCAGCACCCGATGTGCCACTTTCGCTCCCAACGCCGACAGCTCGTCGCGGCGACCCTTGCGCCACTGGGCAACGTCGAGCATGAGCCGGCTGCGCTCGCCCGTCTTCTGGTGCACGGCCAGCCGAGTCAACTCCTGAAGCGCGTCGAGCACCTCACCCTTTCGGCCGACCAACTTCGTGAGGTCCCCGCCACCGTCGATGCTCACCACGGCGCGGTCCCCCTCCACATCGAGGTCGATATCGCCGTCGAAGTCCAACAGGTCCAACAACTCCTCCAGGTAGTCGCCAGCGATTTCGCCCTCGGCGACCAACCTCTCTTCTCCTCCGTGCCCGGCCGCCACTGGGTCGTTGGCATCGTCGTTGACGGCATCCTCGTCGACTTGGTCAACGTCGGCGCTGCCCTCCGCGGTGTCGGCGGCGGCGGTTTCTGCGTTGGTCATACAAACACCTCTCCCTCGTTCGCGGTCGCCCGCGGGTCAACGTTTCCGTTTCTTCGGCCGAGCGCCGGGCCGCGGCGTCCGGTTCGCGGCTGCGTTCCGCGGATTAGAGTTCCGCGGATTGGATTTGGTGGAACGTTGCGCCCCAGTCGACGCCCCGGGCCGTGGAGCGCTGCCGGCCTTGGGCTCCGTTTCGCCGGCAACTTCCGGAGTCGACTCGTTCTCAGGGGCGGTCCCACCCGAGTCGGAATCGCGGTCTACGGCCGCCTTCTTCTTCTTGGGCTTGGCTCCTGGCGCCGGCGCATTGGCGGCGCGGCGATCCAGCGCCTCCTTCTTTGCTTGCTCTTCTTCTTGCTCGATCTTGCCGAACACATAGTGCTGCTGGCCGAAGGTCCAGATGTTGTTGGAGAACCAATAAAGAATGATGGCCAGCGGCAAAAACGGGCCGCCGGCTACAACCCCGAGTGGAAAGACATAGAGGGCGAGCTTGTTCATGATCGCGGTCTGCGGATTGGCCGCCGCCTCCGGACTCTGCCGGGCCACCGATGCCCTGCTGTTGAAATAGGTCGCAATGCCGGCTGCGATCATCACCGGCACACTGACTGCGATCAACGCCGGTCGGCTAAAAGCTCCGAACTGAGTGAACGCCTCAAGCCCGCTTTGCTGGGTCATGAACGCACCCAGAGGTGCGCCGAAGAAGTTCGCGTCCAGGAAGTTCCCCACATCCGTGGCACTGAACACGTAGTTGCCCAGCCTCCGGTTCTCCTCCACCGACAGGCTCAGATGTCCGATGCCGAACCCGGCTGTTCGGTTGAACGAGCGCAGCACATGAAACAGGCCGATGAAAACCGGGATCTGCGCGAGCATCGGCAGACACCCTAGGATCGGGTTGAACCCGTGCTCGCGCTGTAGTTTCTGCATCTCCAGCGCCATCCGCTGGCGGTCCTTGCCGTACTTTTTTTGCAGCGCCTTGATCTGGGGTTGGAGCTCCTGCATTTGACGCGTCGTGCGGATCTGCCGAACGAACGGCTTATAGAGGATCGCGCGCAGCGTGAAGACCAAGAACATCACCGACAACGCCCACGCGAAAAAGTTCGCCGGGCCGAGCAAGAACGCGAAGGCCTTGTACCACACCCACATGATCGCCGACACCGGGTAGTAGATGATGTCGAGGCTGAACCAATTAAACACGCGTCCGACTCTCCCTTTGCTGCACCGTATTGGTCAGGTCATCGATGACGCCGCGGCCGGCCTCGGCTGCATCGCCTTGGCGCTTTGCAGGGCCGGCGACTCGGTCCGGGATCGGATCCCATCCCCCGCCATGCCATGGGCCGCACTTCAGTAGGCGAACCACCGCCAGCCACCCACCACGTATCACGCCGAACTCGGTGAGGGCATCGACGGCATACTGACTGCAGGTCGGTGTGAACCTGCATGATGGCAGCCGCAGCGGAGAAATCGTGTGCCGATACAGCTGGATCACGAAGAGCACCGCTCGTAGCGGGAACCGGCGTGGCCTCACCTAGATCCCCCGGAGCGCAACCTGATGCGCTGTAGAGCTGTCCGTAGTTGCTGTTCTAGGCGCGGCGATACCGCGTGGCGACTACTTGGCAGAGCCCGGATAACTACCCGGTCTGCCGGACCAAGATCATCGAGCGCGCGCAGTGCTGCGTGCCGAAGGCGCCGGGCCACCCGATGCCGCTGTACCGAGTTCCCCACTGCCTTCGACACGACCAGGCCGATTCTCGGTCCCGGATCCCCGGGCTGATCCGACCGTGCGTATACGACGAGGTCCGGCTGTGCGGCTCGCGTTCCTTGATTCACCGTGACACCGAATTCGGTCGACCGTGTCATCCGGTACTGCGCCGGAAGCACCGCCTCAGGCCCTGTGCCGCGTCACGCAGTCAATGAACGACGGCCCTTGCGGCGGCGATCCGCCACGATGGCCCGCCCCGCCCGGGTGCGCATCCGCAACCGGAACCCATGCACCCGCGCCCGGCGGCGGTTATTGGGCTGGAACGTCCGCTTGCCCTTGGCCACGGCTGTCACTCCTCGTCATGTCTGGCCTCCACAGTCCCGCTTGCATAGAAGTTGATGGCAAGCGGGCCACAGTCGGCCGTTGGGTAAGCTCGTCGGTCTCGCGTTACTAACCGGCGCGGCCCCCGGCAGAGCCGGTTCGCAGCCGTATCACCACGTGCGGGCGACTGTTCGAGGGTACTGACGAGGATTC
>JAHZKD010000128.1 GCA_022600605.1 Actinomycetes bacterium
GTCTGATGGAATCGCCGAATCAGATCCGCGTGCGGGGCAAACTGGGGCAGCTGGACCAGCGCCTCGGTGATCTCGGACTGGCTGTACCGGTTCGGGGGCAAAGCCCCGTGCACTCCGGCAATGACGCTGGTCGGCCACCGCGCGCTGCTGTTAGCACCTGTTGATACCACCGGTTGCTCCTCTCGATCCCTGTTGTGGTGTGTAATTCGGAGCGACCCGCCGTCCGGATTGCATGTGTGAACAAACCGACGGCCTGGCGACCGAACTCAAGGTCCGCTGCAACGACCTCTCTGACGAAGTGTGGAGGGCCCGGCATTTCGTGTTCAGCATTCTGTGGCCAGCGGGATCAACAACGAAGTGCTCGGATGCTTTGGTTTCGAACCTGGCGTAGGGCTCAGCTGATCTCGTGGCCCAGTTGGTGTGCTAGCGCCTGGCTGAGGGTCGGCTGGCGGAAACGATGCCCGAGCGCATGCAGCTTGGCCGGCATGACTCGTTGATCAGCCATCGCTAGTTCCTGAGCACCTTGGTAGCCCAACAGAATTCGGGGTCCAATCGACGGCACCGGGAGTACTGCCGGACGGCGCAGCGCCCGGGCGAGTGTCTTGGTGTACTCGCTGTTGCGGACCGGCTCGGGCGCCACGGCGTTGAGCGGCCCGCTCAGCCGGGTGTCGTAGAGGGCGCGGTAGTAGATGTCGAGCAGATCGTCGAGCCCGATCCAGGACAGCCACTGGTCGCCGCTGCCAAGTCGACCCCCCAGCCCCGATGCAAACAGTGGACGCAGCAACTTCAGGGTCCCGCCGCTCGACGCCTGCACAACGCCGGTGCGAACGTGAATCACCCGCAGTCCCTCGTCTGCTGCGGGCGCCGTCGCCGCCTCCCAGTCCGCGACGACGTCGGCGAGGAAACCGTGACCGCGCGAGCTGTCCTCGTCGAGTATCGCGTTGCCGCGGTCGTATCCGTAGAAGCCGATCGCCGATGCGCTGAGGAAGGTGTCCGGCCCGTCCTCGGCGCGTGCGGCCGCCTCAGCCAGCCTGCGGGTCGGCTCGATCCGGCTGTCACGAACCGCCGCTTTGTGCCCATCGGTGAACCTCCCCGCGATCGACGCGCCGGCCAGGTGGACAACGGCGTCGACACCCGACAAGATCCCGGGCGTCGGTGCGGCCGGGTCCCACTGGCGTTCGCCCTCGGTCGCGGCGGGTCGACGGACCAGCCGGATGACCTGGTGCCCGCCCGTGGTGAGAAGGGCGGCCAGTGCCGTGCCGACCGTGCCGGACGCTCCGCTGAGCGCAATGACCATTGGTTTCGCCCCGGCTAGGGCGGCGTCGCGGTGCGCGGCCAGGTCGTCGGCAAGCTGACGATGCCGGTAGGCGAAGGTCGATTTCAACGCCGCGGCCGGGACGGGGGTGTCGACCCGGTCGCGGACTCGGGTGGCTCCGTTGCCGGCGTCGCTGAACTCGTGGGTGTGGCGCCACCAACCAATGGCGCGGGGCGGCCACGACCTTGGTCCATGGCACGACAACACGTCGACGAAGCTGTGCGGTGGTTGGAAGCCGTCGGGATCGTGGCGGGCCACCCACCTCAGACCACCGGGAAGCCCGAGGATGGCATGTCCCGAGGCCAGGGATTCCGTTTCTGCCAGCACCTCCATCGGCTGCCATGGCGGGACGAGCCGCGTCATCGCGCCGCGCCGGGTATGCCAGGCGAACACCTCGGAACGGGGGTGCTCGACAACGCTCTTGTACTCGATTCCCATGGACGTGTCCTCCGGTCTTGGTTCGTAGAGTGCTACCAAAGATGTTCGGAGCTGACGTGATGTTGGATGGCTCACCACCGCTCAAGGTTCGATCTGGGCGTTGCCGGGGTGTCGGCTTGTCTTCTGCGGGTGTTCGGCGCCAGCGCGTCATCGCCGGAGGTTGAGGCTGCAAAGTCGCACTACAAAGAGGCACTGATAACCCGCAAGTTCGGTCTCAACCGGAATTGACGTGAGGTAGAGCGGACCGTACCAGGACGCCTGTTCCACAAACGCAAGTTCCGGTTTGAGACGTGTCGGTCGCAGCTTCCGGTCCAGCCGCCCAGTTTCGTCGACCGGACCGAACGGATCGCCGCGACTGGAATCCTGGTGCGGGAGGTGCCCTCAGACCGTGGCGTCGATCGCGCTGATAGTGAGTTCGAAGGGGCCCTGCTGCTTGTCGAGAATGTAGACCGAAACCTGGCTGATGCTTGAAGGGTCTAGAGTCTGCGGCGCGTTGGGTGCGGGATCGAGGCGCTTGCCAACCGGCTGGAAGCCCTCAATGGGAAGGTCGTAGATCCGCTGGACGGCGGCCTCGGTTGGGAAACGCTGGATGTAGGACCATGGCTACCCTGCTGTGCCCACCTTCACTATGTAGGTCTTACCGTCGCCCGGCCACCATCTCTGAAGGTGATTCTCGCGGTGGACATAGTTCTCGACTCTACCGACTCAGCCTGGTCGGATGAGGAATGGTTGCGATTCGGGTACTCGGTGAATCAGCCCCTGAATCAGTCATTGCCAGTCACCCCGGGCGGGGAGGCCGCAGCCGTCGCCGGTTTGGGTCCGTCCCCGGTTAGGGTTTGAGAACGGATCTCCTCGCGCAACGCCTCGATGTGGGCAACGGTCGCTGCTTGGTGGGCAATGTCCTCGGTGGCTACTCGTTCGATGATCCACGACGCCAGTGTCGCGGTCACCACACCGAGCAGGCTGATTCCGCCGACCATCAGCGCCGCGGCCACCAGCCGCCCTTGACCGGTGACCGGATAGAGGTCGCCGTAGCCGACCGTGGTGACGGTGGTGGTCGCCCACCACAGCGCGTCGCCGAAGCTCGTGATCGTGGCGCCGGGCGCGTCGCGTTCCACATCGAGTGCGGCCAGCGAAGCGGCATAGATAATCGCCACCGCGCCGGACACCGTGTAGAAGGCCACTCGGCCTCGCATGGTGTGGCCGACCGCACGCTGCAGCACTTTGACCACCACAGCGAGGCTGATCAACCGCAGGGGACGCAGGAAAGGCAGCGCCACGATCGCCAGGTCGAGCAGGTGCCCGAAGAACCATCGCCCCCTGTTCTCTGCCAGGTAGAGCCGCACCAGGTAGTCGGCGATGAAGACGATGTAGAGCAGGCCCATCGCCAACCCCAGCGCGTCCGCCGTTCCGGCACTGGGCCGGGCCAGTATCAGCACCGAGTACAGGCCCAGGAAGAGCAGCGCCACAAAGGCAAGTGGCCATTCGGTGCGACGTTCGAAGCGTTCGAGCGGAGTTTGCTGTTCGATCGGATTTCGGTTTGGTGTGGACATGAACCGGTGAGCCTAGACTGCTCGCGAGCGATCTGGGAATCACGCCGGCGGTTGCGGTATCTGAATCACCGGACCGAGAACTCTCATCAGGCCACCAGACAACGCGAGCGGGTGATGAAACGCTTCACCTCGGTGCGTCATGCGCAACGGTTCTTGTCGGCTTTCAGCGGCATCGCCGCACACTTTCGACCGCGACGGCATCGGCTCAGCGCGACCGAATGGCACACGGAGATGGCCGACCGCCTCGCGGTCTGGCGGGCGTCGCCCAGCTTGCTTCTGCCGCGTGAAATATGAATACCCCAAGGATGTTTCATCGCCATAAAGACCGAGCGGTCAGTCCACTGGGCTACCATTCGCGTGTCGCTCATATGCGACAGCCAGGTCAGAGTCGCCGATTGTTCGACGTCGACCCGGATACACGTATTGCGGTGGCGATGGTCGCGGATGCACCCGATGGCGCGAGGTTTGTGTCCGAGCGCTAAGTTCCAC
>JAHZKD010000129.1 GCA_022600605.1 Actinomycetes bacterium
CCAGATCGCCGCCACCCAACAGGCCCAGCATGCTTCGGCCGAGCGCGTTCTGAGACTTCGCCAGCCGACCGCGCAGCCGGTCCAGCCGGCCGTCCGGAGGCGCGATATCGCCGACAGCGACCGCAGTCTGAGGTGTCTCCAGCGCCGACTCAAGCGTCTCGACTGGGGGCTCGGGCGCTTCGACCGACGGTTCGGCCGTCTCGACTGACAGCTCAGGTGGCTCGACGGACGTCTCGGGCGCCTTGGCTGGCGACTCCGGCGCCTTGGCTGGCGACTCCGGCGCCTTGGCTGGCGACTCCGGCGCCTTGGCTGGCGACTCCGGCGCCTTGGCTGGCGACTCCGGTGCCTTGGCTGGCGGCTCCGGTGCCTTGGCTGGCGGCTCGGGAAGCGGTACGTCGGCAATCGGGCGCTTGGGTGCGTCGCGCGGAACGGTTGCATCATCGCCGACCGCCGGCAGCCCACTACTGTCGATCCGACCAGGGCCAGCCGGGGCCTCGGCCGGGGCCGATGCGCTGAACGTGATCCCCCCGGAGGCGGCATAACCGCCTGAGCGGTCGACAGGTGTGGCCTGATCTGGAGCCGAGAGGCGGATACGGCCGCGGCGATACCTCACCAGGCCGACGACAAGCGCGGCTATGAGTACAACGGCGATGACCGCGATCGCGATCCAAAGACCTTCAGACACCCCGCCATTGTCGCAGGGCCGTCAGGTGGGGCTGGCCACCAGCTCCTGGCCCCGCATTCGCTGCGAAATGATCGCTGTGATGCCGTCGTTGCGCATAGTTACGCCGTACAGAGCATCGGCGACTTCCATCGTCGGCTTCTGATGGGTGATCACGATCAGCTGCGAGCGTTCCCGCAACTGCTCGAACAGCGTGATAAGCCGTCCCAGGTTGACGTCGTCGAGCGCAGCCTCCACCTCGTCCATGACATAGAACGGGGACGGCCGCGCACGGAAGATCGCCACCAGCATCGCCACCGCTGTCAACGACTTCTCACCACCAGATAGCAGCGACAACCGTTTGATCTTCTTGCCGGGCGGGCGGGCCTCCACCTCGATGCCCGTGGTGAGCATGTCGCTCGGGTCGGTCAACACCAGCCGACCCTCGCCCCCGGGGAAGAGCGCCGAGAACACCTGGGAAAATTCACGTTCGACGTCTGCGTAGGCCTCTGTGAACACCTGCAGAATTCGCGTGTCAACATCGGCGATGACTTCGAGCAGGTCTTTGCGGGCTGCTTTGACATCCTCGAGTTGAGTGGACAAAAAGTTGTAGCGCTCCTCCAACGCGGCGAACTCCTCCAGGGCGAGCGGGTTGACCCTGCCCAGTTCGTTGAGCTCGCGCTCGGCGCGCTTGGCCCGCCGCTGCTGAGTAGGCCGGTCGAACGATTGCGGCGCCGGTGCGGTGACCTGTTCACCGCGTTCGCGCGCCTCCTCGAACTCGGTCATCTCAAGTTGCGTCGGTGGCAACGGGACGCTTGGACCGTATTCGGCGACAAGATCGGCCGCGGCCATTCCGAACTGCTCGAGCACGTGCTCCTCGAGTTGCTCGATGCGCAGCGCGGCTTGCGCTTTGGCGACCTCGTCACGGTGCAACGAATCGGTGAGCACGTTGATCCTGGCGGTGAACTCGTTGACCTCTTCGCGCGCGTTCGCGAGGGCGGCAGCACGGGTATGCCGTTCGGCTGCGACTTCGTCGCGGATGGTGGACGCGGCATCCACGGCCGCACTCAAGCGTGTTGCGACCAGTCGTCCGGACTCGGCCACGGCAGCCGCGACCGCTGCCGCGTGCACCCGCGCCTCACGAGCTCGCTGGGCTCGGATGCGCGCTTCGCGCTCTGCGGTCGCTGCCCGGCGCAGCGAATCAGCCTGCCCGCGAACGGCATTCGCGCGTTCCTCGGCGGTACGCACCGTCAGCCTGGCCTCGACCTCCGCCGAGCGTGCCCCCTCAGCCGCGGCCGTCGACTCTTGGCGGTTGACGGGCTCGGCCTCGAACATCGGCTCCTGCTGGGCGTTGTGCAGTCGTGCTTCGAGCTGGGCGAGTTCGGAGACTGTGGAGTTACGACCGGCCTCCAACTCCTCACGCTGCTGGATCAGTCGCCGCCACTCGTCGTCGGCAGCGCGCGCCTCCTGGCCCAGTCGACCCAGTTTCTCGTAGATCGCTGAGATCGCAGCGTCGGATTCGTTGAGAGCGGCCAGCGCCTGTTCGGCGGCGTCCGGGCGGGCCGACGGCACAGCAAGCCCCCCGGAGAGGGCTGCCGACAGCTCACCGGCTTGCCGGTCGGCATCGGCCAGCGCTGCGGTCGCCTTGTCGACTTCAGAGTTGATCTCCAGGGTGCTGGGCCTGCGATCCGATCCACCACTGACCCAGCCGGCACCGACGAGGTCGCCGTCGGGGGTGACGGCGCGCAGTTGGGGTTGCGCCGCAACGAGTTCCAGCGCGGCCACGATGTTATCGACCATCGCGACCCCGGCAAGCATCGCTGTCACCGCGGCATGTACCCGCGGCGCGGCGTCGACGACGTCCACCGCCCACACCGCACCGGGTGGCAGCTCCCCCGGTACCGGCGCTACCTGCGCCGGCCAGTCTCCCAGCACGATGGCAGCACGTCCACCGTCGGACTCCTTCAGCGCGGCCACCGCATCGCGGGCGGCGTCGAAGTTCTCCGCTGCGACTGCTTCGGCAGCGGCACCCAGCACGGCGGCGACCGCCGCCTCGTGCCCGGAACGAACTTTAACCAGACGTGCGATTGATCCGAAAAGGCCTGCACCACTGCGATTTTCTTGAAGCCACGCAGCACCATCCTTGCGATCCAAACCTACCGATAACGCCTCGATACGCGCCTGAAGTGAGGCGACCTCACGTTCGGCAGCCCGCTCGCCTGCTTGCAACTCCGCAACCCGTTCGTCGGCAAGCCGCAACGCAGAGACCATTCGGTCATGGTGCTCATCAAGTCCGACCTCGCCTGCGTCGAGTTCGCCGACACGGCTCTGCATCGTTTCGAAATCCGCCTGGGTCTGCTGGGCGCGGACGGCAGCATCGTCGATGCCCGCAGTCAGCCGTGCTACCTCCCCGTCGATTGACTCGACGCGGGTCCGCATGGTGTCCACTTGGCCTGCCAGCCTTGCCAGACCCTCCCTGCGGTCGGCCTCGGCGCGCGCGGCTTCCAGGTGGGCTCGCTCGGCTTCGGCCGCGACCTGCTCACGCTTGGCCAGCTCCGCCCGACTGACATCCAGACGGGTACGGGCTTCGGCCAATTCGCCGAGTAGCTGCCTTTCCTGCTCGGCGATCTCCTCGGCCTGCGCGTCGAGCTCGTCGGGGTCGGGGCCGCTGGCCGTGTCCGGTTCTCCGTCAAGGTACTGGGCACGCTCGCCGGCGATCCGGACTGTCGCGCTGACCCGCTCGGCCAGAGCCGAGAGCCGAAACCACCGATGTTGCGCGGAATCGGCTCGCCCGCTGAGACTCTCGACAGCGGATTCGTGGGAGTTGAGCTCGGCCGTCCTGGCCTCCAGCCGCTCGGTGAGGTCGTCGTGCTCACGCCGCAGCGTCGTCTCGGCCTGGCTGGTGTCATCGAGCTCGGTCTTGCGGGCCACCAGGTCGTCGGCGGCAAGCCGTAGCCGAGCGTCGCGAAGGTCGGCCTGAATCGTCTGGGCGCGGCGCGCCATCTCGGCCTGCCTGCCGAGTGGCTTGAGCTGGCGACGCAGTTCGGTTGTCAGATCGGTTAACCGGGCCAGGTTCGCCGACATCGAGTCGAGCTTGCGCACCGCCTTTTCCTTGCGCTTTCGATGTTTGAGGACGCCCGCGGCCTCCTCCACGAACGCGCGCCGGTCCTCCGGGCGAGATTCGAGGATCTGCGCCAGCTTGCCCTGCCCAACGATGACGTGCATCTCACGCCCGATACCGGAGTCGCTGAGCAGCTCCTGCACGTCCATCAAACGGCAACTGCTGCCGTTGATCTCGTACTCGCCGGCGCCGTCGCGAAACATCCGTCGCGTGATCGACACCTCGGAGTACTCGATGGGGAGCGCATTGTCGGAGTTGTCGATCGTCAGTGTGACCTCGGCGCGCCCGAGCGGAGCACGCGACGACGTCCCGGCGAAGATGACGTCTTCCATCTTGCCGCCGCGTAACGTCTTGGCGCCCTGCTCCCCCATGACCCAGCTGAGTGCGTCGACCACGTTGGATTTGCCCGAGCCGTTGGGGCCTACGACACAGGTGATGCCGGGTTCGAAGCGCAGAGTCGTCGGCGAAGCGAAGGACTTGAAGCCCTTCAGCGTCAGACTCTTCAGATGCATGACCCGTTAGCCTACCGCCGGGCGAGTCAGCGCTCGCTGAAGCCCGTGAACGATTCGACCGGTTCGGACCAGTCGGAAATCACCTTATCGACGCCTCCCGGCGTGTTCGGGCCGTTTAGCAGGTCAAGGAGCTGTTTGCAGGTTTCCCGGGGGCCTTGGGCGACGACGTGAACGCGCCCGTCCGGACGGTTCGACGCGAACCCGCTCAGCCCCAGTTCGAGCGCCCGCGAGCGCACCCACCAGCGGAAACCCACGCCCTGGACATGGCCGTGGACCCAAGCCGACAGGCGGACGTCATCCCCTTCCAACATCGTTCACCTCAAATGTCACTTCGGTCCCAGCTTTTAGTGTTCGCCCCACTGTGCACACCTGGTCGATCGCGCGTTCGACGACGGTCAACAGGCGTGTGAGCTCCTCGGAGGACAATCCCGACAGGTCAACCTCAAGCGACTCCGCCAGCAGCGGATAGCGCTCCTGGTCGCGGTCGGCAGACCCGGTCACCCTGATCGTGGCCTCGTAGTCATCGCCTAGCCGGCGCCGCAGCGGCTGATCACTACTGAGCCCGCCGCACGCGGCCAGCGCAATCTTCAGCAACTCCCCGGGGGTAAAAACACCCTCGACGTCCTCGGATCCGATGAAAACCTCGGCTCCCCGTGTGCTGCGTCCGGTATATCTGCGCACGCCCGTGCGCTGCACCCATAGATCAGTCATAGGTCATTTCTACAACCTTGCGATTCACAGCCGGGAATCTCAGTTCGCACGTGTCCGAGGCCGGGGCTGGCAGCGCGGGCAATAGCAGGATGAGCGGTTCATGAACTTCTCCCGCCGCATCACCGCACCGCAGCGCCGGCATGGCTGCCCGTCGCGACCGTACGCGTCCAGCGACCGATCGAAGTAGCCGGACTCCCCGTTGACGTTGATATAGAGCGAGTCGAACGATGTGCCGCCCTGGCCGAGAGCGTCGGTCATCACCTCGGCTGCCCCGTCGAGTAGCTTGGCCAGCTTCCGGGCGGGCAGCCCTGAGGCCAGCCGGGCACCGTTGACTTTGGCCCGCCATAGCGCCTCGTCAGCGTAGATGTTGCCGATCCCCGAGACGACCCGCTGATCCAGCAGCTGACGTTTGATCTCAGAATGCTTGTGCCGCAGCACCGTAACAACGGCATCGCGGTCGAACTGCGGGTCCAGCGGATCGCGCGCGATGTGGGCGACTGGCGTCGGTAGCTCGGTTCCCTCGACTGTGACGACATCGGCAATCAGCCATCCGCCGAACGTACGCTGGTCGACGAAGCTCAAGGTGGTGCCGTCGTCGAGCGAGACCGCGATGCGCAGGTGTTTCTTGTCGGGCTGATGCTGTGGGCTCCTCGCGCGAGCGCTCGTCGGTGCGCCCAGGAGCATCTGCCCGCTCATGCCCAGGTGCACAACGAGCGCGGTCTCGTCCCCGAGCGTCAACCACAGGTACTTTCCCCGACGACCGGTTCCGGTGATGGTGGCGCCGACCAGGCGGGCGGTCAGGTCGGCGCTGCCGAGCTCATGGCGGCGCACGGCACGGGGATGATGCACACGGACGGCGGTGATGGTCTTGTCGGTAACGTGTTCGGCCAACCCTCGGCGGACGACCTCGACCTCGGGAAGTTCAGGCATCTGGAAGTTCAGGCATCCTGGAGAGTGTTCCAAGCCGCCGCGGCAGCCTTGAGTTCAGCTTCTTTCTTGGTGCGGCCGAATCCTTTTCCCTGCTCGGCCCCAGCGACCATCACCATGGCGGTGAATTCTTTGTCGTGGTCCGGCCCGGTGGACGTCACGATGTAGGTCGGTGCCCCCAGGCCCCGCGAAGCAGTCAACTCCTGCAGGCTGCTCTTCCAGTCCAGTCCCGCGCCTAGCGTTGGGGCGGTGTCGAGCAGGTCGTTGAACAACCGCAGGATAACCTCCCGAGCAACGGCGGCACCATGTTCCAGATAGACTGCGCCCAAAAGAGATTCGACACCGTCGGCCAGAATGCTCGACTTGTCGGCACCGCCGGAGTTGTCTTCGCCCTTGCCCAGTAGTAGATAGCAGCCCAGGCCATCCTCAGAGAGATGGCGGCCAACCTCGGCCAGTGCTTGGGTATTGACGATGCTGGCACGCAACTTGGCCAGATCACCTTCCGAACAGTCTGGATGCCGATGATAGAGCTCATCAGTGATGGTCAGACCGAGCACTGAATCCCCTAGGAACTCAAGACGTTCGTTAGTGGGCAGTCCGCCGTTCTCGTAGGAGTAGCTGCGATGGGTGAGCGCCATTGTCAGCAGCTCGTCAGCCAAATCGACACCCAGCGCTCTGAGCAACGGGGCACGGTCGCCCGTCACGAGTCGTCTCCGGTCGGCTCCCGAAACTCGGCCAGCTTGGCCCATCGCGGGTCGATCTGGTCATGATGATGGCCCGGCTCCGCACTGTCCAGCGGGATCCCGCAATGCTGGCACAGCCCAACGCACTCGGAGCCGCACACCGGCGAGAACGGCAGCGCCATTCCCACTGCGTCAATGATCGGCTGCTCCAGATCCACGGTTTCGGCGCCACCGTCGCGCCCCACGCGGGCCACCTCATCAGCGTCGGCGGTCTCGTCGGTCGTGCTCTCGGGGTAGGCGAAGAGCTCCGTGAGGTCGACGCCGACCTCACCGTGGATCGGCTGCAAGCACCGGGCGCACTCCCCTGACGTCGGCGCCTTGACCGTCCCGGTGACCAACACGCCCTCGGACACTGATTCCAGGCGGAGGTTCAATTCCAGCGGCGCGCCCTCGACCACGGCCATCAGTTCGAGCCCCATGCGTGACGGACTCGGGACGCTGATGTCCAGGGGCATCATTGAGCCGGGCCGCCGGCCGAGCTGGCCGATGTCGATCACCAGCGGCGACCGTGATCCTCGGCGCGGGGCCGCGTTCGCATGCGTCGGCATGCCCGTAATCGTACGTTCAGCGACCCAAAGGTCAGCGGGCCACTCAGCGGGCTGCGTAGTCGTGGGTTCCGGCCGCGGTACGCAATTGGTGACGGCCGCGGCCGACGGACCGCATCGTGCCGTTGAGGAACTCCTCGAACTCGGCCAGCTTGTTGTCGACATAGATATCGCACTCACCACGCAACCGGTCCGCTTCGGCGTGCGCGGAGTCGACCAATCGGGTGGCCTCGGCGTTAGCCGTCACCACGATTTCGTTCTGCGACACCAACCGCTGCTGCTCCTTGATGCCTTCCTGGACGGCCTTCTCGTAGGTCAGATTGCCGCTTTCGATCATCCGATCCGCTTCGGACTTGGCCCGTCCGGTGCAAGCCTCGTACTCTCGCTTGGCGGTCGCCGCGATCCGACTGGATTCTTCGCGGCCTTCTGCGACCATTCGCTCGCTGTGCTGACGGGCTTCGGCGACCATGCGGTCAGCCTGGGACTTTGCGTCGCTGAGCAGCCGGTCGGCCTCTGCCCGGGCGTGGTTGATCATCGAATCTGCTTCGGCGTTGGCCGCCGCCACAGTGGACTCGCAGTGTTCTTTGGCCTCGCGCAGCAACGCATCGCGGGCATCGAGTACGTCCTGCGCATCGTCGAGTTCGCCGGGGATCGCGTCCTTGATGTCGTCGATCAACTCCAGGACATCGCCGCGGGGCACTACACAGCCGGCCGTCATCGGCACACCGCGCGCTTCCTCGACGATCGCACCCATTTCATCGAGCGCTTCAAAAACTCGGTACACGGCCACATCCTCCAGGCGTAGTTTGACAGTTACCAGTGTGCCTGGTGTTACCCCTGTGACTCAGCTACCGGCATCGGTGTGTCGCTACCAATTCCTTGTCTTCCTTGTCGCACACAGTGTGCAGCCAGATCGCGATTTCGGCCGATGTGACGATCCAGGCGCACACTAGGGCGCGGCGGTCAGCGTGAGGCGAGCTTGGCCTGCAGGCGCACGTTCACCGGCTCGGGCAGCAGCGCCGAGACGTCGCCACCCAACATCGCGACCTCTTTGGCCAGCGAGGACGACACGAACGAATACTGCGGGGTCGTGGCGACGAAGAACGTGTCGACCCCCGCGATGTGCTTGTTCATCTGGGCCATCTGCAGCTCGTACTCGAAATCGGTACCTGTGCGCAGCCCTTTGACGATCGCTGTCATTCCCCGCGCCTTGACGAAGTCCACGACGAGCCCCTGCCCCAACTCCGCGCGCACGTTCGGCAAATGCGCCGTCGACTCCTCGATCAGGGCGATCCGCTCCTCTACCGGGAACATTCCCTGCTTGTTGGGGTTGACGAGCACCGCGATGACAAGCTCATCGAATTGCGCCGCCGCCCGCTCGAAGATGTCGATGTGCCCGAGGGTCACCGGGTCGAAGGATCCCGGGCACACCGCTCCGCTCATGGAGGTCGACGCTAGCAGGGACATCAGTCCCGCTCGGCGAGCTCGATGCGGGTGTCCCCGTAACGACGGGCTTTCCACGGCGACCAACCGTCGGGCCAGCTGGTCTGCGGCCCCGACGCCGAGCGTTCCACCACCGCCACCGTTCCCGGCATCGTCCATCCCTGGGCGTCAAGCAGGACGAGCATGTCGGCGACCTGGGCATCGTCGACCTCGTATGGCGGATCGGCCAGCACCAGATGCACCGGCCGCCGGGCGCCTGCAGCCAGCACCGTGGCCACCGCGCCGCCCCGCACCAATGCCCCCCGCACCCCCAGGGCCGCAATGTTCTCCGCGATGACCGCGGCCGCCTTGGCATCTGACTCCACGAAGACCGCGGACGCAGCCCCCCTGGAAAGCGCCTCCAGGCCCAACGCG
>JAHZKD010000130.1 GCA_022600605.1 Actinomycetes bacterium
CACATGGTCCACATGGTCTAAACGGCGCCGCAACACATTTGGGTGCGGCGGAGATGAGAAATGGCTGGCAAGCGAAGTGCGTCGCTTACGCTCGGCGACTTTGGCCGCCATCTCGGCCGAGTCGGGGTATTGGCCTTCGCGTTGGGCGTCGGCGGTCCGCTGGCCGGCGGGCTGGGCACCGCGCAAGGCGCCCCCGACGCCACGGCGAACACCTCGGATGCGTCAAGTTCAGCGACCGGCGAGACCGCCACGACTAGCCAGAGCGCTCAGACCACGGCTGCCACCGCCAGCAATGCGCTGACCACCGTCGGCTCGACCGACACCTCCGGTATGGACGAGCAGATCGACGCGTCTTCGATTACCGAGGGCAGCGCCTTGGATGCCGAACTGCCTGCGGACGAGACGCCCCCTCCCCCCGGCACAGAAGTTGGCCCGACCGCCACCAGCGGGTCGCCCCCTGAGCTGGAGGACTCCACCGGGGATGAGTTCGCGAGAACGGACGGCTACGCCGGGAGCATCGACGAGGAAGCCGTCTCGCCGAGTGCGTCAACAGGACCCGATCCGACGAATGCGGGCGGGCCCGCCGATAACGGCATCGCTGGCGCCGACACCGAGATACCCCTCGATACCACCGCTGTGGTGAATGACTCGGCAGCGACTGCCCATACCGATCCCGCCGCCGACGCCGAGTCAGGAACCTCGTCCAGGAGCCCTGGGGTTGTGGCCGCCGTAGCGTCGCCCGACATTGCGGAGACGGCGCTCGCGGCGATGAGCGATGCAGCCGTCTCGGCCGTACCCGAGGCCGCACTCGACGCCGCACTCGACGCCGCACTCGAGAATGACGAGCCGGAACGCTCGGCTCCGCTCGCAGATTCCGACCATTGGACCCCGGGCGGCGCGACCCCCGCCGCCGGCGCGGCCGCCGCGCCGGCAGATAGCGCCGAGGTGCCCGTAGTCCCGGGGTCAGTGCCCGTAATCAAGCGGGTTCTCGCCGGGGTGCTGGGGTTGTTCGGCGTTGAGGTGCCGTCCGGGGAAGCGCCGCTGAATCCGTTTGCTCCCGACTTCCTGACACAGTTGGCGTTTGCTGCCTGGCAACGGGTGCGTTTCTTGCTCGGCGATACCGCGACCACGACGTCGCCGGCAATCGCCAGCACTGACCCGGCCGTCGACTCCTCGCCCAGCGCCACAACCGCGCTGGCGGTTGCGGCACCCGGCGCTTCGGCAAGCTACACGCTGACGGGCATCGATTTCGATAGTGGGTTGGTATCAGGTGTGCTAGATGTCGACCCCGTCACCGTTGCCCGCTACGAGATCAGCGGTGGCCTCAAGGGCACAGTGACGCTCGTAGACAACGCGTTTGAGTATCGGCCAACGGCCCAAGCGCAGGAGGCGGCCTCGGCGCCGGGCGCCGGCTACGAAGCGCTGTACGACAACTTCGATGTCCTGGCCATCGGAATAGGCGGCGCCGCAACCGGATCCGCAACCGGATCCGCGACAAGGGTACACGTGGACGTCCCGGTGCTCGGAACACCAGCATCAGCCCCGCCCGTCGAACCAACACCACCGCCGACGCCCCCGCCCGTCGAACCAACACCGCCACCGACGTCCCCGCCCGTCGAACCAACACCGCCACCGACGTCCCCGCCGGTCGAACCAACACCGCCGCCGACAGACCCGACATCCCCGCCGAGTGACCCGTCGAACAGCATCGTCTACAAGCTGGACATGTTGGATTTCGCGCCATTCCTGGAGGGCGACGGCGATGTGTTCGGATCTACCCTGGACGCCGAGACCGTTCAGCAGCGTCTTGATCTCGTTGCGCCGTATACCAATGGAATTCGTACCTTCTCTGCGTATAACAGCAAGGACCTCGTCCGCTTCGCGCATCAGATGGGAATGACGGTCTATGCGGGGGCCTGGATCGATGCCGGCAATGATTCCCTCGTCGGCGCCGATGGGAGAACACAGGCAGAAGTAGAGGTCGATGAGCTTATCGATCTCGCCAACAAAGGCTATGTCGATGTAGCGATTGTCGGCTCAGAGACGATCTACCACGGTGGGATGCGCGAGGTCCGCGTCATAGAGCTGATGGAACGGTTTAGGGCCGGTTCCACCAATTCCGGCGTCCCGGTGGTGACAGCGCTCAAGGCCGAGACACTGCTGAATACGATCCCGGGGCGGGAAGGTAACGTTGACCCCGAAATACTCATTGATGCAGGCGATTTCGTTTATTACAACACTTATCCGTTCTGGAGCGGCATCTCGATCGATAATGCGTTGGACAGGCTGAAGTGGGAGCACCAGCAGATCGTTGGCCTCGCAGGCGGGAAAGCTGTTCAGATCAGTGAAACCGGCTGGCCCAGCTTCACCGATCCCGACAATCCCAATGGGGCCGCAATCGGGAGCCCCGAGAACGCTCAGCGTTACTTCGGCGAGGTCACGACCTGGGCCGCGGACAACGGTGTCTTCTTGAGCTGGTTTGGGTCATTCGACCTGCCCAGCCGTTCGCAATCCGAAGGGCCCAGTCTCTCAGGCGCATACTGGGGAATCTGGGATCACACCGGGGATCTCAAAGCTGCCTATGAAGCCGTGTTTACCGACTCGGCTCCACCTCCGGTAGATCCGTCGCCGCCGCCGAGTGATCCCCCATCCCCTGATCCCACACCCCCGCCGAGCGCTTCGGCCACCTACACGCTGACGAGTATCGATTTCGACAGTGGGCTGGTGTCAGGTGTGATGGATGTCGACCCCGTCACCGTCGCGCGCTACGAAGTCAGCGGTGGCCTCAAGGGCACAGTGACCCTCATAGACAACGCGTTTGAATACCGGCCCACGGCCCAAGCACAGGAGGCGGCGTCGGCGCCCGACGCCGGCTACGAAGCGCTGTACGACAACTTCGACGTCCTGGCCATCGGAATAGTCGGCGCCGCAACCGGATCCATAACAAAAATACACGTGGACGTGGTCGTGCTTGGGACGCCAACACCTTCCCAGCCGCCAAGCGATCCGTTACCGCCCGACGATCCCACGCCCCCGCCAAATGATCCCACACCCCCTGATCCCACACCCCCTGATCCCACACCCCCGCCGAGTGCTTCGGCCACCTACACGCTGACGAGTATCGATTTCGACAGTGGGCTGGTGTCAGGTGTGCTAGATGTCGACCCCGTCACCGTCGCGCGTTACGAAGTCAGCGGTGGCCTCAAGGGCACAGTGGCCCTCATAGACAACGTGTTTGAGTATCGGCCCACCGCCCAAGCGCAGGAGGCGGCCTCGGCGCCCGACGCCGGCTACGAAGCGCAGTACGACAACTTCGACGTCCTGGCCATCGGAATAGGTGGCGCCGCAACCGGATCCGTAACAAAGATACACGTGGACGTCCCCGTGCTCGGGGCATCGACCCAGGCCGCCAGCCACTTGTGACTGACGAGGATTGGTCTGGCTTTCCCCATTTGTGACAAGTGTTTTCCCTAGACATGCGATAACATCCGCCTTGTGAGCCATCCGCTGGACCGCGGCGTTGGTGCCGTGGCAGACGCTGTGCGCAGCGGCCAGCGCACCGCAGTCTCACTGACCGAGGCAGCGATCGGACGTCTCGAGTCGCTGGACGAAGTGCTACATACCTTTTGCACGCCGACGCCCGAGCTCGCACTTGAGTGCGCGGCACACCTGGACGCGGCTTACGCTGCGGGCAGGCCGCTTGGTCCGTTGGCCGGTGTTCCGTACGGCATCAAGGATCTGCTGTGCACCAAGGATGTTCGCACGACTTCAGGTTCGGTCGCTTACCGTGACTTCTTACCCGTTGAGGACGATATCGCCGTTGAGCGTTGCTCAGGCGCCGATGCAATCAGCCTCGGTAAGACCAACGTGAGCGAGTTCGGCTACAGCGCAACGGGCCAGAATCCACTGTTCCCGACCACCGTGAACCCCTGGGATCGATCGCTGACCCCCGGCGGCTCCAGCGCCGGATCGGCCGCGGCGGTGGCCGCCGGCATTGTGCCGTTCGCGCTCGGCAGCGACGGGGGAGGTTCGGTGCGCGTTCCAGCGAGCTTCACCTCGTTGGTCGGCTTCAAACCGTCAATGGGCCGCGTGCCTGTCTACCCAGGCTGTCGAGATGAACGATTTCCAGGTGTTTCGGGGTGGGAAAGCATCGAACACATCGGCCCGATCTGCCGGACCGTGGTTGACGTCGCAACGGTGATGACGGTTCTTGCCGGCCCCGATCCACGCGACAGGCACAGCATCCCGTGCGGTGACGTGACGTGGGAGGCTGCAGTGCAACCCGCGCCGCGAACCGGGTTGCGAGTGGCCTACAGCGCTGGCTTCGGCTATCTGCCGATCGATAGCGAGGTTCGGTCGGTGGTCGGTAGCGCTGTTGAGCAACTTGAGAGTCAACTCGGTTGTGTTGTCACCGAAGCTGATCCTGGCTGGGGCGACCCGGGGGGCTCGTTTCTCGCGCTGATCATGGCCGAAACCGACCTTACGGGCATGCGACAGATGGCGGCAGCTATCGGCGATGACATGTCCCCGCATCTGGTCGCCATGCTGAGGTCACCTTGGACTGCCCAGGATTTCACCGACGCCAACATATGGCGCAAATCGGTGGTGAATCAGATGGCCAGGTTCATGAATGATTTCGACGTGCTGGTCACGCCGACAGCAGCCGTGCCACCGTTTCGCACAGGGATTCAGGGCCCCACCGTGATCGACGGCCAGCGGGTTGCCGACACGTCATGGTTTGGCTTCATGTGGCCTGCCAACCTCACCGGACAGCCGGCGATCAGCGTTCCAGCCGGATTCACCACCAACGGACTTCCGGTGGGGATGCAAATCGTCGGTCGCCACCTCGATGACACGACGGTGCTGCGACTCGCAGCGGAATGGGAAAGGGTCAGTGGCTTTCCTAGGTGGCGTCCGAACGGTTAGGACCGGACCAGACGAGCGATGGCCGCCGACGCTTCGGCGAGCTTGGCGTCGGCCTCCGAGTCCCCGGCGGCAACGGCTTGAGTCACACAGTGGCCCAGATGTTCGTCCAGCAGCCCAAGTGCGACGGACTGCAGGGCGCTGTTGACCGCACTGATCTGGGTAAGAATGTCGATGCAGTACTTGTCCTCGTCGATCATTTTGGCGACGCCGCGGACCTGCCCCTCGATGCGACGCAGCCGCCTGGCGTAATTCTCTTTGTGCTCCGAGTACCCATGGTCGCCCGCGCCGTCTGCGTCGGGCACGTCCGCGGCTCCGTCGGCGGGCGGATTCTCACTCATGGCTGGCTGCCTTCCAAGATCTGCCGCATCTGCTCGATTTCAGCTTCCTGCCTCGCCGCCATTGTCCGGGCCATGGCTACGGCGTCGACGTTCACGCCGTTGGCGATCTCGGCATCGGCCATCTCGGCCGCCTCCTGCTGGTGACTGATCATCGACGTAAGCCAAAGTGTGTCGAACTCGGTGCCATGCAGCGACTTCAACTTCTCCACGGTCGCGTCGTCGACCATCCCCGGCACGTCCGGGCCTTGGTTGGCGGGGTCTTCGCGAGCGCTGGGGCCGGTGCGCGCCTCCGGGTTCTCGTTCCACTGCACCAGGAATACGTTCATGATGTTGATCTCGGGCTGCTGTGCCGCCGCCATCCGATCGGCCAGCTCGACCAATTCGGGGTTGGCGGTGCGGTCGGCCACCAGCCTCGACAGTTCGATGGCCTGTTGATGGTCGCTGATCATGTTGGTGACGAAGAGAACGTCGTCCGCGTTGTAGCCGGCGGGTTCCCCAGTAATCGCGGGTTCTTCAGCAAGCAAGGGCGCCCCGGAGTTCCCGCTGCCGGTCTGACCGCTTTGAGTGGAGTCTGCCGGGCTGGTGCAGGCCGTTAGCGTGACGGCGGTGGTCACCGCGACCAGAGCGGCGGTCATTCGTGTAGGGATCGGACTCATGCACCCAGCCTAGAAGCACCCCTCGGTAGTATCGACAGTGGTTGGACCGGCGAAACACGCCGGGGCATACTGGGCCCATGCCCTCCAGCCCTGACATCAAACCGCGCAGCCGTGACGTCACCGACGGCCTTGAGAAGGCTGCGGCCCGCGGAATGCTGCGCGCGGTAGGTATGGGTGACGACGACTTCGCTAAGTCGCAGATTGGCGTCGCGTCGTCGTGGAATGAGATCACCCCCTGCAACCTTTCGCTGGACCGCCTCGCCAAGGCCGTCAAAGAGGGCGTGTTCGAAGCCGGCGGTTTTCCGATGGAGTTCGGCACCATCTCAGTGTCCGACGGTATCTCGATGGGCCACGAAGGCATGCACTTCTCACTGGTGTCGCGCGAGGTCATCGCCGACAGCGTCGAGACCGTGGTACAGGCCGAACGACTCGATGGGTCGGTGCTGCTGGCGGGCTGCGTCAAGTCGCTGCCCGGCATGCTCATGGCGGCAGCGCGGCTCGACCTCGCCAGCGTTTTCCTCTATGCGGGCTCGATCCTTCCCGGCCGCGCCAAGCTCGCCGACGGCACCTTCAAGGACGTCACGATCATCGATGCCTTCGAGGCTGTCGGCGCCTGTGCCCGCGGGCTGATGCCGCGAGAGGACGTCGACGCCATCGAGCGGGCCATCTGTCCCGGGGAGGGCGCGTGTGGCGGCATGTACACCGCGAACACGATGGCCTCGGCCGCCGAAGCGCTCGGCATGTCGCTGCCCGGGTCCGCTGCCCCGCCGGCCACCGACCGCCGCCGTGACGGCTTCGCCCGCAAGAGCGGTATGGCCGTAGTCGAACTGCTCCGCCGCGGGATCACCGCGCGCGACATCCTGACCAAGGAGGCATTCGAAAACGCCATCGCGGTCGTGATGGCCTTCGGCGGATCCACCAACGCTGTGCTGCACCTACTGGCAATCGCCTCTGAGGCGGACGTGGAGCTCACCCTTGAGGACTTCACCCGGATCGGCGCCAAGGTGCCCCACCTGGCCGACGTCAAACCCTTCGGCCAGCACGTGATGTTCGACGTCGACCGTATCGGCGGCGTGCCGGTGGTGATGAAGGCCCTGTTGGACGCCGGCCTGATGCACGGTGATGTGCTAACGGTCACCGGCCAGACCATGGCCGAGAATCTTGCCCACATCGCTCCTCCGGACCCGGACGGCAAGGTCCTGCGGGCGCTGGACAACCCGATCCACCCCACCGGCGGCATCACGATCCTGCACGGTTCGCTAGCTCCGGAGGGTGCGGTGGTGAAGTCAGCAGGCTTTGACTCCGATGTTTTCGAAGGCACCGCAAGGATTTTCGAGCGAGAGCGGGCCGCGCTCGATGCACTCGAGGACGGCACAGTCACCCACGGGGACGTGGTCGTGATCCGATACGAAGGCCCCAAGGGGGGTCCGGGCATGCGAGAGATGCTGGCCATCACCGGTGCGATCAAGGGCGCTGGCCTGGGCAAGGACGTGCTTCTGATCACCGACGGCCGGTTTTCCGGCGGCACCACTGGGCTGTGCGTCGGACACGTCGCGCCCGAGGCAGTCGACGGCGGTCCGATAGGTCTGCTGCGCGACGGTGACCGAATTCGGCTCGACGTCGGCAAAGGCACGCTGGACGTGCTGGTCGACGCTGACGAATTCGATTCTCGCAAAACGGGATTCGAACCGCTGCCGCCGCGTTACAAGACGGGGGTATTGGCGAAGTACACGAAGCTGGTTGGCTCGGCGGCCACGGGCGCAGTCTGCACCTAGTTGGTGACCGGTGGAGGCTGTGGTTGGAAGGGTTGGTACCACCACCAGTCGGCTGGCTCGCCGGTGGGACCTGGGCAGGGCGCGACCGTCGGTGGGGGTTTGGTCGGTGGGCGGGCCAGTGATCCCGCGCTCAGTGGCCGGCCGGTGTTGTCGATGACTCTGAGGTGATCGGCGGGGCCGGTGATGGTGATCACGCCTCGATGGTGCAACCGGTGGTGGTAGGGGCATAGCAGCACCAAGTTGCACATGTCGGTAGGGCCGCCGTCTTCCCAATGCCGGATGTGGTGTGCGTGCAGACCGCGGGTGGCCCCGCAGCCCGCAATCACGCAGGTGCGGTCACGATGCTCAAGTGCACGGCGAAGCCGCCGATTGATCTGTCGGGTCGCCCGCCCTGAGCCGATCACTCGGCCGTCGCGTTCAAACCAAACCTCGCAGGTCGCATCGCAGAGCAGATACTGCCGCTCGTAGTCTGAAAGCAGCGGCCCAAGATGCAGTGCGGCAGTGCGTTGCTTGACATCAAGATGCACCACCACGGTGGTGTGCTGCCCCTGTGGCCGGCGGGCCACCGCGCTATCCCAACCGGCCTCGATAAGGCTCATGAATGCATCGGCGGCGCCCGGCAACGGCGGCGCCTGATCGGATACCCGCCCGCCACCGGCGTGGTCGAGCTTCCACTCGGCGACCAGCGCATCCAGATGGGATTGCAACGCGGCGTCGAACTTGGCCGCCTCAGCATGCGGCAGCGTGATCTTCCAAAACGTCGATTCCTCATTGGTGGTCTTGGTGAGCGACAGCCGGGGTTCTGGCCGAGGATCGGACTCGGGAGCCGGATCGGGGCGCGGTTCGAGATTGACGGCGGTGCGCAACTGGCTGACCGTCGCGCTTTCGGCCAGCTGGGCGTAATGCTCATCGGAGCCCTCGCCGGCCCGGCCCGCGATCACCCCGACCTGATCCAGCGACAGTCGACCCTCCCGTAAACCCCCTGTGCAACGGGGGAACTTCTCAAGCCGGCTTGCGACGGAAGCGATCGTGTTCGCATTCTTCGATGACACGCCGAGCTTCCAGCCCACCAGCGCCGCCACCGACCGCGCCCCCGTGGCACCCCACAGCTCGTCGCGATCCAGTTCAGCCACAATCTCCACGACGCGGCCGTCAATCGCGTTGCGCTGACCGGCCAACTCGGCCAACTCGCCGAACAACACCTCCACACGCTCACCAGGGCGCACCCCAGGAGCCAAAGATGTTGCGGTCGAAGACATGGCACCATCATCACAAAGGGGTACGACATTTTTCGGCTCCACCTAAATCGCAGTACGTCGTGCACACCGTCGGCGGTTGTGCCCGAGCACAACTGGCGCCCAACAGGGTCGGCTCTCACACCGCCACGGCTGAACAAGGATGTCCGGCCGGGGCACTTGCCATTTCTGCGGCACCCGCGTTTCGGTCCTCTCCTACCCGGCCCTGATGGAAAGGACGAGCAGTGAGTTACACCGCCGCCGACATCGTGCCGCTCACGTGCGAGAACGGCGAGGCTATCTGTCGATTTCCGAAAAGCGCTGGAAGGCCGCCGAAGTCGCCGATATCCCCCGTGAAGGCCCTCGGCGGCGCCGGCGGGGTAACGGTGCGGCATCGAACTGACGTCGACTCCAAACGCCACCTTGGCCACACCCGCCATATTGTTAACATCGCTCGGTGCCCGTAACCCGGCGTGACGCACTGCGCTACGCCACCGCAGCGACGGCACTCGCCGGGCTCACCGCGGTAACGGGTGCCCGCGCGCCCGCGGCGGCTGCCGCGGCTCCCACACTGATCGACTTCGCCATGCGCCAGATCCCGGCACAGGACATCCGAGCCGCCGGCCACGCGGGCGTGATCAACTACGTGTCGACCTCGCGACCCGGCTCGTCGTTCGGCGCCAAACCGATCACCCTGCCCTATGCAAAGTCGCTGACCGCCGCCGGTTTGGTGATTGTCAGCAACTACCAATACGGCAAGCCAGGGGGGACGGCGCCGTCGGATTTCACCCGCGGGTACCCCGGGGGCATCGCCGACGCCCGCACGGGGTGGCAGTTGCACTCCGCCGCCGGGGGTGGCCAGAGC
>JAHZKD010000131.1 GCA_022600605.1 Actinomycetes bacterium
AAGAGCCTTCGTCTGATCGGCAATCTTTGCGGGCACCGTCCGCTGCAGCCAAATCTGGTCGATCAGCTGTTGCGGGGAGTTTGCGGTCAGCAGCGCCGCCAACCAACCGCTGCGTCCACCCATGTACATGTTCGCGGCCACCCGGTCGACGGCAGCCTGGTGGGTCTGCAGTTGGGCATTGGCGGCTTCAAGGGCCACCAGGTCGGCGCGGTGGCGGTCTTCGGCCGTTGCCTGGGCGGCCAGTCTGGCTTCAAGATCCCATTGGGCAGCTGTGACCGCCTCACGGCTCTGCACCGCTTGCCGGGACAACTCGGTGAGCCTGGCCAGCGCGTCAGCCGCCGGGTCGGCCTTGACATCGCCCACCATCGACAGCGCTAGCACCACCGCAGTGGCCGCCGCACCAGTCACTGTTCGCCGAAGCGAACGGCGCATCCTGGCGATTCGGATTGTCAACAGACGGTCCTTCGCTGCGGGGACCGATCTTGGTCCGGGCTACGTAATGTCTGGGACAGGCTAATCCGTCAACGTGTTTTCCGCCCAACCAGGACCGCGACGCCGGCCCAGGGGCGGCCTGGACTCACCATTACGCTGAGCGGGTGTCTGCACCGGTACTGACGCAGGTCGAGGACCGCGTCGCACTCATCACCATCAACGATCCCGACCGACGCAATGCGGTGACCGCGCAGAGTTCGGCAGCGCTTCGTGCGGCGATTGAGGCCGCCGAGGCGGACTCCGACGTCCACGCGGTGATCGTGACCGGCGCCGGCAAGGCGTTCTGCGCCGGCGCCGACCTGACCGCCCTGGGCGAAGCGACTGAGGACGGATTGCGGGTGATCTACGACGGCTTCCTTGCTGTGGCACAGTGCACGCTGCCCACGATCGCCGCGGTCAACGGCCCTGCGGTAGGCGCGGGTCTGAACCTTGCGCTGGCGGCCGATGTGCGCATCGCCGGTCCGGCGGCAAGTTTCGACCCGCGATTCCAGAAGCTCGGCATCCACCCAGGGGGTGGGGCGACCTGGATGCTGCAGCGGGCGATCGGGCCCCAGACGGCGAGGGCGGCACTCTTGTTCGGGATGCGCTTCGACGCGGACGCGGCTGTCCGCCACGGACTTGCTTTGGATGTCGCTGACGATGCAGTAGCCGCGGCCCGCACCCTCGCCGCTGGCCCCGCTTCCGCGCCGCGCGAGGTGGTTTTGGCAACCAAGGCCTCAATGCGGGCCACCGCGAACCCTGGCACCGTGGACCTCGATATGCACCGACTCGCCGTCGACGTCGAGATCGGACCCCAGGCCATGTCCATCGAATCACCTGAGTTCGCAAGACGATTGGCTGCCGCCAAGCGCAAGTAGCCTCAGCCCCGAGGCACTGGCGCCGACGCCACGATCCGCTCGGCGCGCCGCAGCACAGGCATGTCTACCATCTGACCCTCGAACTGGAACACCCCGCGCTCAGAACTGGCCTGAGCGAGAACTTCTCGCGCCCAGTCGACCTGCTCGGCGGTCGGCGCAAACGCTGCGCGGATCACGGCGACCTGCGTGGGGTGGATGGCGACCTTGGCATCAAACCCGACTGCCACGGCGTCATCAGCCTCTGCCCGCAGTCCGTCGAGGTTCTTTATGTCCAGGTATACCGAGTCCAGCGCCAGCAGTCCAAAGGCCTTGGCGGCCAAGAGACTCTGTGAGCGCACATGCACAGCGAGGTCACGGTAGCTGCCGTCGGGCCAACGGTTCGCGGTACCACCGGTGGCGGCGAAGAGGTCCTCGGCACCCCACATCACGGCGATCGCATTGTCGACCTGTGCCATCTCGGTAACGGCCAGGGCGCCGAGCGGAGTTTCGACGAGAACCACCACATCGAACGGGGACAGCGAAGCAATCTGATCGCTGGTCTCAGCCTTGGCCAACATCACGCTGGTGTATGCAGTGGTCTGCAATGCCTCGATGTCCAGCGCGTGGTCAGCCGTGGTGACGGGGTTGACCCGCACGACCGTGCGGGTCGGGTCGAGCGGAGTTTCGACAAGCGCCTTGCGGGCAGCACCCCTGTCCTTGGCGGCGACGCCATCCTCAAGGTCCAGGATAACGACATCTGCTGCGGACGAAGCCTTCTCGAATCGCTCCGGGCGATCTGCCGGGCAGAACAGCCAGCCCGGTCCGGTCGGTGCGAATGGCATCACGCGTCACCCTCGGGTCGCTTGCGCACCATGGTCTTGCGCGACGCGGTGGCGACCACATCGCCATGTTGATTGCGACCGGTATGGGCGAGGGTCACGATGCCCTCCCCCGGGCGGCTCTTGGACTCGCGCTTTTGGGTCACCTCGGTCTCGGCGTAGAGCGTGTCGCCGTGAAACAGCGGCTTGGGGAACGCCACGTCGCTGAAGCCCAGATTGCCCACGATGGTGCCCTGCGTCAGCTGCGCAACCGAGAGGCCCACGAGAGTCGAGAGGGTGAACATCGAGTTGACCAGTCGCTGATTGAAAGGCGGCAGCGCATCAGCGAACGCGGCATCCAGGTGTAGGGCCTGGGTGTTCATCGTCAGAGTGGTGAACAGTACGTTGTCGGCCTCGGTGATCGTGCGCCCTGGCCGGTGCTGATAACACGCTCCGGCCTCGAATTCCTCGAACCACAGCCCCCGTTGGACGACGATCCGTTTGGCAGTCACAACCCGAGCTCTCTGGCGATCAGCATCAGCTGGACTTCAGTGGTGCCTTCACCGATTTCGAGGATCTTGCTGTCGCGATAGTGCCGGGCGACGGGGTACTCGTTCATGAAGCCGTAGCCGCCGAAGATCTGAGTGGCGTCGCGGGCGTTGTCCATGGCCGCCTCGCTGGCCACCAGTTTGGCGACGGCGGCCTGCTTCTTGAACGGTTTACCGGACAGCATCAGCGCGGCTGCGTCGTAGTAGGCCGCGCGAGCGACGTGAGCCCTGGCCTCCATCCGCGCGATTTTGAACGCGATCGCCTGGTTGGTTCCGATCGCGCGCCCGAAGGCGTGCCGCTCCTTGGAGTACTTGACGCTCTCATCCACGCAGCCCTGTGCCGCACCCACCGACACGGCGGCGATCGCGATACGTCCCTCGTCGAGGATCTGCAGGAAGTTGGCGTACCCGCGTCCGCGCTCACCAAGCAAGTTCTCCTGTGGCACCCGCACGTCGTCGAAGCTGAGCGGGTGAGTATCGGATGCATTCCAACCCACTTTGTTGTACGCCGGCTCGGCGGTGAAGCCAGCCGTCGGAACCGGCACCAAGATCGAGGAGATCTCTTTGCGCCCATCGTGTTCGCCGGTGACCGCGGTGACTGTCACCACCTTGGTGATGTCGGTGCCCGAGTTCGTGATGAACTGCTTGCTGCCGTTAATCACCCAAGTTGAACCATCCATCCGTGCGGTCGTCTTGGTCGCCCCGGCGTCGCTACCGCCGCCGGCCTCGGTCAATCCGAACGCGCCAAGTGCCTTGCCGCTAGCCAGCAGTGGCAGCCACTCTTGCTTCTGTTCCTCATTACCGAACCGGTACACCGGCATCGCACCCAGCGACACCCCCGCCTCAAGCGTGATCGCAACACTCTGGTCGACCTTGCCGAGTTCCTCAAGGGCTAGGCAGAGCGCGAAATAGTCGCCCCCCATGCCCCCGTACTCCTCGGGGAACGGTAACCCGAAGAGCCCCATGTCGGCCATGCCGGCGACGACCTCGTAGGGGAACGAGTGCTCTTCGTCGTGTTTGGCCGCCACCGGGGCAACCGCACTCTGGGCGAAATCGCGCACGGTCTTGGCCAGTTGCTCGTAATGGTCGGGCAAAGTGCCCGTCGACAGAAAATCGGTCGTCGGTAAATTGCTCACAGCTTCGGCTCCTTGGTTGCCGTTATCCGGGCCAACACCTGGCCCACTTTCACCTGCTCGCCCGCGCTGACGATCAGTTCCACCACACCGTCTACGGGTGCGGCGAGCGCGTGCTCCATCTTCATCGCCTCGACGGTGACCACTACCGTGCCGGCCTCGACTTCGACGCCGTCGGTGACCCCGACCGATACCACCGAGCCGGGCATGGGGCTGGTCAACTCGGCGTCACCGCTGTGCTCGTCGTCGGGGCGCACGGGCGCTTCGCGCACTTCCTCGATCAGTACCGTGCGACCTGCCCTGCCCAGCCACACCTGATCGCCCACCGCCGCTGACAAGTAGTGGGTGCGCAACCCGTCGATGGTGACCGCTAGGCGGTCATCCTCCAGAGATGCACGCAGCGTGTGGGTTTCGCCATCCTCGACCGTGGCGGTTGCATGGGTTGGCGAACCGGCCAGGGCTACGTGATCTGTCCTTTCCCCCGCTCGCAACCGGACCGTTGTCTGCGTGCACCCGGCGATGCGCCAGCCCGACGGCACCTCCCAGGCACTGGCCGGCACCGCTGGCCAGGACCGCAGCCATCGGTAGGCCGCCGCAGCGATCAACTCGTCATCGGCGGGGGGCACGGGCGCGAAATCCGGTGTACGACGGTCGAGTAACCCAGTGTCCAAGCGTCCGGCCGCCACGTCGGGGTCGGCCAGCAGGAATCGCAGGAACTCGATGTTGGTCGTCAATCCGAGAATCGCGGTGCCGGCCAGCGCAGCGTCGAGCTCACGCAAGGCGGCCGGCCGGTCAGCGGCGTGCGCGATGACCTTGGCCAGCATAGGATCGTAATCACTGCCGACGACTGTGCCGTCGGCCAGCCCGGAGTCAACCCTGATCCCTGGCCGAGAAGGCTCCCGAAGGGCGAGGACGTCGCCGCCGGTCGGTAGAAATCCACGCGATGGATCTTCGGCGTACACCCGGGCCTCGATGGCGTGGCCGTTCATGCGGACGGCCTCTTGGGCGATCGGCAGCGGCTCTCCCGCCGCGATCCTCACCTGAAGTTCGACCAGGTCCAGTCCGGTGACCATTTCGGTTACCGGATGTTCCACTTGCAGTCGGGTGTTCATCTCCATGAAGAAAAACTCGTCGGGCCGGTCGGCCGAGACGATGAACTCGACGGTGCCGGCGCCGGTGTAGTCCACGCTACGCGCGGTGTCACATGCCGCAGCGCCGATGCGGGCCCGGGCGGCAGCGTCGAGCAGTGGTGACGGCGACTCTTCGATTACTTTCTGATGGCGTCGCTGCAAGCTGCATTCGCGTTCGCCGAGGTGCACCACGGTGCCGTGATTGTCGGCAAGTACCTGCACTTCGATGTGCCGGGGGTTGAGCACGAACCGCTCGAGGAACAGCGTGTCGTCACCGAATGCCGACGCTGCCTCACGTCGTGCGCTTCCCAGCGCCGCGGGGAGATCGGCGGCATCGTGGACGACGCGCATTCCCTTGCCGCCCCCACCTGCCGAAGGTTTCACCAGTACGGGGTACCCGACCTCGGCGGCGCCGTCGATCAAGTCGGCGTCGGTCAGCCCAGGTCGCGAAATACCCGGCACGACGGGCACTGCAAAGGCCGACACCGCCGCCTTCGCCGAGATCTTGTCCCCCATGGTCCTGATCGCCGCGACAGGGGGGCCGATGAACACCACACCCGCCGAGCTCAGAGCATCAGCGAATTGCGCATTCTCCGAAAGGAACCCGTAACCCGGGTGCACCGCTTGCGCTGACGTGCGGTCGACCGCCGAGAGCAGCGCATCAATTGACAGATAGCTCTGCCGTGGGGGCGGCGGCCCGATGCGGACGGCAACGTCGGCCTCTGCAACGTGGCGCGCATCGGCGTCGGCATCACTGAATACCGCCACCGACCGAATTCCCATGGATCGCAACGTACGGATGACCCGGACCGCGATCTCCCCGCGGTTTGCGACGAGAACAGTATCGATACCCATGCCGAAATATTTGGTCATTTCCGTCACATCCGAAATACGCCGTAGGAGACGGCTTCGAGCGGTGCTTGCCCGACGACCGAAAGAGCCAACCCGACAACAGTTCTGGTATCAGCAGGGTCGATGACACCGTCATCCCAAAGGCGCGCGGTTGAATAGTAAGGGTTGCCCTGGTCCTCATATTGCGCTCGGATCGGCGCCTTGAACGCCTCTTCTTCTTCCTCGGACATCTCGCCACGGACGGTGGCAAGAACCGAAGCCGCCTGCTCGCCGCCCATCACTGAGATCCGAGCGTTGGGCCACATCCAAAGGAACCGCGGCGAATACGCCCGGCCACACATCGAGTAGTTGCCCGCGCCGTAGGACCCCCCAATCACGACCGTTAGTTTGGGGACCCGCGCACAGGCCACCGCGGTGACCATCTTGGCGCCGTGCTTGGCGATACCGCCGGCCTCGTAGTCCCGCCCGACCATGAACCCTGAGATGTTCTGCAGGAAAAGTAGTGGGGTGAGCCGCTTGTCGCAGAGTTCGATGAAATGCGCACCCTTGACCGCCGACTCGCCGAACAACACGCCGTTGTTGGCAATGATGCCGACGGGGTGACCGTGAATGCGCGCGAACCCGGTCACCAGTGTGGTGCCGTACACGGCCTTGAACTCGCTGAATTCGCCACCGTCGACGATGCGCGTGATCACCTCATGTACGTCGTAGGGCACTCTGGGATCGACCGGGACCACGTCGTAGAGTTCGGCCTGGTCGGCAATCGGGTCAACGGTCGGCGTCACCTTCCATGGCGGCTCGGCCCGCGGCGCCAAAGTACCCACGATTCGCCGCACGATCTGCAACGCATCGCGATCGTCGTGGGCGAGGTGATCGGTCACCCCGGAAACTTTGGAGTGCAGATCGCCACCACCGAGTTCCTCGGCTGTGACGACCTCGCCGGTGGCGGCTTTCACCAGCGGCGGACCACCGAGGAAAATAGTGCCCTGGTTTCGTACGATGACGGCCTCATCGCTCATGGCCGGAACATAGGCACCGCCGGCGGTGCATGAGCCGAGCACCGCCGCGATCTGGGCGATTCCCTTGGCGCTCATCGTCGCCTGGTTGTAAAAGATGCGTCCAAAGTGTTCGCGGTCGGGGAAGACCTCGTCCTGGCGGGGCAGGAACGCTCCTCCGGAGTCAACCAGGTAGAGGCACGGCAGCCGGTTATGCTCCGCGATCTCCTGCGCCCGCAGGTGTTTCTTGACCGAGATTGGGTAGTACGTCCCACCCTTGACCGTCGCATCGTTGGCCACGATCATGCATTCGCGGCCCGACACCCGACCGATCCCGGCGATGATTCCCGCCCCCGGGCACTCGTCGTCGTACATTCCGTCGGCCGCCAGTGCGGCCAGTTCGAGGAATGGGCTGCCGGGGTCGAGCAACCCCTCGACGCGGCCGCGCGGCAGCAACTTGCCTCTGCTGATATGTCGCTCGCGGGAGCGCTCCGAGCCACCCAGTGCCGCAGTGGCCAGCTTGCTCCGCAACTGTGCCACCAGCGCAACATGATCGTCGTGATGTGATGCCTGCGCTGCCATCGCCGAATCCGCCTCAGTTGAGTTAATCGAGACTAACCGATGGTATGTTAACCATCATTAACTCTCGGTGTCCACCGTCGGCTGGAGGTTGGGTGATGACCGCGCAGAGTTCGCCGTCGGCGATACCCCGGCAAGCCTCGCGGCGCAGCAAGGCCAAGTCCGATCGCCGCAGCCAACTAATCACCGCCGCTGAGCGGCTGATAGCCGAGCACGGCTATCTCGCAGTCCGACTGGAGGACATCGGTGCCGCTGCCGGCGTCAGCGGACCCGCGATCTATCGTCACTTTCCCAATAAGGAAGCCCTTCTGGCTGAGCTGCTGGTCGGAATCAGTACTCGACTACTGACTGGAGCGAACGAGGTGGCCCGTCGAGCCGACGATGCTGAATCCGCACTCGAGGGATTGATCGATTTCCACCTGGACTTCGCACTCGGAGAATCCGACCTAATTCGCATTCAAGACCGCGACCTTGGCAGCCTGCCCCCGGCCGCCAAACGGCAGGTCCGGCGAAAACAGCGACAGTACGTTGAGATCTGGGTCGACGTGTTGCGCCGGCGCGATCCCTCCCTGACCGAAACCGATGCCCGCCTGACGGCTCACGCGATCTTCGGCTTGCTGAACTCCACCTCACACAGTGTTAAACCCGGCACCACGAAAACGGCCCAGGTCAGCTCGCGGACCGTCCTGAGAGCTTTGACGGTGGCAGCGCTGACCTCGGCTGAACGACCATCCGATCGAAGCTAGTACCAGGACTTTCGGCCGCGGATCGGACGACCGATGGAGCCCAGGAGCCAGAAGACCGCACCGATAACAAGTAGTACGACCCCGATGTAGGTCAGGATTCCCATGCCCAAAAAGAAACCCAGGACGAGCAGGATCACACCTAGGCCGATCATGGGCACTCCACTTCTAAGAGCTGAGCAGTCAGTGGATTACACGCTGGGTTGCGGGATGTTGCAATCCGTGACCTTCGGATTGACTCCCAGGTAGTTCAACGGTCCAGCAGCCGTTGTGAGCGCGATGGTTCCAGCGGTGGCGCAGGTGGCTTCGCCACCATTGAAGTAGTCCCGCTGATACGCGGCGAAAACACCGATCAACAACCAGACGAGCACTACGACTCCGAGCGTGCCTCGCATGCCATGCCCCCTCAGCCGACGCACCTCACTGGCGCGCCCGGCATGAGTTTACCCTCGAAACAATTTTGCCAAGCTACTTCGCCAACCTCTGCACCGCCGGGTCAGCCGAGAAACGCAGCCACGACGCGGTGCCCTAAACCCCCGAATCTGGGGTGCCCGAATGCCGATTCTGCATGGCCCGCGTTTGTCGAAATCCGGGCAGCAAAGCCGGCACACCAAGCGACCGCACAGGTACCCTGCAGCCATGAGGTGGGCATGACGGACCGCGGACGCGAGGAGCAAGGGAGCTCCGGTACGGGCAACGAGCCGACACAACAGTTCGGCTACAACTCCCCCGGCTATTCCGATCCGGCGTATGCGACCCAGGCGCAGTATGGGGCGCCCTATCAGCCACCCCCGTCGCAGCCGACCGAACGCCTGCCTACGTATTCGCCCTTTGGCTACGAAACCCCGGCGGCGGGGCAGTACGGACCGCAGTATCAACCGGGCCACAACACCGAGCCGCCGCCGCCCGAGGGCCCGAAGGCTCCTCGCTGGCTGTGGATCCTCACCGCGGTCGCCGTGCTCACCGTCGTCGGCCTGGTGATCGCTTTGGTAGTCGTCAACAGTTCCAGACAGCAGACCGTGGTGGCGCCGTTGCCCCCCCAGCCCGAGCCCAGTTTCTCCACTCCCACCGCAACCCCGCGAACTCCCACCGCGACGCCGAGGACCCCCTCGACGCCGTTACTGCCGCTGCCGACGTTGCCGACGACGCCCTCCCAGATACCACCGACCGACACCACTGTCCGCGGCGCAACTGACAGCGTCGTCTACACCGTCCAAGGCAGCGGCCGGGTCATCAACATCACCTACGTCGACTCCGGCGGCATGCTGCAGACCGAATTCAATGTGCTGCTGCCATGGAGTAAGCAGGTGTCCTTACCCCAGCCCGCCGCAGGTTCGGCCAGCATCAGCATCATCAACGTCGGGCGGGAGCTGTCGTGCTCGATCACCGTGAACGGCGTCCAATTGGCCGAACGCACCGGCGCCGGCCTGACCATCTGCGCGACAACCCGGTAGCGGCCCTGCAGCGTCGCGCCATCAGGTCGGCTTCGGCACCCGCGAGTGCGGCGCGCGCACTGCTAGCAGCGCCAACAGCCCGAGCCCGAGCACAACGCACAACCCGACCATGCCGGCCCGGTCAGTGTCGAAGATGTCGATGAACACCGAGAACAGCCATGGCGCCAGGAAAGACACCGCACGGCCAGTCGTCGTGTAAAGCCCGAATGCCACGCCCTCCTTGCCGTCGGCGGCCATTCGCAGCAGCTGCGTGCGTGATGCTGAAAGCGTCGGCCCAATGAACAGTGCCAGCACCAGGCCGCACACCCAGAACGCCAGCACACCCGACAGGGCCACCAAGGTGAGTCCGGCGGTGATCATGGCCGACAGAGACAGCACGATCACCCGTTTGGAGCCCACCCAGTCGTCGGCATGCCCGCCTACCCCCGCCCCGATCGCAGCCACCACAGATGCAGCCACGCCGAACAACAACACATCTGCCGGCGACACCCCGTAGACGCTGACGCCAATCACTGCGGCGAACGCGAACACACCGGCGAGCCCGTCCCGAAACAGCGCGCTGGCGCCAAGGAAGTAGACGAAGTGCCGGTCCCGGCGCCATTCGCCACGGACCTCGGCGGCCAGCCTCCGGTAGGCGCCCAAGACACTGACGCGCGGCCCGGGTTGCTCTGAAGTGGCAGTCGGAACAGAGATGAGCAGGGGCAGTGCGAACAGGGCGAACCACGCGGCAGTCAGCAACATTGCCGCCCGTACATTCTGTCCGTCAGCGACGGGCAGATTCAGCATTCCGCGCGTCTCGCCGGTCCCGGAGATGAAGCCGAGATAGACCACCAGCAGCGCCAGAACACTACCGAAATACCCCAGCGCCAGGCCGAATCCGGATACCCGCCCGGAGTTAGCAGGGGTCGAGATTTGGCGCAGCATGGCGTTGTAGGGCACGGTGGCGAGTTCACTGCAGGCTGAAGTGCAGGCAAGCAGGATCAAGGCGGGCCACAAATACCGGTGGTCGTCTCGGATGAGGCTCATCGCAGCGGTCAACAGGACCACCATCCCGGTCAGCATGGCGAGCACCCGCCGTCGGCGCACGGGGGCATCGACCCACACGCCGGTGACAGGCGCCAGCAGCGCGACGACCAGACCAGACAACCCCAGCGCCCGGCCCAGCCAGCTAGCCGGACTGGTGTCGCCGGGCAGATCTGCGCCGACGGTTCCCGTTACGTAGACCGAGAACACGAAAGTCACGGCGATCGCGTTGACCGCTGTCGCACCGAAGTCCCACAAAGCCCATGCCGCTACGCGAGACCGGGTCGAGGCGGGAACCGCCGATGTCGGGACCGGAGGCGGCGGCATGCTCATGGACGCCCACGATATAGTCCGGCCATGCCGGTACCCGCCCCCAGCACCGATGCCCGGGCTGTCGTCACTGGTGCGTCGCAGAACATTGGCGAGGCGCTGGCAGTCGAGCTCGCCGCCCGCGGCCACAGCCTGATCATCACGGCGCGGCGCGAGGATGTGCTGACAGCGCTCGCCGACCGGTTGCGCGAGCGGTACGGAGTGACAGTCGAGGTGCGCGCTGTAGACCTGGCCGATCCCACCGGACGCGGTGAATTGTGTGCGGAGTTGGCCTCCCGCAACATCTCGATCCTGTGCGCAAACGCGGGCACCGCGACGTTCGGCTCGGTGGCCTCACTTGATCCGGACGGCGAGCGCAAGCAGGTTGCGCTCAACGTGCTCGGCGTTCACGACCTCGTGCTGGCGGTGCTGCCCGGCATGGTGGAGCGGGGCGCCGGCGGCATTCTGATCTCCGGATCCGCAGCGGGCAACTCACCGATTCCGAATAACGCCACCTACGCGGCCACGAAGGCGTTCGTCAATACCTTCAGCGAGTCCCTGCGGGGTGAACTCAAGACAGCAGGGGTACACGTGACGGTGCTGGCACCTGGGCCGGTGCGCACCGAGCTACCCAACCCCGAGGAGCAGTCGCTGGTTGAGCGATTGATCCCCGACTTCCTATGGATTTCCACCGAATACACCGCGAAGGTTTCGCTGGAAGGTTTGGAGCGCAACAAGATGCGCGTGGTCCCCGGGCTCACGTCCAAGGCGATGTCAGCTGCCAGCGGGTACGCGCCACGCTCGATCGTCTCGCCCATCGTCGGGGCCGTGTACAAAAAACTTGGCGCTGACTAGCGTTCTGGCCTCTGCTGACCAGCGTCTGCGCTTGCGTCGGCTCGTGTCTGCCCTTGCGCCGGCCGGCACCGAAGTTGCTGTCTCCCGACAATCACCGCTCCGAGGGGCATACTGTTGAACGCTGTGCGAGACGAACTGGTGTGGATCGACTGCGAAATGACCGGCTTGGACCTCGGGTCCGACCTGCTCATCGAGATCGCGGTGCTGGTGACCGACTCCGAACTCAACATCCTCGGCGATGGCCTCGATGTGGTCATCCACGCCGGCGACGATGCGTTGACGTCGATGGTGGACGTCGTGGCACAAATGCACGCAAAGTCTGGTCTGGTCGACGAGGTGCGCGCTTCTACCACCGATGTGGCCACCGCGGAGTCACTGGTGCTGGACTACGTCCGTACGCACATCCCCCAGGCCAAGACCGCACCGCTGGCCGGTAATTCCATCGCGACCGACCGCGGCTTCATCGCCAGGGATATGCCCAAACTCGATGATTATCTGCACTACCGGATGATCGACGTGAGCTCGATCAAGGAGCTGTGCCGCCGTTGGTATCCCCGGATCTACTTCGGTCAGCCGGCCAAAGGTCTGGCACATCGCGCGCTGGCGGACATCCACGAGTCGATCCGTGAGCTGCGCTACTACCGCCAAACCGCCTTCGTGGCGCCACCAGGCCCGTCGACCAGCGAC
>JAHZKD010000132.1 GCA_022600605.1 Actinomycetes bacterium
CGACCGACTCGTCTGAGCCAGGGCGCTATCAACACATCAAGGTGATCATCGACGAGTAACGCGCATTTCTGGTCGCGTGCACACACCGTGGGTAAGCTTGTCCGAAGAGCACCGTGCCGGGTGACCGCACCGCGGTCGGGTGATGCTCGGGTGATGCGGAGGGTCCATGTGGTACTGGCTGTTCAAGTTCATCTTCATGGGGCCGGTGCTGACTCTGCTGGGGCGCCCGAAAATTGAAGGGCTGGAGAATGTTCCGCAGTCCGGAGCTGTGATTCTGGCCAGTAACCACCTGGCCGTGGCCGATAGTTTCTACTTGCCTTTGGTGGTCAGCCGGCGGATCACCTTCCTCGCCAAGGCCGAGTACTTCACCGGTTCGGGGATCAAGGGATGGTTCACCCGCTGGTTCTACACGGTTGCGGGCCAGGTTCCGATCGATCGTGCCAATGCCGACAGTGCCCACAGCGCGCTGGCCACCGCTGAGCGCATCGTCGGGGAGGGCAAACTGCTCGGGATGTACCCCGAAGGCACGCGTTCGCCGGACGGGCGGCTCTACAAGGGCAAGACCGGGTTGGCGCGGCTGGCTCTTCAGGCCCAGGTCCCGGTGATTCCGGTTGCGATGATCGGAACCGATAGCGTGAACCCTCCCGGTAGCAAAATGTGGCGATTCGGCCGGGTTCAGGTCAAGTTCGGTCAACCCATGGACTTCAGCCGATTCGACGGGCTGGCGGGTAATCGTTTTATCGAACGAGCTGTCATAGACGAAGTGATGTACGAGCTGATGCAGTTGTCCGGTCAGGAGTACGTCGACCTCTATGCAGCGGACATCAAAACGGGAAAAGAGCAGGGAGTGGTGAAACCGCCGACGCGGCTCCCTGAGGCAATTGCCAGCTGAGGCGGCTAAGCCTTCACGGTGGGCACGGCCGGCGCAGCGGCCTCCGGCGTCGTGTCCTGGCCGGCATTGCGGACCGCGACAGCGCCCGTGACGATGATCACTGCCAGTGCCCACCAGAGATAGGACCCTCCCAGGAGTTGTCGCCACAGTGACGCTGCGGTTTCGCGGTGCTCGGGCAGCAACGTGATCGGGGTCCACACCATCAGCGCCAACCCGGCAACTGATACGGCGCCGAGGGCAACCTGGCGCAGCCGTATCGCGAGCACAGCTGTCACCAGCACTGTGGGCAGCGCCCAGACCCAATGATGCGACCACGAAACCGGGGAGACCACCAGACCGAACATCGCCACGCACATCAACGCAAGCGTAGGTTGCCCCCAGCTCAGTGCCCGCCGCACCGCCCAGACGACGAGGCCGAGCACTGCGAAGCATGCGAGCGCCCACAGGATGAATCGCGCACTTTCATCAAGGCCCAGCCGGGCCAATGCGCCGGCGATGTTCTGGTTTGTGTTCAGGGTCGCGGTGCCGATGCGGTCAGTGTTGCGGACAGTCTCGGTCCAATACTCCCAGGAGTCCCGCCACGCGAGCGCGAAGCCCGCCAGCGTCGCCACGGTGGCCGACACGGCGGTGACTATCAGCGCGCGGGTGTCCCGCCTCAGCACGAAGTACAGCAGGAAGACGGCTGGCGTCAGTTTCAGGGCGATCGCGACACCGAGTAGGAGACCGCGCGGCCATGGCGTCCTGCGCGGCACGCAGTCAGCGATGACCAGCGTCATCAGCACCACGTTGATCTGACCGAAGTCGAAATTCGATCGGACTGGCTCGAAGAAGATCGCGGCGGGCGCGACGATCGCGGCGGCCAGCCAGCTCCGCCTCACCCACGCCGGCTCACCGGTGAGGTCGGTCGTGGGCCACACGTCCAATCGGGTCAGCAGAATGACCGTCGACACCACCAGCAGGATCAGTGTGGTCAGCGTAATTGCCGCGCTCGCGCCGTCCAATGACAGCATCGCAAACGGGGAGAACAGGGCGGCAGCCAGCGGAGGGTAGGTGAACGGCAGGTCCAAGCCAGCCTGGGTCTGGAAAATCGCGCCGTCAGCGTAGAGCGGCTGATCATCGAGCCAGGCCCGTCCGCCCATCCGGTAGACATCGACGTCAATCCGGTAGTGGGTATGCCCAAGAAGCCGCCAAGCAGCCCAGGTCAGCGCCGCCGCGGTCATCAGTTGAAATAGCCGCCAAGCGATCGTTGGCCCCCAACCAGCCCCGCCGGGCGACCGCCAAGTACTCATGTCGCTCACCAGACTATCGCCCACCGGCGCGTCGGCGGGTATCCCGTACTAGATGCACGCAGGTCGGCGTAAGTTTTCTCCGGTGCGTGCAACTTTGGGTCTCGGCGTGGGTATGGCGATACCGCGCTCGCGGTCACCGCTGGTGTGTTGCCGACCGCGTTCCGTCAAGCAGGAAGGCACATAGCTGTGCGTTACTTCTATGACACCGAGTTCATCGACAACGGGCGCACTATCGAGTTGATCTCCATCGGCGTCGTCGCTGAAGATGACCGCGAATATTATGCTATTTCAACAGAATTCGACCCTGAGAGGGCCGGACGATGGGTGCGAAAGAATGTGCTGCCCAAACTGCCGTCGCCGGCCTCACCGCTCTGGCGCTCGCGCAGACAGATCCGAGCAGAGCTCGAGGATTTCTTCGGAATCGACGGCGACGAAACAATCGAGTTGTGGGCATGGGTAAGTGCCTACGACCACGTGGCGCTCTGCCAGCTGTGGGGCCCCATGACTGATCTGCCGCCTGCGATGCCGCGCTTCACCCGCGAGTTGCGTCAGTTCTGGGAGGAGCGTGGGTGCCCTCGGATGCCACCGCGCCCGCGCGATGCCCACGACGCTCTCGTTGACGCCAAGCACAACCTGCATCGATTCCGTCTGATGACCACCGGGCAGGTACCTCCGCGCGGGTAATAACCGGGTGCCTGAGCCCGTTACCATGAATGGGTGAACTGGACCGTCGACGTACCCATCGACCAGCTGCCGGACTTGCCGCCGCTGCCCGAGGACCTGCGGCAACGTCTGGACGCGGCGCTTGCCCGGCCGGCTCTGCAACAGCCGAGTTGGCCGGCCGATCAGGCCAAGGCGATGCGGACGGTGTTGGAGAGCGTTCCACCGGTCACTGTGCCCTCGGAGATCGAGCGGCTCAGGTCGCAGCTGGCCGACGTCGCGCGTGGTGAGGCGTTTCTGCTGCAGGGTGGAGACTGCGCCGAGACGTTCGTCGACAACACCGAGCCACACATCCGCGCCACCGTCCGCACGCTGCTCCAGATGGCGGTAGTGCTCACGTATGGCGCAAGCATGCCGGTGGTCAAGGTGGCCCGGATCGCCGGCCAGTACGCCAAACCCCGTTCTGCCGACATCGACGCGCTTGGTTTGCGGTCCTACCGCGGCGACATGATCAACGGGTTTGCCCCTGATCCTGCCGTTCGTGAGCACGACGCGTCACGGCTGGTGCGCGCCTACGCCAACGCCAGCGCTGCGATGAACCTGGTGCGCGCGTTGACTTCGTCGGGCCTGGCATCCCTGCATCAGGTGCATAGCTGGAATCGGGAGTTCGTACTGACCTCGCCGGCCGGCGCCCGGTATGAAGCATTGGCTGAGGAGATCGACCGCGGGCTGCGCTTCATGAACGCCTGCGGGGTCAACAACCGCAACCTCGACACAGCCGAGATCTACGCTAGTCATGAGGCGCTGGTGCTTGACTACGAGCGGGCCATGTTGCGCCTGGATACTGCCGGCGCCGCCGCTGAAGGGGCCAACCCGAAGCTCTACGACCTATCGGCGCACTACGTGTGGATCGGGGAGCGAACCCGCCAGCTCGACGGTGCCCATATCGCGTTCGCCGAGGTGATCGCAAACCCGATCGGCGTGAAGATCGGCCCGACGACGTCGCCGGAGTCAGCGGTGGAGTATGTGGAGCGCCTCGATCCACACAACGTGCCGGGCCGCCTGACCTTTGTCAGCCGAATGGGCAACGGCAAAGTGCGCGACGTGCTGCCGCCGATCATCGAGAAGGTGCAGGCTTCCGGGCACCAGGTGATCTGGCAGTGCGATCCGATGCACGGCAACACCCATGAGTCCTCCACGGGCTACAAGACTCGGCACTTCGACCGCATCGTCGATGAGGTGCAGGGCTTCTTCGAGGTGCACCGTGGCTTGGGCACCCATCCCGGTGGAATCCATGTCGAAATCACCGGCGAGAATGTGACCGAGTGCCTCGGTGGTGCCCAAGATATCTCCGACATCGACCTGGCGGGTCGCTACGAGACTGCCTGCGATCCTCGGCTGAATACCCAGCAGTCGCTGGAATTGGCCTTCCTGGTTGCGGAGATGCTGCGCAACTGATCGCCGCGAAGCGCCTCAGAGCAGCGTGCTCAAGTTGCTACCGAGCGTCCACGCTCCGGCGGCCGCCAATCCGGTCAAGGTGAGTGTCGCGACAATCCAGAAGAACAGCAAGCGCTTAGATCGCTGGCGCGCCCAGTGGAACTCTGTCAGCTCGATCCCGGCGAATCGTCGGCCGGGCGGCTGGTCGTCAGTATCGTTCTGGGTCTCTGACGCCGCGATCTCGACACGGGCGAACGCTCTTGTCTGCCGGCTCGGCGGCGCGCCAGCAGTGGGCGCGTCAAAGTTCTCGGTGATGTGAGAAGCGCTGCGGGGAGCCGTCGGCGTGGTCACCGAATCGTGCAGCGCCGAGCTATGAGGGGCGGGCACCCGGAAGTGCGGGAGGCCTAGTTCGTTGGCGATAGCGTCAAGCTCGTCGAGCATCTCCGCGGCGTCGGCGAACCGCTGGGCCGGATGGCGTGCGGTAGCGCGGCCCACAAATTCATCGAAATGTGTTGGTACACCACCGATTACCGAACCGGGAGGTGGAACGTCCTTGTCCAACCTCTGGTATGCCACGGCTAACGTGGTATCGCCGGTGAAGGGGGTAGCGCCTGTCAGCATCTCGTAGACCAGCACGCCTACTGAGTAGACGTCGCCACGGGCATCGGTGTCGCCGGTACTCACTTGCTCAGGTGACAGGTAGGCCGCAGTGCCCAGGATGATGCTGGTCGACGTGATCTTGGCTTCAGCGACCGCGCGGACCAACCCGAAGTCGACGATCTTCACCTCGCCCTCATCGCTGATCAGGATGTTCTCGGGCTTGATGTCTCGATGCACCAGACCGGCATGGTGAGCCACGGCAAGACCCCCGAGCACGGGCCGCAGCACTGCGGCGACGGCGTGCGGTGGCATCGGGCCGCGCTCGCGGAGCAACTCCGAAAGCGTCCCGCCTTCGATCAGCTCCATCACCAAAAATGGAGGATCGCCGCCCGGACTTCCAATGCCCTGGTCGTATACGGTGACCAGCCCGGGATCTTTCAGCCGAGCTACGGCGCGCGCTTCGCGCTGAAAACGGGTCAGGAAGTGTTCATCGCCGGCATAACGAGTATCCATGACCTTGACCGCGACCGGACGGTCCAGTCGCAGATCCAGTCCGCGGTACACCCGGGACACGCCGCCGGTCGCGACAACCTCGTCCACCCGGTACCGACCGTCCAGCACGGACCCGATGAGCGGGTCTGAGTGCTGGCGGGTCTCCATCGAACACATGGTACGAGCCGTGGCCCAAAGGTTATCGGCCGCAACGTGGACCTAGACTTGGCGTGGTGAGCAGCATTCCGACTGCCGATGACGTGTTGGATCCCGGCGAGGCCGTCTATGACCTGCCGACAGTGGCAGGTCTGCTGGGTATTCCTGTCTCTAAAGTGCAGCAGCGGCTAAGAGACCGACACCTGGTCGGCATCCGTCGCGCGGGATCCATTGTGGTACCCGAGGCGTTCTTCGACGACACCGGCCACGTGGTCAAGAGCCTGGCCGGTTTACTGGTAGTGCTGCACGACGGGGGCTACGGCGAAACCGAGATCATCCGGTGGCTCTTCACCCCGGACCCGTCGCTGACGGTCACCCGTGATGGCTCCAACGAGCGGCAGGCTAACGCGCGCCCGGTCGATGCGCTGCACGCCCATCAGGCCCGTGAGGTGGTGCGTCGCGCTCAGGCGATGGGTTATTGACGCTGGCAGTAGTGGGCTCGGTCGCCGGGTCGGCTTTGGCGAGCCAATGCCATGCCGCCGCGGCGCACGCGAACGCCAGAAGTACGTGCGCCCACGAGTACATCCCGTGCGCGCCGTCGGGTTTCCATATCACCGTGATCCACGTTGACAGGCCGGCGATGAGCGCGATCGCCTGCTGCGATTGCGCGAGGGCGGCGATGACAGCTAGCGGCCAGGTGTAATACCAGGGAAGCGCCGCGGGCACGAAGAGGACCACGACAACCATCAGCAGGGCGATACCCGTCAGCGCATCCTTGTCGGTGCGGCGGAACCGCCACCACAGCAACGGCGCTGAGATCGCGATGATCGCGATTCCGATGATGCGGGTGGTCTCGAGTACCGCATAGAAATTTACCGGCACGAAAAGGCCGACGACGGTGTTGATCAGGTTCGCCGTCGCGGTGGGCACCGTGAGCCAGTTGATGATCTTGACCGATCCGGCCAGCGCCGTGAGCCAGCCCAGGCCGACACCTGCCACCAGCGACAGGACCGCAAAAACCGCGACGAAGATCAGCAGCGATGCAGCCGCGGCCACTGCGAACGCCCTTGCCGGAGAGTAGCCGCGACGATCGCGAAGGCTGCGGGCCCACACCCACACCATGAACGGAAGTGCCAGTCCTGCAGTTGCTTTTACCGCCACGCCCGTTGCGATCACAGCGACACCCGATATGTGGTGGCCGCCGAATGACAGTGCAATGCCTGCCATCATCAGCCCAACCATGAGCATCTCGTTGTGCACGCCACCCATCAGATGGATGATCACCAGCGGGTTCAGCACGCAAATCCACAGCGCTGCTGCTCCGCTGGCGCCGACGTGTCGGGCGACCTTCGGCGCCGCCCAGATCAGTAGAGCCAGGCCGGGCAGCATGCACAACCGCAGCAGCATCGTCCCGGCGACGACGTCGTCGCCCACCAGCATCGTGACGAACTTCGCCACCAGAATGAACGCCGGACCATACGGTGCCGTGGTCGTCGTCCAAATCGGACTGACATTGTCTAGCAGCAAGTTTGGATTATCGACTGGTCCGACGACATAGGGGTCAAAGCCGTCACGCAGCAATGCGCCCTGGGCAAGGTAGGAGTAGGTGTCGCGGCTGAAAACCGGAACGCTGAGCAGCAGCGGCGTCAGCCAGAATCCAGTGGTGGCTATCATCGTGTACTCGTTGGCGGTGCGATCCACCACTCGTCGGCCCAGCCATAGCCAGGCCATCAGCATCAGCGCCACACCTGTCCACAGCAGCACCGAGGACAGCACCAGCCCGTGCCCGAACCGCAGCCAGGAAAGATGAATCGATTCAAGCAACGAATCGTGAAGTTGGGTGCTGCCAGCGCCGAGTCCGCCAATGGCGATCAGGACTGCACCGAACGCTCCGACCAGCGCGGGGCGCGCCTCGGGGGAGAGCGTGAACTCCTTCAGCCGCCCCAAGTGCGGCAGGACGCGCTGCGAAAAATACTCTGACAGACCGGTTCTCGGGGCCTGGGCCGGCGCGGGTGTGTTCATTCTCCTAGGCGGACCGGTTCGCGGCCAATCTTGCGAGTTCGGCGAGCCCCGTCTTGGCCCGGTCGTCGATAGGTGCGGCATCGAGGATGTCAAGTGCGCGCTGGGATAGTCTGTCGATTCTGTCTTCGACGGCCGCGAGTGCGCCTACCGACTCGATCGCCATACATATCTCCTTGACCTGCGCATCCGTCAGTTCGGTTCCGATCGACGTACGAAACAGCTTCGCTGCTGCGGCGTCGTGCTTCTCGGCGAGCTCGACGGCTTCGGCCAACAGGACGGTGCGTTTGCCCGACCGCAAGTCGTCACCGGAAGGCTTGCCGGTTACGGCCGGGTCGCCGAACAGCCCAAGGACATCATCGCGCAATTGGAAGGCGACGCCCAGGCTGGTCCCGAGCTCATGGAAGGCCTCCAGGACCTCGGGGCAGTCGGCGGCAGCGGCCGCACCGAGCTGCAATGGACGCGAGATGGTGTAGGAGGCCGTCTTATAGATGTTGACGGTCATAGCTGATTGGACCGTCTCGCCGCCGCTGGACTCGGCGACGATATCAAGATATTGACCGCCGAGGACTTCGGTGCGGATCGCCGCCCACACGCGCTGCACGCGCCGCTGGGCGTCGAGGCCGATTGCGGCGGTCGCGACGATGTCGTCGGCCCATACCAGGGACAGATCGCCCAGCAGGATCGCCGCGGAGACACCGAACTGCTCGGATGACCCGCGCCAGTTGTGGCTGCGATGGCGTTCGGCGAAAATCCGGTGGACGGTGGGCAGGCCGCGCCGGGTGGCAGAAGCGTCGATGACGTCGTCGTGCGCCAGTGCGCACGCGTGCAGTAGTTCCAATGCCGAAAAGAGTCTGAGCACTCCAGGCCCTGGCTCGGTGCCGGCCACCGCACGCCAGCCCCAATAAGCGAAGGCTGGGCGGAGCCGCTTACCCCCGCGAAGGACGAACTCTTCGAGTGCCGCGGTCAGCACTGCATAATCCGCACCAATGTAGGCGGCGTCACGGCGGCGATCACGCAGGTAATCCCGCAGCTGGTCGGTCACGGCCGCGGCCAGTTCGACAGCTGACGGTGCCGCTGAATCCACGCTCAGCGGGCGCCCCTTTCTGTGCTCGTTTCTGTGCTCGTCCAGGTCGGTCACACTTTGCCCCCGAGTGTCTTCAGAGTAGAGCCTGCAGCCGCAGTTGTGGCAAGGCAGGCGCCACGCGTCGGCAATTGGTGGTTGGCGTACTTGTCCTGGCCTTACTGCGGCTCGTCTTGGGGCTCGCCGACGCGTGGGGAACGGTCCCGATTCGCATAGGCGATCGAGCCGATGATGCCTGCGACCAGGAACGAACTCACCGCCAGCCAGATTGCGGCACTGGTGAACGATCGCGCGCTCGGATCGGTGTAGCGCGCTTGAGCGTTCATTGTGCTGACCACGCCCGGCCGGAGCTTCCACTCGACGATGTTGGTGGAGATTTGTTCACCGTTGGTCGAGGTCACTTCGCCGGGAAAGGAGACACTCAGCGATACTTCGGCCTCGGAATCGCTGAGCGAAGTGAGATCCGCGCGGCCATCGAGGATGACGCGGTCGCCGGCCCGCCGCAACGAGATATCGACGCCGGCTGCGTCGCGGTTCATATTCGCCAACTGGGGTAATTCGGCAAAAGTGAGGTCGGAGAACACCGCCTGGGTTCCCACGTAATCGTCACGGCTGTATTCCGAGACTGCGACCTTCTGCGCGAACGGCAGGTTGTTGAGTAGTTGCGGACCTTTGTCGTCGGCGTCGCGGGCGATTGCTGCGGCAACGATCTGTCCCGACACCCGGTCGTCGGGCGACACGGTGATCGAGGCCCTGACCCGCACACAGCCGATCAGTGAAGGCGCGACGATCAACAGCAACAAAACCAGGGTGAGAACGCGCTTGCCGGTGCGGTGACGGGTCGACACCAGGTCATCGTGCCAGATGCGCTACCCGAGGGGGAGCGAGCGACCCAGGATCGCGAACGTCCGCGGATCGCCTGCGAAGCGGTAGCCGCGAATTATGTCGATGAAGCCGAGTCGGCGGTATAGCCGCCATGCGCGGTTGGCTTCTCCGTTGATTTCCGGCGTGGACAGCAGGACGTGGCGCTCTCCGCGATTGTCGAGCAGCCGGCGGACCAGCGCCTCACCCAGCCCACGACCCTGGGCACGTGGGTGGATGTGCAGCTCGGTCAGCTCGAAATAGCTGTCCATGAGCTCCGAGATGTGTGCGTGGGCAGCGCCGCTTCGCCGGAGTCCGGCGACCACCTGCTGCTGCCACCACTGGTTCGGGGCACCGCAGTAGCCGTAGGCGACTCCGAGCATGGGATCTGCGGTTCCGTGGCTTCCGGCAGTAACCTCGAGGGCCGCGACGGCCTTCCAGCCGCGCCTCCGGGTGTGTTCGAGCCACATCGACGCACGCTGATCCTCCGTGCCCTGCGGGTAGTGCATGGCATCTACGTACACGCCCAGCGCTTCGCTGAGTCGGTGCGCCATATCACTGGGCGACAGATCGATGAGAGTCGTCGCCAAGGATCTGTTCCTCCCGGTGGATGGTTCACGTGGCCGATATCTATTATCCGCTGAAGCTTCGAGTGGGTGCCGGTTAGGTGTGCTGCTGGTACCCAGTGATGGTGTTCGTCATAGAATCAAGGGTGGAACTAGGTGGTACGGCGCAGATCGAGCTCGTATCATTACTGCTAAGTGCCCGAAACGCGGACACTCTGACTTTGTACGACCGCAACGCACCAGGGCAAAACGCACCAAGGCAAGAGGGAGGGACGAATGCCACTCTCTGAACATGAGCAGCGCATGCTCGACCAGATCGAGAGCGCGCTCTACGCCGAGGACCCCAAGTTTGCATCCAGTGTGCGTGGTGGCAGCCTGCGCGCACCCTCGACTCGCCGCCGACTGCAGGGCGCTGCGCTGTTCGTGTCCGGGCTGGCGATGCTGGTTTCCGGCGTAGCGTTCAAAGCCACGATGATCGGCACTTTCCCGATTCTGTCCGTGGTCGGCTTCATGGTTATGTTCGGCGGGGTGATTTTCGCCATCACCGGACCCAGGGTCAGCGGGAAGCCCGAGGCCCCCACTGATATCAGCGCTGCCAGACAAAAGCGGGCCAAGCGCGGAAGCAGCTCATTCACCAGTCGCATGGAGGATCGCTTCCGCCGGCGTTTCGACGAGTAGACGAGTAATCGGTTCTCCACACCAGGGGCAGTCCCACGGGACTGCCCCTTTTTTCTTGCCCCGCTGTTTCTTTCCCCACCGTTTCTTTCCCCACCGTGCCCCTTTTTCTTGCCCCACTGCGCCCCACCGTCACCAAACCGACCGCTGAGAATGCGCCATTGTGGCGTTGAGCAGGCGTTGAGCAGGAATTGTCTGGCTCTTTTTCGTCGTTGAGGCGGTGCTGGCGTACCGGGATCGAGCGCGCCGGGTCCCGCGGGTGGGGGTAGGGAAGAAACGCCACCCTATATTTGGAGCAATGTGGGGGATTGTGGGGTAAAGTGGCGGACAACGGAGCGACCGGAGGTTCCGTGCGAGGGCAGGTATAGCGAGGTGGCGGAATGTTCTTCGGCACCTACACGCCAAAACTCGACGACAAGGGGCGACTGACGTTGCCCGCCAAGTTTCGCGACACACTGGCAGGGGGGTTGATGGTCACCAAGAGTCAAGATCACAGCCTGGCTGTCCACCCGAGGGCAGAGTTCGAGGCGATGGTCGCTGATTTCTCGGGCAAGGCCAAACGTGGAATCCCGGAGGCCCGCGCCTATCTGCGCAGCTTGGCGGCAAGCACTGACGAGCAGTATTTGGACAGCCAGGGGCGCATCACACTCTCTGCAGAGCATCGCCGCTACGCCAACCTGACCAAAGAGTGTGTGGTGACAGGTTCGATCGGGTTCCTGGAGATCTGGGACGCACAGGCTTGGCAGGACTACCAGGAGCTTCACGAAGAGAACTTCTCCGCGGCCAGCGATGAAGCACTCGGCGACATTCTTTGATCTGGCCACTGGCCCGCAGGCCCGTGCAGTGTGGCCTCTGCCCGA
>JAHZKD010000133.1 GCA_022600605.1 Actinomycetes bacterium
GATCGACACAGTTCATCAATGAGGCCCGTCGATTGTCGTCAAACTCGACCAGCCCGAGCGAAACGGCAAACACGAAAACCCGGCCCCGCCGTGGCCGGATCAGGTTATTACAAAGTGGAGCTAAGGGGACTCGAACCCCTTGACCGGAAAGGCCCATAATAGCCACTGAGCTGCACAAACGCGCTGGGATGCCCTGGGATGCGAACGGGAAACGACATGAAACGACGCCACACGACCTGGGAGAACAGTGAGAGTTGTTGACGGCGTCAACACTCACCCATCCCATAACGATCTGTTCATGAGGAGACTCAATGGCCTCCCGGGCGGCCTGTCAGCCGAAGGAGATGGCCGAGGACCTCGGAACCATCAGCGAGGTCGCCGCTCTCCGACTGGCCGGGATCACAGGCCCCCAACATGACTGCCCGCCAATGGGAATCTGCCGCCGCCGCACTGTGAGGTCACAATTGCCCGCCGTCGCCGAGATCGTTAGCCTGCGTGGCTCTCAGGGCCGTTTACCCTCATCTGATGGACGCCGAGGGTGCCTTTGTTCCGCACAAGCCCGACCCCGAGTTGTGGGGGACGACGATCCTGTACGCGGTCCGGCTGGACTACTTCGGCAAGCTTTCGAAGAAAGATCGGCACCGGCTTATCGAACACAACCCCGAGGCCAACAAGAAGGCCCCGGTCTTCTACGTCGGACAGACCACACTGCAGGCCTGGGAGCGGTACGAGAACCATCAGAACGGCCACAAGGACAGCAAGTGGGTGCGCAAGTACGGCCAGCACCTGATCCGGGTCGACGAGTGGCAGCCGGACTTCGGCGTGGCACTGCCGAAGAAGACCATCAAGGCTGCCTGGAAGTTGGCCCGGCGCAGCAAGTCCGATCCCACCGAGAGAGAGCTGGCATTGACCGAGTTGCTCCGGGCGCAGGGTTACTACGTCATCTCACACTGAGACGGCAGCCGGATGCCCAAGTGTGCCGGATAGTCGCGATCGACGTCACGATCACCGAAGTGCTTGGTCGCCTTAAGGGTTTGGCCTCCCGGATCGTGGTTGAGCATGGCGGCGGCACCGCCAACGGATAACCGGCCGCCCAAGCTGAACCCGCGCCGACTCTCTGCACGAATTTTGACTGCGAATAGGTCTGGACTCGTCACGGGGCCAATGTCCGTGACCCTCCACATCAAGCACCCTAGGGCTGGAATGTCGCCGGGACGCTGCGATCGTGCCTGGCGACCCGAGTAACGAGAACGGGCCTGGCACCGGGCACCGGGCACCGGCGGTTCTGAATAGCTGACAGGCCACACCAAGATCCACGCAACATGCGTAATTCCCCCCACTGCGGGCATTCATCGGCGCTAACCTTCCGAATAACGCAGCGGCCCCGCTCAGCGTCCGGGAAGGCAGACAAACATGCGACCTCGAAGCTCTTTCGTCCAGTTGTTGGGCATTGCAACATGTCTCGTATGTTTCAGTCCGGTCGTGAACGCCGACCCGCCCGGACAAGATCCGCAGATGCCTAACGTCACCATTGGGTGGTGTCCTGGCGGCCAGGGAGGTTTCCTGGCGACGAAGTTCTGCGATGGCTTGCCGTATGCCGATGGCAGCTACTGGCACCAGCTGATCATGACCGGAAGCTCGTTCACTGGACCAGTTTTCAACCTGGACTGTGTTGTCTTCAACCCCGACAGCGGCCCGATTCCGCAGCCAGCGCCTCCGGGTGGCTGTGACGGTGCGGTGTGAGAGTCGAGAAACCACAGTCTCGGGATCGGCCGACCCGCACCAGCTAGTGGCCCATGTAATCGTGATCCCCAATACTTACCGCCTCCCAGCTTCTCTGGTTGCGAGCGTATTGAAGATGAGCTCGGATCTTTCGGTCCACTCGGACGGAGTAGCAGCCGGGGCCACCGTTTTTCCACGGTTTGAAGTTGAGGCCCGGCGGTTCGGTCGATTTTTCCAGCATTGATCGGCATTTTGCCCATTTGGCCCGTATCGGTTTGTCGAGCCGTTGCAGTTCTTTCAGAAATCGTTTTGTCTCGGTGATATTGGGAACCGACTGGAACAGGTCGATATTGATCCCGAGTAGTTGCAGCAGGTCGTGATCGTCGAGGATGAAGAATGGGGCATCGGTTCCACGCTATGCGCGTGATGCCGGGGTATAACTGACTGGAATCAAGTCCCGGTGGAACTGCCCATTCCGGATCCACGACCGAGGCGTGTTGAAACTGGGCCGACAGTTCCTGGCACCCCCCGACGTAGCCACTGCGATTTTTTGCGTATTGGGGCGCGAGGTCATAGCCAGCAGGTTGTCTCTTGCAGTAGTCGACGAGGGCGGCGTACCCGCCACCCGATTTACGCAGAACCCCGCCTCCTGGCCACCTGAAGCCCCGGAGCATGTAGGCATTGGCCAGGGCTTCCTCCAGCTCGACGTAACCCGCAGCGTTCCGGTAAGCGGTCTTTGCCTTCCAATAAACTTCCCGTCCCGACACCAGTTCCCAGTTGGCCGCCATGCAGTCGGTGGCGAAATGGAACAGTTCGTGCCTGAAGATGGCGTGGAAGGCGAGTTCAATTCTCCGCTCCATGCTGACGGGTAGACCGGCCAGAGCATCCCTTGCCATGACGAGTATGCCCTTGATGGGGATGTAAATGCCGTGCTGGTAACGCTGTTGGTGGAAGGTCATGTACCACCCGAGTGCATCTATTCCACGGACTTGTTCGAGCCGTTTCATGTCGCCGCCGTCGTGCTCACTGAGGACGTTGTCAATCTCGGCCTCGGTGACAGCGGGCGGGACTTCAAAAACGACGCTGGGTTCGTCGGAGAACTCATCGTCGCCATCGGGCCAATCGGGGTTATCCGGCACCGAGTCGACGAGGAATCCGCCTCGGTCTGGAGTCCATATCGGAGTCGCCCGGTCGTTTCCTGCCCTAACGTCTTCGGGAAGCGGCTCATAACGAAGCGCACCAGGCACATCTTCCAGCGCCATCCGGATCTCACGAACCGAAGGAACGCGACCGTTTGTCATGGCTGACATGCTCCCATCCAGAAGTGACTGTTCGCTGTGCGGGGGGGACGTCTACTGGGGAACAAAGAGACTCTGGTGGTGGCTGGCACCCGCCTCAGGGGCGACACGTTGTGAGCGGCTTTAGCGCCAGACCGATCACGGGTTTGTGGTGGCGACTTGTCATGCCGCCACGGCCTGAGATCGGTTGCAACCTCACGCCACGCTGGACGGGTGGTGAGTGAGAGAAAGAAGCCGCTACTCGACACCCCGGCTCTCCCACTCTCCGAAGGTTCCTTGATCCGAGATCCATTCTCGACGGCCATTGCAAGAACGGCCGAGAGCGACGGCAGCAGCAGTCGACGGGGAGGGAAAGACGATGTTGCGGGTGACACGGCCTCTGCCATCCTCCACGGCAATGGCACCTGCGCCACAGCTCGATCGCGGTGACTACAGGGACCTACGTCGAAGTCATCGAAGCCGTCCAGTGTGATGCGCTGGACTCGATGAGCCCTCTGTTCCCCACCGTCGACGCGATCGACACAACTCCAGGATTCTTCCCTCCCGATGCCTAGCAACAGATGCCGATGCAATGGCCCTTGGGGCCATAGGGCGGTGCGGGCGCGACGGCCGTGCGCAGCGCCTCATGCGAAGATCCCGCGGAGCCTGATCTGCGCTAACCCTTTCGCTCGATGATCCGCCGGCGGCGTCGATCCATATCGGGCGTTCTAGGCAGTAGAACACGCAATCATCGTTGGGCAGGTCGAGCGGACCAGCAAGCAACGGCGACTCTCTTCTAGCGGTCGCTGCGCAACGCGAGCCAGGGACACCCGGGTGCAGAGCCTCGCCTCACCACTTTCCGTCGGTGACTGCGTCCGGGCTGACGTCGCCCAGTCTCACGACAGTATTCGGATCGACGGGCAGGAACGGATTCTCTGCACCGCCAGACATTTCCCCAACGGTCTTGAGGTCCGCCAAGGTCTGCGCCGGCGCCAGATCCCGGGCATCGGCGTCGTAGTAGTCGAACCACGGCAGACCAGCGCTCACGTAGGCGTCGCGGTCGACCGGTGAGGGCGGCGGCATTTCGCCGGTGATCGCCGTCCACTGGGCGGCCGAGCACAAATGGACGAACACGCGACGGGCGCCGCTCTCGTCGTAGTCAGCGAGCGGGCGATCGTCGGTGTACACCTCCTGACGCATCCGCCCGCCGACCCCCAACCCCATGTCCGCTGAACCTGTGGGTGCCAAACACGGCATCGGGGCCATGTCCGAACAGACCTCGTAGGGCGCTCGCCGTGCGGCCCGCCAGGCCGCTAGGGCCTCTTCGGTCAGCCCGACCGCCCGCAATTGCACCCCACCGTGCGTCTCGTGGCCCGTAACCTGACCTTCGACAGTTGCACCGGAACCGAGAGGCACGGCGACGAACTGCCGGATAAATCCATCGCCGGCGTTGATGCCATCGAGCCACGGCTGATCAGGCAGCACAACGTAGTTCTGCGGGTCTTTGACCAGGTGCTCGATCCACGGCAAGCCGCTCACCGCGCACACCTTGCCTACACCTACCTGCAACGCGGCAGGCTCTGACGCACCAAAGGACAGCCACATCGCCTCGCGTTGGTAGATCGGCAACATCACTCCGCCGCGGACGAGCCACTCCGCTGGCGCAGTCGCGGGATAGTCCGCCACCCGCCGCAAGGGAAACCGGCCCAGACCCGGCGGCAACGGATGCAGTCCCGTGTCTGGGATTCGCAGGGTCCGCTCGAACTCCACCGTCACCGGACCCATCACGAGCTGGTCCCTGACGATCTCCAGCGGCGCACTCTCTGCTGGCGCACTCTCTGCTGGTGCACTGTCTTTCACGCTGCCCCCATCTGTTGATTTCTGCGTTCCCGATATCTGTATCAGCTGTCACCGACACAAAAACTTCGCGCGCTAACCGGGCGCCCAACCGAGCAGCGTGGGGGTTAGATCTTGCTCGGCTGCGGTGGGTGAATGTCTGGCGGGCCGGAGGCGTCCGTTTTCCCGCCTCCAGCTCCTGCCGCGTCAGCCGCGCCGAGCCGTATCGACCTGATCCTTGATTTCCCGGTATGTCGAGACCCGCGCCACCACGGAATCGGAAGCGGAGGAGCGCACCTCGTTGTCTGGCTCTACAGCAATCCCGTAGAGCAACCCGTTCAACTTCGCGTGCAGCTCTGCCCGTTGCTGAGCGGTAAGCGCATCCCTGCGTTCTTGGTCTAACGACCTGTCGATCAGACGGGCTTCCCCAGCGCATCTCTTGATCAGGCGCACTCGCTTGTGGGCGGCGGCGGCAGCCGCGCGGCCCAGGCGCTGCTGAAGACTTCGGGATCAGCGATCCGTCCGCCTCCGGCTGATCTCATTCCTGCGCAGCAAGACGCTCAAGCGCATCGGTCTGGCGCATTCCGTCGCGGATCGCGGCCATTGCCGCGCAGTCGTCTTCGTTATAAGTCAGCAGCCATGACTTGGCGTTGGCGGCCTCAACCTCGTCGCCGCTCTCATGCAGCTGGGCTAGATGGGTTTGCGAGATCGCCCCGCCGGGATCCTCGACGCGCCAGTGAAAGCCGAAGCGTGGCGCAACCTGTTTGATGCTGCTGCCGTGCACGGCGACGAAGTGGCGTTTGAAGAACTGCTCGAGGTCGACGAAGACCCCGCCGCACTGGGGATCGATAAGATCAGCGACCGCGGACGTACCCAGGATCCGTTGCAGCTGCGCACGTTCTGGAGATGACCAGTGGAACACCAGAAGAGTGCTGCCGTCCCTTCTGGCGGCGGCGATCTGGGCGCGCAGCCATTCGGCGAATTCGACGGCCAGCCGGTGTTCGGAATCGGTTTTCATGGCAGACCAGTTCGCGAAGTGGTGGTAGCGCGGAGTCGTGTCGTCAGCACCACGGCGCACCCGGGCACCCCAGAGGTAGACGAATTGATTTGTGTCCCATTCGACATCGAGATCGATCTCGATGTCCGCGACCGGCACCGGCCCGGGTCGGGCTCGGGCGATGTCGATTCCGGCGACGATCATCGCGGCCCGCTCGATGACGCCCCGCAGCCGGCGGCGGGCCCCGGCGCGGCTGCGGTGGCTGACTTCGGGGTAGTAGGTATCGGCGAACCCGTCGTCGTCGGGGTCCAGGGCCGCAAGCTCCGCGGTAGTAGCCACCCCCAACTGCCGCAGGGCCAGCCATTCGCGGGTATCCAAGCCACCCACGTTGATCAGCGCCGAGGGATCCTCGGGTCCCATCTTGTCCGCGCAGAACTGCTCGTAGGGGCATCGGCGGCATTCCGGCTGCCCGATCGGGGCCACCAACAGCCGAGGGTTATCGCCGGCTCCGCCGACGCGCCGGGCGGTTTGGGCGACCTTGACCCGGAAAGCGTGTTCATGGTCGTAACGCTGCAGCAGGGATCGGCGGGCCTTGCCCTGGCTGCGCGAGAACGTAAACGCACCCGGCGCCTCCAAGTCATGCCACACCAAAACCAACTCCTCGTCGCCCCCGCCGAAGATGTCCAGGCCGGTGCTGCCCAGCACCGCCCCCGATGCCGGTCTCCCGGGGGTTCTGCCGCACGCGTTGAGCATCCGCCAGTAGTGAGCCAGCTGGATCCCGTCACCGTAGCGATGGGGGGTCGCCGCACTCCAGCCCGGCACCGTCCGCCGGACAGCGGGATTGTCCAGCGTGGACACCTCGACGGTGGTGCGTTGCGACTGCTGTGCGCTGCGGTGGTTCTTGACATCGCCGGGCAGGTACCCGCCGTCGACAGCGACCAGCAGGTCGGGTCTGCCGGTACGTCCGCCGGCCGGATCATCGGGCAGCCAGCCCCCCATCACCAGCGGGGCGCCGTTGTCCATCGCCTCCACGGTGGCCGCCACCGCTGCATCACGGCGTAACTGTCGATCGATCAGCACCCCACCGGGATTCAGTGCCCTTAGTCGAGCAAAGGCATCTGACTCGAAAGCGTTTCCGGCGTCGATGCGGGCCTGATCCTCTGCGCTGGGAACCTCCACGGTGCGGACCAGCGGCAGCGCGTCATATTGTGCGCGCACAGCACACCGTTTGGCGGCGCAGCCCCCCAGCAGTACCGGTGTCACACTCGACTCAGTCATCGTGACGCACATTCGCCGACAATGTCACGGCGTAGCTACCCCGTGGAAGTATCTCAGCGGCGACGAAGTCTTCACCAGCCGCGCCCCGTCGTTGGTTGGTGAGCTTCGGCCACCTCATTATGGTCGCAATATTTCATGCCGTATCGCTGCAACGGGTGGCGGGCGATCCCGCTGACTCAACCGAGGCGGCGATACAGTCGCGCTGTACAGCCAGGCACTGTTCACGCACCTCACCCACCGTCGGCGACAGTCGGTAGGCGTGCTGGTGACAGAAACCGGTGAGTTGATGCCGGGCGCCGACGGGGGCCGCACCGGCCGGCGTGGGATCCAGCGACTTCAACACTGCCAGTTTGGCTTTCGCGGTTCCGCTGGCCGGACGTACGCCACAGAGCGTCGGTGCCGAAATCTCTCGCAGCCTTGCTCAAAAACCGAGATGCAAGGCAAGGGCGCCCGTTCCCGTCACGGCGCGGGGAGGACCGGTGACTGACGTTGGATGAGCTTCGGTGGGTGTTCGATTCTGCCATGCATACGGTGCGGGTGGCGGCCGCCGGGCAACGCCACGATGAGATCGAGGCGACCGGGGAGTCTGTCACACCAGAGTTCCCCGTCATGGTTTCTCATGAATTGCGATATTCCTGCTCGAATTTAGCGATTGCCGGCGGCGCGAACATCAATGTGTTGCGGCGACTTATAGGCCACAAGAAGGTTTTATCAGTGCCCGAGATCATCAGCTTCGCCCGCTACCCTCGAGACCTGGCAGGCCCCGATCATCGCCGCCTCCAGACAGGGGTAGCCCGCGCCCAGAGCCACAACCGTATCGTCAAACACGTCCGCCGCATCGCGTTCAGCTTCCGCAACGCCGACAACCGGCGCCGCCGCGTGCGGTGGGCCCACCCCCGGGCCGATCACGCCGAGTCGCACCCAGCCGGCACCAATGCCACTGCTAAATGCGAAGCCACCTTATTCACTGGTACGGCGCCACTTTCAGCCAGCCCGACGGGGCAGGCCAACCCAGATGACAACCTTCTTATGCTTGCGCAGCAGGCCCTAGCGCGCGGCGCAGCGACGCAGTCTTGGGGAGTGCCGTTGCTGGTCAAAAGATTTCATCGATCGCTTGAACCAATTCGTCATCAACTCGAAAAGAGAACACGATGCTTTCATCCTCGATCCTGAACGAGCCATAGCGAAGCGCATCTTCCAGTTTGGTAAGTCGGGCAATAGTGCTGTCGATGAAGTCATCAAATGCTCCGAGTAGGTCAACTAGCGCTTTCCCGACAAGCCTACGTAAGCGATACATGTCCAGCGGAATATTCATCTGACGGTTCTCCTCCGCAAGGCCTAGAACCTGTTCGTGATAGTCCATGAGCCGGCCGGCTGCGAGGACGATCACGTCGGCATCGGCTTCGTCATCGGAGTCTTCGCCACACATCGCTTGGAATGCGGGGCTCTTGATCAAGTCCGAAATCTGATCAACGATTTTGACAAGTTCGTGCAATCGAGCTCCGAGCAGGTACTTCGCGGTCTCGCTGGACCAATCCAGGCCCTCTGGATCGGCGAAGCCAAGCTTCACCTCTCTCAACCGCGAAATCACGGCATCTCGACGTGGATCATCACGGACACGAACGCCGTGGCTGGCCACAAAGGTGGCTGCTCTTCCAGCATCGCAGTCAGATCCGGGTCGGTGTAGACGACCTGCGCAACTTTGGCGGAGTCACCAATTGGCCGTCGCGTCGGTTCGATGAAGGCGCGCATCAGGTCGGCGCCTTCCTCACCGTAGATACCGCGCAGGTCGCCCTCAGATACCCAACGGTGCTGCTGATCCGCACGCGCGCGAAGTCCGTGCTCGTCCAGTTGCGTTGGTGTGAAATGATCTGTCCACCGCTGCCCATCCCAGTAGCGGTGACGCGGTTGGCCCTGTGGGTCTGGATACCAGCCAGCGGGCGGGGCCGCGCCGGCAACGTGGGGATAGTCCCGACGATCGTCGGCTTCGGTCTCCACCCGCCCCACGGCACGGGGGGGCTGACCGTGGCGGGCCTCCCTGAAAGCTGGCTGCATGCTGGGTGCGATATCGGCCGCAGCGCTTACTGGCTTGCGATTATCACCGACAGACGTCGGCAGTTTTGGTCCCGCACCTGTCGAGCGTCTATTTTCGGTTGTGGACGATCGGAGTCGACCAGCGACCGAAGGCGGCAACTCGGTGTAGTCGACCCCACCGGTGGCGCGGGACCCTTTCCAGCGGTGGTCAAGTTCACGTTTGCCCAGCGAACCGTCCTTAAGCACTCGTGGCCCCCAGATCCGTACTTCCACCAGCACGCCACCGCACCATTCGGCGGTCACGTATCTGGGACGAAAGACTTGCTCGAACGGTTCGCCGTTTACGCCACATCGCATGTCAGTCAAGGTGCCGGGCTCGATTAGGAAGCGCATATTGTTGGTCTCCTTCGTTCGTATCTCAGCGTGTGACCACCGGTGCAGCCACCCACTCCCAGCTGGATCTGCACCGCATCCTGTCGCCGCGAGCTAGCCGGGGTCGCCCTAGGGCTGGTCCACTAGCCAGATCCCAATCCCCTCGCATTCTTATGGCACCCGGTACGCACCGTATACACCGTTGATTTTCCTTTTCGGGATTGTGCGGTGCGGTTTGGTGGCCCACGATTCTGGCCTTCTCGGCGGCGCGCGGCAAGCGATCCCGGCGTGCATACGCTGGGCAACTTTCACAGCCCCGGGCGACTGATCTTCGGCCACCGACTCATTATCGACGCCGCGGTCGCTACCAAAGTCAAACCGACCCCGAAAACCTACTTGGGCACACTTTCACCATCCGCGAGCTAAGCCTGCTTCACCAGGTGTTCGCCGGCCACAAGATCGACCGCGACTTGTTCGGCCGCGAAATGCAACCCAAACTCAGGATGGCGGCGCCTCTGCCGCTAGCAGGGTCGCTGGCCCTCACTGGGGCACCCGCCAAGTAGCGGTTAGCGGGTGCCCGCTAGTCGCAGCTGCCGCACACCCCGGTCAACGACAACTGCATCCCGCAGCCACAGAAGCCCGCTTCGCGCTTCTTATCGCGAGAACGCTCACCGGTCGTGTAAATGCGGTTCACCGGGTGCCCCGCGTACCAAGTGCCTTTCGGTGAGCTGCTGGGTCCGCGTTGGACCGCACTGCCGGTAATTCGGACGACCTCGTCTTCGGACGCGAATCCGGTCGTGTACCCGTAGTAGATCCGCAGATCTCGGAGTCCGTCGCGCCTCCTAGCAATGACATACGGCTTATCGGCCCTGTCCACCGCGAGGTACTCCGCGATTCCGACGGCAGTGGTAATCCGGCGGATGAACTCGTGGTTGTCCGCCGGAATCCCAGCCTCGGTCATGGCCGCAAGAAGAGAAGCGGATGGCTTATCTGCTGTGGTCATGGGTGTCTCCTTCGTGAACCTGCCGAGAGTGCAGGCGATCGTGAGATTCTTCTTTCGGGAACCTTTAGAAACAAACGAAACTAGCCAGCTTCAACCGGCCAGCTTCGTTACGTCCGTCAACGTCCCGAAAGCGGTGTACCCAACCTTGCCGTTCACCGTCGACCCGCGCAAGGTGTCTATATCGTTGATCTGAACTTCGGCGACGGCGAAGCCCTTTTCATTGCCCCGTCGCCCAGCCAGCGGGCGGAAAAAGCCTTACCAGAACGATATTCGCCGCCAACCGCTTTGATAATTGCCCCGCCGCCCGCCATGACGTCGAGTTCAGCGTCCAGTTCTGTTGCTGATCAGTGGCAGATCGCTTATGGCCGTCTGGCCGCGAATCCGCAGTTCAGGGCTATTTTGCGGAAAGGTCATTGCCGCACCCCAAATCCGCTATCCCGAGGCGCGCTAGAGAATAACTCTCAGGAATCCATCCTCGGTTCATCTTCGACGGGCACATCTAAGGTGCTACCTTCCAGCGACCAGCCACCGAGGATGGGGGCAGCCATTTGATCACGACCAAAGAGTTCTTCCGCTGCCACGAGGAAGCACTCGGGTTTCGTCCGGACCACGAGAAGTACGAGGCAATCACGGCAGATGCGGCCGACACCTTGTACTTGGTGGCTGGTCCAGGCACCGGCAAGACCGCCTGTCTGGCTGCGCGCCTGCTCAAACTCATGCTGGTAGACGGAATACCTCCCGACGGAATCGTCGCGACAACCTTCACGACCAAGGCAGCTAACGAGTTACGTTCTCGAGTCCTCGATTGGGGATTCCGCATGACCGGCCACCTCGCCCGCGACGAGCGCCTCAGTAAGCGCAAGCGGAAGGCTGCGGAAGCACTGGACGTCAACCAGGTCGTCACCGGCACGATCGACAGTCTGTGCCAGGACATGCTGGTGCGCTACCGCGAGTCCGGCACTGAGCCGCCGACAGTCGTCGACGAGTTTGTCGCCAAGACCTTGCTGCTGCGTTACGGACTTTTTGAGGACGCTCGATACCGAAGCGAGCGTCTCAACGAACTCCTCATGCAACTCGATGCTCGGAAGAGCAAGTTCGGCTGGAACATCGGGAGCAAAACGGAGGTTCTCTCAGCGATCGCCGACCGGCTCGTCCATGACCGTGTGGATGCCCGGAAGTATCTTGGGGTGCGCGATTCCGACGAAAATTACAAGCGCACCAAGCTGATTGACGCCGTGGGGTCATATGACACTCAACTCGACGAGCGCTTAATGTTGGATTACGCCGGCCTGGAGTTAGAGGCACTGACGCGATTGGAGACAGGCCAACTCGCGACGTTTCTCGGCCGCGTACGCGCCGTTTTGGTCGATGAGTATCAGGACACCAATCTCCTTCAGGAGCAGATCTACTTCGAACTCGCGAGGGCATGCGGTGGCGCATTGACCGTCGTCGGTGATGATGACCAGAGCCTCTATCGATTCCGGGGAGCAACAGTGGAGTTGTTCAGCGGATTCGCACAACGCGCCAGCCAAGAGGGGTGGAAGGCGAAACCCATCTTCCTCCAAACGAATTACCGCTCGAGCATGCAGATTGTCGGTTTCGTCGACAAGTACGCCCGTCTCGACCCCGGGTACCAAACGGTGCGCGCCAAAGACAAACCGCCACTGACGGCGCACGCCTCCGCGCCCGAGGGGCCGCCCGTGCTCGCCATGTTTCGTGACACCCCTGAAGAACTCGCCGAATCGCTGGCCGACCTGCTTCGAGACGTCTTCAAGGGCCGCGGGTTCCCAGTGCCAGACTTCGGGAAGATCCGCTGCCAACGCAGGGCCGGCGACGTCGGCGACGCAGCACTGCTTTGCGCAAGTCCGCGGGAACATCGAGGCAGTAAAACCCTACTGCCGGGTCTCCTGCGGGAAGCCCTGTCCGCCACTCCGCAGATCAACGTGTTCAACCCTCGTGGCCAGGCTTTCGAAGACATTCCCACGGTGGCCGTCCTGGGCGGCGGCCTCCTGTCTTGCCTCGACCCGGATAGGCGAATTGAGGCAGCGGTTTTCCTACGTCCCGAGATGCGCAGGACCTTTCAAACATGGCGACAGGCCTTCCAGGACTGCATCCAATTCCGCAAGGACGCCCGCCGAATTCTCACCGGGTGGAGGACTAGGGAACGCAATGTCGCGAAGTGGCCCAACCGCGTCTCTGCCCTTGAGTTGCTCTACTCGCTCGCCTCCTTCCTTCCGCAACTTCATGATGACCCCGAAGGGCAGGTCTACCTTGAGGTCTTCACCCGGCAGTTATCAGCCTGCGAGCAGGTCAGTTCCTTCGGGGGTCGAGTGCTAACCGATCCGGCCGGGGAACGGAACGCCAAAGGACTGAACCTGGCAGACCGCAGTGTCCGGGACCTGCTGCAGGACTTCCTCGGACCTATTGCTGCCGGTTCCACTGACGTCAACGAGGACCTGTTGGAGGACTTCCCGCGAGACCGGTTGCCGGTCTTGTCCATCCACCAGTCGAAAGGACTTGAGTTCCCGCTAACGATCGTCGACGTCGGGTCGTCGTTCAAGAGCAACCACCACGGCCACCGCTTCAAGAGGTATCCCGACTGGCCCACCTCGGCCCAAGCAATGGAAGACCATTTCCGGCGCTATACCCCACTGGGTGTGCCCCGCCGTGCCGACGTCGATCGGGCATTCGATGACCTCTACCGTCAATACTTCGTCGCATTCAGTCGGGCACGGGACGTCTTGTTGCTGGTGGCACTGAACTCCGCTCGGCCAGACGGCACGATTCCCAACGTGGCGGTGGGTTGGCGGCGTGACTGGAAATCGGTGTGGGCTACTGACCCGCCGTGGCTCGAGATTTAGGTAATTCCAATGGATTTGAGTGTCCGGAAACCGCCTTATGTAATCCCGTCCTACAGTCTTACTGGCGATCTCTTGAGCTTTATGCGCTGCGGCCTGCAGTACCGGTACGGCACCTTAGGTCGGCTGCCTGCTACCCGCCCGGTGCAGCTGTGGTTCGGGCAATTCATCCACGGCGTGCTCGAGGAAGCATTCCTTCGCTACCGCGCCAACGGCGAAGGCAGGGTTGTCGGCAACGAGGAACTCAACGAGATCCTCCACCTCGTGGCGCGTCGACTGGCGGCCAGCGGCCTTCGACCCCGAAACCGCAGCCTCGAAGAAATCGGCCATGATCGAGCGCGCACTGCGGTTCGACAACTCGGCCCTGAACTGTTCCCGATCATCAGCCAGGCAGAGATCCCACTGAACGGCACGCGGCACATGCGACTCGATCGTTGGCCGAAGTCACTTCCGCGCCGAGAATCAGATCGATACGAGATGGCTGGCATCATCGATGTGATCACTGAGGTGGCGCTGGACGACCCTGCATTGCGGAGCAATCGTATCGTTTCGGCGATCTTGAGCGCACTCAACGAGCCACTGCCCGCCAAATTCGAGGTGATCGTCGACTACAAGGGGATGCGCAGACCACCCACGAGGACATCCCGCAAGGCTCCCGACTACTGGCGCATCTACGAGTGGCAACTTCAGACGTATGCAACGCTGCGATCTCTGCAGCCAGATGCCAGACCGGTCGCGGCAGGAGTGCTGTTGTACCTCAACGAGTTGCGCCCGTCGGTGGGCGACATCGCCGCACTGAGGCGAGAACTTCGTAGCGGATTGACCGACGTCGCTCCCCAGCCAGGCAGCAACGATGAGCAGTTCCTGAACAGTGAGAAGTCTCGGGGATTCGTCCCGGACCTGTCGTTCAACTTTCGCCTGAAGCGGGCGCTGCGGATCGTTCCAATCACCCACGAGTCCCAACAGGACGCCGCCGGGAACTTTGATGAGGTCGTTCTTGACATCGAAATCGCTCGGGCCAAGGAACGGCAATCGCCACACATCCGCCAACAGTGGCCAAGGAATCCGTTCGACGACGCCACTTGCGTAGCGTGCGACTGGCGGACAGTCTGTCCCGCACATCCCGATGTGACTACGGCACTTCCTACCGAGAGTGCATGACCCGGTTCGCGGATCGCCCCACCGATCGCGGGCTGCCCGTGTCGAGATGCAGGAAAGATTGACGAGAAACGTCGAGCTGCTTTGACGAGAACCAGCCGTGTTGGGCTCTTCTCGGTACTTTTCTTCATAACGGTGAAGTGCTCGCCGACGCGGTTCAACGCACCCTGCACGGGTGAGCGGGTATCTAGGGCCTGGCGCCTCGGCAGTTACAGGTATTCGACGGACTCGGCCTCGAAAGGCGGCTGGGTGTCATCCGCGGCTCATGTCTGCGTCATCCCGGTCGAGCGATTCGAAGGACGCTTTCCGAATCGCACCGCACTGGTCCCGATTGGGGATCGTGGCGAACTGATCTGTGACCACCCCGAAATGATCGAACTGGCGCTGGAGGACTTACGCGCACGTGATGAAGACAAGCTCGATCCGGACCGTCCACTCGGGGAAACCTTCACACTTCAGCAGCTGCGATTCCTGCACGGATCAGTGGACGGCGAGACGAGTAGGACTCGGCGGCGTGCATTGCGGACACTAACTAAGCCTGCGAGCGATATGGACCAACGTGCCACTCGCTCCCTGTTTCAATGGATACCCATGAGCGGGCACCTCTTTGTCCTACGGGGCGATCTGACGCACCTTCGCTGTAGCGCAGTCCTGGTTCCCTGCGACAGCCGGTGGTTCGTTGTGTGGGACCACTGGTCTCAACTTCTTCCCGACGATCGCTTAGGGCCACGTAATGCCAGGGGTTGGAGGGCCCTGACCGATGGCGGCACGGGACGCTTCGCCGACCTGGTCACCGACGGCGACAAGTGGGTGCGCCTCGTCGTCACCGCCAGTACCGAAAGGTTCGACAGTCCCGAGGCGAGGGCAGGCTGGGTGTCACAGGGCGTCACTTCTGCGATCGCCGACCTGTCGACGCGCGGAGTTCCCCTGCCAGCCGGCCGCATAAAGCCGCTGATCGCTCTGCCGCTGGTCGGAACTGGAGCCGGCGGTTTTGAGACAACGCGGGGCGTACTCATTCATGAGCTACTCCCCGCGCTGATCAAGGCCGCACGCGAACACGATGTCGACATCGCGCTCGTGTTGATAGATCAACGCGACCACGCCGCCGTCCAGGCGGTACGAACAGACTACTGGGCCGAGTTCGCCGAAGAGCAACCTGAAATCGCTGAATACCTCGACATCGCCGACGAACTGGGACGCCGGGCTGCAGACGGAGAGCTATCACTGTTCCTGGGATCGGGGGTGAGCGTTCCCCTCGGCCTCCCGGACTGGAAAACCCTCCTTTCGAACATTTCCCCCTTCGCGATCGACTTTCAGGCCGAGACCCTGCAGCAGATCGCCAAGAACATCGAGCATGCAATCGGCAGAGACGAGTTGGAACAACGCATCGTGCGCAACGTAAGGGTCGATGGTGTGGCGCCAGCGCACCTGCTGCTGGCTGCTCTTGCGGTCCCCCAGGTCGTAACGACCAACTACGACACCGCATACGAACGGGCACTCGAGACAACTGAAGGAAGAGGCAAATACCGTGTGCTCACAGGACAACTCGCCCTACAAGGGCACCCCTGGCTGTTGAAGTATCACGGCTGCATCAACCGCCCAGGGACCATCGTCATCACTACTACGGACTACGAGGAACTCAAGATTCACTACGGCGCGCTCCAGGCCGTCGTGGAATCGCTCATGATCACCAGCCATCTCATGTTCGTGGGTTTCAGCATGGAAGACGAAGAATTCGTCGACGCGGCGAGAAGAGTCAAAGTCGTGCGAGATCTCGCTGAAGACAGCAATTTATCCTCTGTGGCAACCGTTTTAGCTCTGCATCCACACGCCGTCTCCACGCTCGCGGGCTTCGATATCGTGCCCATGCTCAATGACCCAGATAGTCCTAAAGAGGCGGCGCGGCGGCTGGAGATATTCCTGGACCGCGTCTCGTGGAGAGCCACCACGAAAGGTCCGGCATCGAGCTCGTACTTGCTGCATCCCGACTACCAAGACCTCTTCGCCAAAGATGTCCCGACCAACAAATTCCGCGAACGACTGTTAGAACTGGCCAACGAACTAGAAACTGACTACGCCTTCTGTCACAGCAGTAGGGGGTGGAACCAGGTAACCGAACTCCTTGCCCAACTGGGGAGACGATCATCAGATCAGCGGTCGCCGTGAAGATTCCTCTGAGATTCCCCACGAAAAGTGGACAGGGGGTTGTGCTGCTGGGACTGCCGCGTCTAGCAATTGTTCGGGGACGTCGGGGCTGAGCATTCTCCGATCGCTGAGCGACGCCTCCGAGCGAGTGTAGTGATGCATCCATTCGTCAACTACTGCAATGAGTTCAGATTTGGTTGCGAAGATGTGAGGTAGTAGTAACGGCGCTTGAGGGAGTCGACCACAGCGATTCGGCGCGCCGTTGTCGCAGCAGATCCCGGTGGCACCCATGGATCGACGCAGGCGGGTATCAACGCAGCCCTGGGTCATCGCCCGGGCCGTGTACTGCCCACCCAAGTAAGCACGACCACAAAACTAAACCTTATTAAACTAGCAGCGATATCCCGCTAATCTTCGTTTTAGCTCGACACGCGGATACCCGCGGAACAAGCTTCATGACGGAGTCCACGACAGTCGTGCGACCGCGTCGTGGCTGTGGATACTTTCGATGTTGCGGGCTTCGACGCGGTGCGCGAGTTCGAGTGCTCGGCATTGCCCGGAGACGTCACGCAGCAGGTCCTCGACGAACATGGGTTTGTCGTAGGCGGCCATGGTGACGGCACGTTCGTCGGGTCTCTTCACGACCGGAAAGACCGGGCAGGAACTGTTTGCACGGATGATCTCGATCAGCGTCGACACGGGGACGGGATATGCCGCATCGCCGCTGCCCTGCACGGTGAGCGACACCCTGCTGCGCTGATTGTGGGCGCCGTAGTCGCTGATCGCCTTGCTGCAGGGGCACAGGGTCGTGACGTCGACCGACACTGTGGTCTCCAGCGTGTATGAGTCGTCCGACAAGTCGCCGCGCAAATGCACATCGTGGACTTGCCACGCTTCTTGACCTGACGTCGGTGCGGCCACCCTGACGGCAACCGGCAATGCCGCCGAGACCCGCGCGGTGGACGCATCGAGCAGGTCGGCAAGGATCTTGAGCGCCGCGGCGAACTCCCGTGGGTTGATCACCTGCAGGTGTGTATCGGCGGCCTGGACCATCCGGCTCATGTGGGTCCCGCGGCGGTCGGCCGGCAGTCCGACGGTGATCTCTAGGTCGGCGATGACCGACTGGGACAGTTCACCGTCGTCGAACACGACTGGATAGCGCAGACCTGAGATGCCGACCTCGTCAATCGGGATACCACGATCGTCGAGCTGGTTCTGAATATCGAGAAGTTGGTCGCCCGCGGCTCCGTTCAGCGTGAGTGTCATTGGTGCGTGCCACCGGGCCCGCGATACACGCACCCGGATGTGCAGGTCTCCGACACCCTGATCGCGGACATCATCGGCAAGGACGCGGTCAGTTCGCGCCACATCCACGCCGCCAGATTTTCGCTGGTGGGGTTCTCCAACCCGGGTACCTCGTTGAGGTAGTAGTGATCGAGTCGGGCGATGACCGGCTTGCAGGCGTCTTTGATGTGGCCGAAGTCGATGACCCAACCGGCTTGCGGGTCGACCGGTCCGGTCACGAACACCTGGGCCCGGTACGAATGGCCATGCAGCCGTGAGCACTTGTGATCACTGGGCACGTTCGGCAACCGGTGGGCGGCTTCGAAGGTGAACTCCCAGAAGATCTCTGCAGTTTCATTCATGCGATTCCTAAGTATTTGTGGGTTTGCAGACTTAGCCGCCATCTGGGCCGTTTGAGGCAGTATTCGACTGCGGCGGCGGTGTTTTCCCTCACTGCCGGGCCGTCCATCGGCGAGAGCCGGAACGATTTGAAGTTCAACTGCTCGAACTGCGCCGGATCGCCGCCGTCCTGGGGATACACGAGTTTCAACTCATCACCGGACGTGAGGACCAGGGGTGCGCCGATTTTGGGGCTCACGCATGTCCAGTCGATCCCGGGCGGTGGGGGACGGGTGCCGTTGGTCTCCACCGCAATGTAGAAGCCCTCAGCGTGCAGGGCGTCGACCAGTGCGGTGTCGAGTTGCAGTAGGGGTTCTCCCCCGGTGCACACCACCATTCGGTCCTCGTGGCCGGTCTCGGGCCACGCGCGTGCCACCGCGGCCGCGAGGGCGTCGGCGTCGCGAAAGTGTCCCCCGCCTGGGCCGTTGGTCCCGACGAAGTCTGTGTCGCAGAATTTGCAGATCGCTCGTTCGCGATCACTTTCGCGGCCGTTCCACAGGTTGCAACTCGCGAACCGGCAGAACACTGCCGGGCGTCCGGTATGGAATCCCTCGCCCTGCAGGGTGTAGAAGATTTCCTTGACCGTGTAGGTCATTTCAGGCCGCCTGGTAGATCAGCGGGTCGGGAAGGCCCGCCTCAGCGAAGCCTTTGAGTCGCAGCAGGCACGAGTCGCAGCGCCCGCACGGCTTGCCTGCATCGTCGGGGTCATAGCACGACGAGGTGAGGCTGTAGTCGACCCCCAATTCCAGGCCCGTGCGAACGATGTCCGCCTTGGTCAGCGTGATCAACGGGGTGTGGATGGTTAGCGCGGAGCCTTCGACGCCGGCCTTGGTGGCCAGGTTCGCCATCGCCTGGAAGGCGGCGATGTACTCGGGCCGACAGTCCGGATAGCCGGAGTAGTCCAGTGCATTGACGCCGATAAAGATGTCATTTGCGCCAATGGTTTCTGCATAAGCGAGCGCGAAAGACAGGAAGATGGTGTTGCGTGCCGGCACGTAGGTCGACGGGATATCGTCGTCGCTCAAATCAGAAGCGGAGGTGTGTTTGGGCACGTCGATGTCCGCGGTCAGCGACGAGCCGCCGAAGACCCGCAAGTCGATGTCGGCGACCACGTGCCGGGCGACCCCGTGCGCCGCGGCCACCCGTCGCGCCGACTCAAGCTCCGCGGCGTGCCGTTGGCCGTACCGGAAGGACAGGGCGTAAGGCGTGTACCCGCGGCGCTTGGCGATTGCCAACACCGTCGTCGAGTCCAACCCTCCGCTGAGTAGTACTACCGCCGGTCTATCCATGACGTCCTCCCGGTGCGCGTCGGTGTGTGCGGCTATAGTAACCGAAACTACACCAGACAGCCGACACAGTTTGGGCGTAGTTTTACGGCACCGAGAGGAGGATGACTTGCCGAAACTGACGATCGTAGTGAACTGCACCGACAGAAAGTCGATGCAACCTGCGGCGAACCTGCGGCTGGGTTCCCTCCCCCGCGGCGACAACCAGGCACGTTTTGAGGTGTGGCGTCGGCGTGTTGATCAGGCAGACGCACAAGTCAGGCTCGTCGACCTCTATCAGGGAGAGGCTTGGCAGGAAGTCCGGGGGCTGTCCAACGATGCGCGACACGCCGGCTACTCCGTCACGACCCTGGTCGCCTCGGCGGGCCTTGGCCTGCGCGATGTTTCGACACTGGCGAGCCCTTACGCCGCGACCTTCGCCGGCGGCCACCCCGACTCGGTCGCCTCCAGCGCCGAGGACAACCGCGACTGGTGGCGCCGCCTGAGCGGTCTCAAGTTCGCGCAGTCTTTGACTGACAGTGCTGACCGGGTGCTGCTGGTCCTGTCCGAGACCTACGCCCGCAGCTTGGAGCACGATCTGATCGCCCTGGCCGATCGCGGAGGCGACCTCCTGCTGGTGGGTGGCGCCCGCGACATCGACGGGCTACCGCGACTTCCCGCCAACCGCTCCCTGCGCGCCGAACTGGGCGGTACCACCTCCAGTGTCAGCCTGCGTATGGCGCGGCGCTGGCTTCGTTGTCGCACCAGCACCGCCCTCCATACCGCCAGGGACGCGTCCGCGTGGTCGGATTGGGCGCAATCGGTGGCCCGATCCGAGATCTACCACCGAGCGCCGATGACGGATGCCGAGATCGGCCAGTGCATCAATAAGCTCTGCGCCGATGAGCCCAACCTTTCGGCGACCCGCGCCCTACGCCGGGTCCGCGATGCCGGTATTGCCTGCGAGCAGAAGCGGTTTGGCCGGATTTTTCATTCAGTGATGGACCCGCGATGACCGACGGCCAACCCGAACGCATCCTTGAACGGCGGGCACTGCGGATCGAGCAGAACTCAGACATGCCGTTATACCTGTTCGCTCTGGCCGCCGACGAAGTCGCCTTAGTCGCCGACGTGGCCCGCATCTCCCGCGATGAAGCCGGCAAACTGATCGGCTACCAACGGCCTGAGCGACGCAACCATGTGAAACAGATCCTCGACTACCTCAACTCCGGGGACGTGCTGTTTCCCAATGGACTGATCCTCGCACTCCCCGACAACGTGCGGTTCCGGTCCAGTCGCGGCCCGACCACCACCGATGGCCTGGCCACGGCCGGCACCCTCGAGATCCCACTCCCCGCCGGTGACGACGAGCCACGACCGGCGTGGATCGTCGATGGTCAGCAACGCAGCCTGGCCCTGGCCCGCACCAAGAACACACGCCTGGCGGTCCCGGTGGCCGGCTTCGTCGCACCAACCTTGGAAATGCAACGCGACCAGTTCCTCCGGGTGAACACCGTCGCGCCACTGCCGTCGAACCTCGTCACCGAACTTCTCCCCGAAGTGATCACAGCGCCCTCGCCACGGTTATCGCAACGCCGAATGCCCTCTGCACTGGTCGACATGCTCAACCGCGAACCCGACTCCCCATTTTTCGGGTTGATCAAGCGGGCCTCAACGGACGCCGAGGATCGTCGACAAAGCGTCATCACCGACACCAGTCTTGTTGAGGCGCTGAAGGAATCACTTGAATCACCGTCGGGAGTGCTGTTTCCCTACCGCAATATGGCCACAGGGTCTACTGATACCGACGGCATCCGGCATGTGCTGTTGCTGTACTGGAACGCGGTGCGCGAGCTGTTTCCCGACGCATGGGGCAAGCCGGCCACCCAGTCCAAACTCATGGGCGGCGTCGGCATCCGGGCGATGAGTCGCCTGATGGATCGGGTCATGGTCCACGTGGATGTCACCTCCCCCCGCGCACCAGCTCAGACCAAGAAGGAACTCTCCCGCATCGTTGCGAAATGTCACTGGACTAGTGGCACCTGGGAGGAACTCGGCTTGCCGTGGAACGAAATGCAGAACGTCTCCAAGCACATCTCCGCGTTATCCAACTACTTGGCGCGGGTTTATGTGGCTGCCCGCAAGGAGCAGCCATGAAGTTCTACTTCCCCGACAGCCAAGACCAAGTCAGCCCAACCTATGACTTCATCCACGACGAGCACTCGCCGCTTCGGGTTCGCCAACGCGACGACCGCTACGCCCACGAGGTGCTCACCGCGCCCGCCTACGATGGGATCCTGGTTTCCAAAGCAATCGTCGATGGCTCCATCCGGGGCGTCGGGAAATATTCGATGCCCCAACGACAGCGCCTCTACCGCTTGGGTGTGCGCGGCTTCTTCCGCCTACCCCACGACGTCGAAACACTCGGCGACTGCGGGGCCTTCACCTACATCAACGAACCCGAACCGCCCTACACCGTAGATGAGGTCATCGACTTCTACCAGCAGTGCGGATTCGACGCTGGCGTCAGCATCGATCACATCGTCCTCGGATACCACCGGCCCGGCAGAAGTTCCGAACCACCCGAAGAGTGGAAGCAACGACGCCGAATTTCGCTGGCCTACGCTGAGAAATTTCTGGCGGCCGTTACCGAACAACAAGCGAACTTCGAACCGATCGGAGCCGCACAGGGCTGGGATCCAGAAAGCTACGCCGACAGCGTGCGTGAACTTCAGAACATGGGCTACACCCGCATCGCACTCGGGGGCATGGTCCCCCTCAAAACGCCCGACATCATGGCGTGCCTCGCCGAAATCGCGACAATCCGTTCCGAAGGAACAAGTCTGCACCTTCTCGGGATCACCCGCCTGGACTCGATCCAAGCCTTCGAAAGTTTCGGGGTGACAAGTTTTGACAGCACCTCATCGTTCCGGCAGGCATTCATGGACGAACGCGACAACTACCACACCGCGTCCACCACGTTCGCCGCGATCCGCGTCCCCCAAGTAGACGGCAACGTCGCACTCAAACGGGCCATTCTCGCCGGAACCGTGTCCCAGAGCGAGGCCCTGGCCGCCGAACGGCGCAGCCTCAAACTCCTGCGTGAATTCGATGCCGGACGCTGCGCCTTGGATGACGCCCTCGATGCTGTCATCGACTACGAAGACATCGTCGGAGTAAAGAAAAGTTACATCGACCAGTACCGCCGGACACTGCAAGCAACTCCGTGGCGAGACTGCACTTGCGGACTCTGCGCCAAGCACGGCATCGAGATGGTGATCTTCCGCGGCAGCGAACGGAACAAACGGCGAGGCTTCCACAATCTGTCGGTGCTCGCCGCGAAAATGAAAGCACTGCGCGACTTGGACGCGGTGCCCCTTGAAAGGACGGCGTGTGGCTGACAGGTATGACATCAGGGTGCCGGCACTGGAGGTCCTCCAGGGGGCGCGTCGGATCTACTGCTTCGCGATCGACGGCAAGCACCTCCTGGACTTCACCGCGGTCTCGCGCGTCAAACGTTCCGGAGATGGTGAGTTGGATGGCTATCAGCGCCCCGAGGTGCTCAGCCACATCAGGGCGATACGTCGGTACGTCGAGTCGCCGGATGCTTTCGTACCCAATGCTGTTGTTCTCGCATTTGATTCACGCGTCCGATTCGAAGCCAAACGTCACAAGCGCACCGTCGAATACTCCACCATGGGCGAATTGATCATCCCCGTCGACGAGACCCTGGAGGATGCAGCTAAGCCAGCTCTCCTGGTCGACGGACAGCAACGGGTCGCCGCGATCAGGGACGCCGATGTCGCCGAATTCCCAGTGGCCGCGGTCGCTTTCATCGCCTCAGACGCCGAGGAACAACGCTCGCAGTTCATCCTGGTCAACAACACCAAACCGCTGCCCAAGGGCCTCATCCATGAGCTGCTGCCAGGGGCCACAGGCTACCTGCCGCCCAAATACGCCCGCCGGCAACTACCCGCGCAAATCATGACCCGCCTCAACCTCGACTCTGACAGCCCTTTCCGCGGCGCCATTGCAACCCCGACCTCGCCCGACGGCTACATCAAAGACAACAGCGTATTGAAGATGATCGAGAACAGCCTGTACGACGGCGCTCTCTACCAGTACCGAAACCCCGAGGACGGGTCCGGCGACATTGAGCAGATGGTGCTGCACCTCAAGATCTTCTGGAGCCTGGTGGAGTGCACCTGGCCCATCGAATGGAAACTCATACCGCGAAAGTCGCGACTGACCCATGGCGTCGGCATCCAGGCCCTCGGGTACATCATGGACTCCCTTACCGAAGGCCACCACGCAGACGCGTTGCCCAAAATAACGCTAGACCGTCGACTCGAGTCGCTCTGCGAGGTCACAGCCTGGGCCAGTGGGACCTGGGACCTCGGACCCGGCGATCAGCGGCGTTGGAACGGCCTGCAGAACACACCCAACGACGTCAAGCTCTTGACGAACGTACTTCTCAGAGCGCTGTGAAGCGTACTGGGCTGTGGACAGGAGGACACCTCCGCGGCACTGATCGCCTGAACGATCATCTCGAAAGCTCACACGACGACGTCGTACACCACGTCCCTGGCCGTGTCCGGGCCTGTTTTGATCGCGTCCATCGCCGCCCGCAGCAGCGACGCCGAGCCGCCCCCGTTTGCCTCGACGATAATCGCGCGCTTGTTGGCATGCTGTCTGATGAACCCGGTGGCGGCATGTTTCGCGCATCGGATGGCGAGAACGATGTAATCGGCGCGGCGTGACCAGTCCCTAAGTTGCGAGTTACCGACACGGTCATGACTCGACCGGACATTCAGGCCAGGAGCGACTTCGGCCAGAGCGCTTCGCACCCGACTCAGAATGGCCTCGTCGAGAGAGTATAGAAGCAGATTCCCTTCGATACGCTGTGGTGTCGATTGCACGCCTACTGGCGGATCCCAAACCAATCCAAGTTCAAGCTCCTGGTCGAGACTGCGCGCCATTCTGAGCTCATCAGAGCCGATTCGCGCACGTTGTCGACTCAACGGTTCCAGAAGACGAGTTGTCAGACGCAGTCTGGCTTCTGGATCAGGTGCTGCATAGCGCGCCAACATGTCCACTAAATCCAACTCCACCGATGAGCGTTCGATGCTCACCCAACGGTCTATGTCCGCGCTGAGGTCGTCGACTAATCGAGCGTAGTCACCGTCCGCGGGCGCGGAGCGTAAGACGATATCGGTGAGAGCGACCAGACCGGCTAGGTCAGCCGGACGGAACTTGCCCTGCAGCAGAGCGATGTCGATTAGCGCCTGGGCAGCTTTAGGGGCCGGAATGCCGAAGTCGTCGGCGTCGATAAATGGTCCGGCCAGCGACCACACTCGACTGGCTGACGAGTCATCCAGGTCTGCTATGACCGCCGCAATCTCCTCGTCGTCGGTTGACGGTGCCGGCCAGCCTCTCCACTGCTCGTTAGCAAGCAAGTCGCAAACATCGACACCCGCCCCGATGGCACTGAAGAGCTGCGCCCATGACACTGGTTGAGCGGCTTGCTCCTTCGTGGTAACGCCCGGCTCGGACGAGCCTAGAGCTTCAGACGACAATGTGGGTTGCGGCGCGAGTTCTGCTTCTAGCGGCGTCGCTGGCTCAGCCGCATTCCCGTCTGCCGCAGGTATCTCGGCGATAGGTTCCTCAACCCGAACTGATGCATCGTGTGAGCCCGCAGGTTGCTCCTCGACCTCTCGCACGACCGTCCCGGCTACGTCTACTCTCAGTTCGGCAAGCATTTCGACAACACCGGGCACCCGCACCAGTTGGTCGCCGAGTCCGTCACCCTGACGGACCACCGCGGCGATCGCGAGCACCTTTAGAGACTTGGGCCCGAAGCCTGCATAAGGCTTAGTTACCAGTGGCGGGACTAAATCACCGCGGTCCAGCAACGCCTCTTTGGCGGCTTCGATGTCGCCCGCATCCAACGGCGACTCGACCAGTTGGTAGTAGATCGCGGCCAGAATCGCGTCCTTCACCGGACCCGGAGGATTGCTGTGAGCTACAGATTTCAAGCCGGGTAGGCGAAGCAATTCGCCATAACTGCCAAGGCGGGCGAGACGTTTGATCAGAAGGTTGGTGTAATTGCTCCCGCTCAATCCGTTTCCGGATAGTCGGTCTAGCAACGCCGCCGACGCCGCGCTCTGACCAGCAGCTAGTGCTAGGTCGAATTCGGCCAGCAGACGGGACAGAGGAAGTGGAGCAATCCCGACACCGATCGGCTTGCGGCCAACGGCCTCAATAAGTCGTTGCAACGCTGCCCATAGGCTGGCACCTGTCTCCGTTCGAACATCGAGCAACAGAATGCCACGGTGTCCGACAAATTCCACCAGCGCTGCCTCGATCGGATCATTAAGATCCAACGTGCGTGCGCTGTACGGTGCGTAGCTTGGCACAACAAAGGCATCAACCCATTCCCGCACCGCCATTGCCTGATCGCCCGACCGTGGAACGACATATATTAGGCGGTCCTCCTGGCCTGGTCCCAGGCGCGGAAGGATATACGGCGCTTCGGAATCCGTTGACATCGACTCCAGGAAGGGACGCAGTCGCTCCCCTGTCTGAGACTGGAAGTTGCGGTCCCAGTACCTGTTATGCGGAAGGCCGAAAAACCTGTCCAGAAATCCATCCAAGTCCTTGGTCGCTACTCCCACGGTTGGCCGCCGAAACGCTGGGTAAATTCGACTCTGGTCAGTGCAGCGGCGGTCCGATCGAGCAGGTATCGGCTTCGTTCGTCGTTCTTATGCATGCCCTGGTAGGTGTAGTTCATCGATCCGGTGATCTGCCAGTCATCTCCGCATAAGGTCTTTTCGTGGTAGATGGTTTCATCACGAATGACCCTCAGGTTCGCCGGATCCACCTGTCGCTGCAGGTGGTCCAGAAAGCGCACGCTTTTGCCGGGCCGGGTAATCACCCGCAGCCTCGTCCCAGCCTTCGTCAGAAGCCCCAAGACCTCGGCGAACAGATAGGAACGGTTCAGTGGGTCGTTGAATGCCGCGTCGTAGGCGCCACCGGTGTTATCGATCACCTCGATATCCGATATCCAAGGCGACATCAACCAGAGGTCCTCGCTGGGAGTCAACAATTCGGACAGCAGCACATCGGATAACAGATGATCGATCTTGACTCCGGTGGCCTGACCGGTCCGTTGATCTCTTTCGCGAATCATCCTGCTGCCTCGGTTAATTCGACAATTGCATTGATCTCACCGGCACTCCGAGCTAGCTTGGCGACGGTTCCGTGCAATCGTAGGACGTCGCGGTCAACAGCGATCGCCGGAACCTCGCGGAGCGCACGTGTGAATTGCCGCAGGTTGTCCACTGACGCTGACAATCGGACTCGGGCATGGGCAGTGATTTCCCGGACGTAGTTTTCCGCCCAGACGGGGTGGGTAACGTCGATGACCGGCAACTGCTCGTCGTGGGCGGCGCGGACCAGCAGTGGGTCCAGTCGTGGGTTCGGACTGTACGGCTGGTAATGCTTCAGATGTTGAATGCGAGCTTCGCTGCCACGCGGCATCAAAATGCTGTAGATCTGGTCCGGATTGAAGTCCAGTTCTGCGAGCCCCGGAACTTCGATCGCGCCGGCCCCGGCCAGGTAGGCCAGAATTCCGCTGTCGACCTCGAAACCCAGCTGTTCTTCAAGATCGTCCCAGGCCTGGTTGAGTTCGAGGGCAACCTTGTCGGTGTCCTGACTAGATCCCGGTCGCAGGTAACGTGACGATAATGCGGCCACGGCCCTGTGCCTCGGGGGCGCGTCAATGTGCGCCCAGGCACGACGCAACTCGTGCAACGCCGCATCAGCCTCTGCAACGGAGGCCGGCGACCGAAGCCGGGCTACCGCTTGCGCTGCAACCGATTGCGGATTGTCGACGATATGGGCGAGAAGACGACTGACGGTATCACGAACATATTCCTGTTCACTGTCGTCGAGCACGCCGTCGACGAGGTGCCAGAAACAACTTGGGTCGGTGGCGTAATAATCCACAAACTTGGTTAGGATGCCCAAGCCGCCAAGTGCTGTCTCCGTCAACCACACTTTAGCGCTTCCAGTACCGTCGGGATCCACGACATCAACGATCAAATCTGTGTCCTGGGCATCGGGGCTGGAGCGTTGGGCCGCAGCCCGGATTGCGGCCGCGACGGTGTCGCGATAGGTTCTCTGCGCCAACACGATCGACCCCGGCACGACGTCGTCTGACCACAGCAGGCCAGCATTGCGATCAACCGCTTCAACGACGTTAGCGTCATCAGCCAAGGCAGTTAAGGTACTAACGAGTCGGGCCGGACTGTTGGAACTATCATCACGATAGATGGCGTTCAGGACACTATCGATGCTGTCAGCCCACGCTCCCCCGCTCAACTCTTCGCCTACCTGTTCGTTTGTCTTGGTTGGGTTTTCAACTCGCTTGAGCGCAAACGCGGTGGTATACACGAGAGCAAGCCAGCGCCGCTGGAATGCATTGGCGCGGTGTTCCAACTCTGGGTCATCCTGCAGTGCCGCGTTGAAGGCGAATCCCCGCCATTGCGGTGAGCGCAGATAGTTCTTCACTCCCGGCGCAGTAGTGTCGAGCGCCAACAGTTGAAACCGCACCCCGTCGACACTTAGCGAGAAGCCGAGTGCTACCGACTCGCCGCCTCTTGCGTAGCTGACCGACAACTCTCGGTCGGGCGTGGCGCCACCTTTCGTCTTGATTGTGCAGTCAGCGCCATCGGTCAGACGACGAACCACAACGGGATTTCCGATCCCGCCAGTGCCGAACCCCATTGCCGGAATACGGCGATGCCAGGGGCTCGATCTTGGTACGTCGGTGTCGGTGAGCGGTTCGCTATCGACGAACTGGGATTTCCACCGAGCGACACCCTGTGACTGGTCGGCGATCTCCGGTGGAGGCTGATGCAGTTGGATGGCCAGCGGGCGCAGCACTCGGATCGGTGAGCCGCCATCCGGCGTCCATTCACCTTCATCAGCGTAGTCATCGAGGAACACCGAAACGTTCAGGGGTTCGTGCTCCCCGGCGGGGAGAGGAAGCCAGGTACGCTGGTCGGATTGGTTGTATCCGTAGCGCAGGCTGACCTTCCCGGGGACGGCCTCGCGCAGCGCAATCTCGACGCGGCGGGCCGGGTCGTCGTCGAGGAAATCGACATTGAAAGTTACTTCCGGAACATTCAAACCGTCGAACAAGGTCCGCGTCAGGAACTCCGGCAACAAGGACTTCGGCCGCGCTCCGGCGTCCTTTCCATATACCGCCCAACGTCGATCAAGTCTCCGCACAATAGTTGGTGCCACTGCAAGCAATATGGAACGCGGCGAGCCCCAAAGCGCTGCGTCCGCTTCCTCGGCGCTGATCTGCAGGCAGGAACACAGATAGGAGCGGAGGTCAGCCCGAAGTGCATCATCAGTCGCCAGGCTGCTGAGAAGCGCCGTCAAAGCTCTCTCGTCCGCCTGGGCGGGTTGTTGACCCCCTTCTTTTGGCGCGGCGACGATGGCGCGAGCATCAAGGCCGGTCCTTCGCGACAACCAGACCAGTAATGCCTGTGCCGCCTGTATTTTCAAGACGAACCGGTTTCCAACTGGCAGGCGCCGAGCCGGAAGCTCGGGCGCGAACAAGGTGTCGTAGGACTGATAGGTCAATCGGTCGCGCCCATAATCCGTCAATGTCACGACAGTCCATGGCCGGGTACCGCGGCGACGACCCGCGCGGCCGCGTCGCTGGACGAACGACGCTGAGTCGCGAGGAGCCTTATGCTGTAGCACCAGCCCCACCCGGTCATCATCGAACCCCACCTCAAGAGAGGCAGTCGCTACCACCAGATCCGAATCTTGGGATACCCCGCCGGACTGCGAGGAGGTCAGCGAGACCCTCAGTCCGCCGGCGCGCGCCGCCGGATCGAGCAGGCGGCCGATGTCTTGCACCAAGTCCCAGGACTGCCCGTCGATGAAGCGTTCGGGCCGATAGGGCGCGTCGATCGACCTAAGGCCAGCTAGCACCGGCATTCGCCCTCGCTTGCCTTCGGCCTCGGTCAGATCATGAAATAGTCGGTTGGTGACGTCGAGGTCGTCGGTGAACAGGAAGCCGCGCGAACCGAAGACATCTTCCTGTCTCGGCAGATCCAGTACACGGCCGAACAACATGGCTGTCTGGATGGTGGTAGATAACGCGGAAGCCTGCGACAACGGATCATTACGCAACGCGATTGCATACTCGCGGCCCTCTTCGAGTAAGTCGTCGGGTGCAGGCTCGACGAGTTCTACCGCCGCCCGGGAAAGTCCCGTGAGCTGTCCGAAGAAATCCGCGGCATCACGCAAAGTCGCACTGAGACCAACGAACACCGGTTGGCCCTTAAGCGCAAAACGCCAGCGCCGCAACAGCAGGGCGACCTGAGCTCCATGCACGCCGGAGTATGTATGCACCTCGTCCAACAGGACCAGCGCCGGAGAGCGCGCGCCGCTAGTCCACCCAAGCAGCCAGCCCATGTCGGGATCGGTGGAACTACGGTTGAGCATTTCCGTCGTGGTGAATAGCAGATCAGGCGGACTGGCCTTTAGCCTGTCGCGAGTCAGCACCAGATGCTCGATCACGTACGGACGCTGGGAATTTGTGCATTCGAGGCGCTCGACACCGGCCTTCCGGTCGGCTTCGGTCCAAACTAAATCGCTCCGGCAGTCCGGGCATTTCAGATAAGGACAGACCCAGGCGTTCCCGCTCGGCTTCCACGACGCCTTGGGTCCGAAATAGTAGTTAGATCGGCTGTTGTACGGAGTGTCGCCGTAGAGCACACCGACGCGCAGCGGTCGGACGCCTGCCGCCACTTGGACCGTGTTGATCGCCGCCAGTCGGTCGACAGCTTCACGGAGTTGATCGCGTAGTAGTTCGTTGCGAGGATACAGTGCGACGGTGTGCACTCCTGTCCCACCACTGCGAGCGTGTGCAGCCATAGCGACGAATCCTGGCACGTAGAACGCCATCGTCTTGCCGCTACCCGTTCCGGCACCCACGATAACGCCGCGAGAGTCACGCTCGGCCAGGTAGCTCAAGATCGACTTGGCTGCGTCGACCTGAAACCGCGCTACCGTGGAGTGGCGTATGGCGGCTTCTGCGATGGCGGCCAGTGGATCGACCCAACCATTCGTCAATGAAAGTTGTTTTATCGCAGCGGATGTCGCGACATCGCGATTTGGATAGCGACGTGGAGCGACATGCAGTCGGTAGTCGGCAACCAGGGTCGGGCGCCGCCGCCACCAGCCTTGAGTGGGGTTCTCGACGCGGAACAGTTGGCGAAGTGTAGAAGCCAGGCGGACGGTTTCACTCATGCGGGTTCGGTATTTAGCCGGCGAATATCCCGGGATCGTAAACAGGAACGACCGGTCGACGAGTAGTTCGATCACGTCGTCGGACAAGAGCCCTAGCGGCCAGTCACCCAGGTGTTTATCGACGACTGCTTCAACTTCTTCTTTCGATATCGTTCCCGTGGTCACACCCCAGGACAGCAGGGGAAGTTCGAGGTCCTCAAGATCGTCGAGCAGTGCCGAGACGGCTGCACGTTCGTCGAATGAAGGATCAGTCAAAGTCAACCCGCTTTACGCGAATGTTAGCCGCCCAATCACTTTTGCGTAAAACAGCAATGTCATCGTCAGTCAACTGATCCAACGTCGTGCCTTCTTGTAGTTGCTTCAGCACTTCACGAAGGTGTGGCCCCGGATCCTCGACCGACAGCAATTCACGCCGGACCATGTCGCGGTAGTGCACGAACTGTGCGATGGCAGCCGAATCAGTAGGTACTTGCATGCCTGCGGACTTCATGGCGTCCAGTCCGCGGTTGACCGGCCCAGCACTTCCCTTGCCGATTAGCGCGAGTCGGTCGGTCGGAAGTTGCTGAATCGCGTTTCCGGCCCACTCCCGCCAGGCAGCACTGAACGCCACGCGAACCCGTTGCTGAACTTCACCTATCTTCTTGGTGGCCGACTGGACAGCCTGCCGACTCGGTAGACCTCCGGCGCCAGCGTGCCTCTCAAAATTCCTCAGCCCACTGTCGAGTTCGCCGATATCGACCTCGACGTTCTGACCGCGCAGAGCCGCTACTAGCTGGAGCGAATTCTCCAGGGACAAAAGCAGCTTCTCTGCATTCTCTACTTCTGTCGCCACCCGTAAGGCGTCATCTCTGTCCTTGTCGGTGTCACCGCGTTTGCGTGCCTCAGCCTGCAGTTCCAGCGCACGCGCAAAGATGGATCCGTGACCGCTCATTGGGCGCCTACCACCTTCCGCCAGTGCTTGATCATGCTCTGAACCTTCGCTGCTGCCGCGTCACCGGCACTGGCGCCTAACGAAGGTTCGACAGAACGGCTAGTGAACCATTCATCACACATCTTGAGGAAATCGAAGATGGCAGGCAAATCAGGGCCGCGGTCGACGGCCGCGCAAGTGAGTTCGGCAAGGGCACGAGCTTGTTCATCATCGGCCGCATCGATTGCCTCAAGGTCCTTACGCAAACGGTTCACCCAGCGGGAATCAGCACCACGCGCATCACTGAGAAGCTTATGGAAGTCAGCTGGATCGGTAATTGTGAGCGGACCCAGACCGGCACCCTGCGCGTGCTCAAACGCCGAGTCGACGGCATCTAAAGTCTCCGAAAGCGTCGTTCCCTCCGGCAACAGTCGCGCCAACGTGTCATTAACGCCACGGAGGTCCCCGACCTGAGCCTGCACCAGTCGGGAAATCTGCGCCAGGCCACTCGGAGCGACTGCGTCCTGTAATTTTGCCGGCATCGGACTCGGAGGTTGCCACCGCCATGCCTTGGCGGCCTCACGGACCAACGGCACCACCCGTGCGGCATCAATCATGCGGGGGTCACCGCTAGTGCCGCGTTGGACGCCGACCAGTCTGCGCAATTCGTTCGCCATGCCCGGTCGCGCCTCGCGATGCCCGCCGTAATACTTCAGCCACGATTCGGACCGGAAAGACAGATCACGCAGGTGCCAGTTGATGCCGTCGTCGAACACCGCCGCGACCAGTTCGTCATCGGTCATGCCAGGCCAAGCCCGCCCGCACAAGACTGCACCAAGCAGTGATGCGGTGAACCAGGCCACCAGGGTGTCGTCATCCGAATTGCGGGTGCGGACCACTTCGGCCTGGGCGGTAGGCGCGTACTTTTCGGCGATCTGCGCTAATCGGCGCATCGACTTATTCGCGGCGTTTGCGCCAGCCACTCCGGCATCGGCGCTCAGCAAACCTTTGAAGAAAACAGAGTTCTCGGCACTGCGGGTGAACTTGATCGGAGCATCTTTGGTTCCGGGTAGGCCTTCCGCGTCGGCGCTCTCAATAGACACCCTGGTTGAATTAACCGGCCACGCCCGGCGCTTCAACCCCACGTCAGGTTCGGAGCTCAGCGGATAGTTCCACTGAACCCGGTTGAGCACTGCCTGAGCGACTATGCGACGGATTTTCCCAGAAATATTCTGGGACAGAGGGTTCCGTCCAGCCGCCCAATCATCGACTTCACCAAATGCCTGGGTAAGCGATGCGGGGACCATACTGCCTGTACCGCCTCGCCCCTGCCCGTCCTTGGTGCCGCCCTTCTGGTTGCCGTCATCATCACGGGGAATGTACGGTTCTCCGTCTAGGTCGAGTTCAGGCAGTTGGAACGTCGCGTGAATTGTTGGGTCCAAATTGACTAGGTGATCCGGAGCGTCGCCCCAGTACTCGAGAAGCACCGTCCGGCGCTCGAAATCCTTCGTGTCGCGTTCGTTTATCGCGACTTCGACTTCCGGTCGCAGGGCCCGTTCAACGTCGACCAACGGAAACGACTTCTTGAACTGCTGGTCTGGGAACTCGCCGTCAGCAATGCGGTCCGCCTCTTCGAGGACCGGGATTACGACCTGCCCAATAACGGTTCGGGCATTGAACGCTTCGGGATTGTTGCCCGGAGCAGGTCGAGCATGGATGGCCCGGCGCAATGCCGACCAGTTCAGTGGGAAGATGCCGAAACCGTGCTCAGAAGCCCCGAACGCCGCGTGGCACGGTCGCCGGAATTTACACTGGACACACTTGTTGGGGACTGGTTCGCCTTCCGCCACGCGGGATTCGATAAGTTCGGCGGTGCCCAGTCTCGCGGCGTTCAGGTAGCGGCCGACAAATTCGATCGTGTCGGCTCGGCCCTGCTCTGAGGTATCGAACGAGACGTCGAGGTCATAGACGTAGGGCGTCGCAGCCTCGACTCGAGTGCGGACGGTCTCCGCAAGACGCTTGTAGTAGCCCGTCGTTACCGCCATCAGCGTGCGCACCGGTGCAAGTTCCTGCTTCCCCTCGCGGAAGGCTGGTTCGATCAGGGCATCGAGCAGGTCGCGTTGGACGCCCTGAATGACGGCGAAGTCCTCGATCAGAAGAACGATCTCCTTGCCCTGACGCAGATACTCCTTTCGGATGTTGAGCATCGCCTCCTGAAGTTGACCCTGTCCCATTCCGAACACAGCCTGCACCGCCGGCGACAACGCCTCCGTTAACAACTCGGCGGCCGCCGTCTGCAGCGATGGTCTGCCGCTCATAACCCGAAGAATGTTGCGCACTTGTCTGGCCGAGTCTTCGATGACGGTGATTTCCGGCAGGTCGCTCACCTGAAACTCAGTAGGCCGGTCGTCCTCACCGTCCGCACGATCGGACAAGAGACTGGTCGCCAACCGCGGGATGAGCGACCCGGCGCGCATGAGGTGACTCTGCACGTTCACATCGCGCAGCATCAAAGCCAACTTGTCCGGCCCGACCAGCGCCCGCCGGTCAGAATCACTGGGCTCAGCCTGAGCGACGACATCAGCAAGCGCACCAATGAGCTGTCGCTGCAGCACTTCTTCATCCACGGTGGCAGCGAACTCGTCAACCTTTTCGCGCAATCTTGTCAATTCTGGCGAGTCGACATCGTCGCGCTCGAGCAGAATCCGGATGAGCGCGCGAAGACTCGTTCTCGCCTTGGGCACGTACACCACGGTGCGGCGCTCGTCAGATTTCGTCCGCTCAGCAATCCATCGGACCAAGTGCGACTTACCGGTACCGGATTCGCCGATCACCGGCATCAGCAGCACACCGACTGGCGACGATCGAGTCAGAAAGTCGTTGTGTACATCATTCTCCGTCACCTTGTCTGCGCCGTCGGAATCAGACAGGTCAGGGTGGCGGCGGCGAATCCGAAGCGGCACATGGGTGGCAAAAAAAACTGCAGGAGAGGGAGTGACCGCCTCGGTGCTGATCGTGGCGATTGCTTTTTCATGCGACCAGCAGACCGGGACTCCGGTGGGCGCCGTCATGCGGCGACTTTGATTTCGGCGGCGGAAACCGGTCGCGTACCGCTACCTGCGTCGGGGTCCCACAACTGGATCGTGTTGGGGGCGTCCGAACGAGACGTCAACACTATCCAGCCGTCGTCATGCCCAGCCAATAACGCCGCTGACAACGCCTGGCTTGCGCCGTCTTCGGGAACGTCAAACCCTAATGCGCGACTATAGGCACCGCCTGGGAGAATAGGCAGTTCCTCCAGCAGTCCGGTGACCAATTCTTGCGACGAGAGTTTCGTTCCGTCGCGCCACCTATGTAATGCCGTGCGACGCACGGCCTTACGGCAGTCGGGCACTAGCGTCGCGATGCGCCCGTCGTGGAGCAGTGGAGTGGCAGCAAATCCAAGAGCTGCGGACCATTCGGGGAAGAAGGCCCACCGGGCGGTGTTCTGAAACGGGTTGCGGAACTCGTCTGAGACCACGCCAGCTTGGACCTTGCTGAACGTGTTGCTATCGACCGTCTTGTCGGACGGCAGTGTCATGAAAAAGCACAGCGCGCGGAGCAGATCCTTGCCTTCGGTGTTTGAGGTTTCAGCACCCAAAACCTCGACCGACACGCGGTGCAGAATCGAGTGGCGCAGGACATCGTAGAACCCTTCAACGTCATCCGCGGCCAAACCACTCACGGCCGCAGTCAATGCGAGGTAACCGTCCTCCTCGTCGAGCACACCAAGTTCCTTGGCGATTTTCACAGTCCTTTCGAAAGTCTTCTCTTTATCCCCTTTCTCTTTTTCGCCTTTCTCCTTATCGACGCCAGAGTCGAACAGGGTCGGTGGACTGAGAATCGCGTGCACATGCCCGGCTCTTTGGCGCTTACCGGGCACTCCCAGTAGGTACCGGGTCAGCGCCCAAAGTGGTCTCGGTAGTGCACCTTCAACATTGATTAGGGCAGTCAATTCAGAGCTCCTTCGCCAATCTTTCCAGTCGAACGGTGTTTCCCATAGTCCAGATCGGAGTGCCAGGTTTGCCAGGATGGGCAAGGTCAGTGCGATGCACCAAGTATGTCGGGGCTCCGTTATCCAATCGGTAGGTGATCAAACTGCTCAACGGTTCGCCGGGTGCGGCGACCCATACCACCGGACCGTCGTAGAAGTCCACCAAGAGCCCGTCGGAGTCGAAGATTATCGGTAATGGCGCTGCCGACTTCTGCGCGCGCGAAAGCGACTCTCGGCTCAGGCCGGGGCCGGCGGTGACTGGTATGCCGCGTCGAGAGAGCGCTGAAATAACATGCGGCAGTAAATCGTTGAAGTGCTGTGGATCGTCCCAGCGTATACTCAGCCAACTGTTGGATCCGAAGTAACTGGACAGTGGCGGATTTGCAGGGAGAGTCCACTTCGCGATATCAGGCAGTGCGTCGCCGCCGCCTCGACGCAGGCCTTCATCTTGGTTCACCGGCAATTCCCGACGGCATTGCGGACACCCACGGCAGTTGATCACTGTCTTTAGGTGGATTCCGTTCCGGTCGATCCTGTAGTAATCGGCGATCGCAGTCGATACACACCTATTTCCTTTGTTCAATTCGCGCATCCTGCCTAGTGCGGTCGCTTGCTCAGTCTTGACGAGGTTGCGCTCGCGGTTGACCTTCTCTTTGAAGAACTCCTCGTCGTTAATACGCACGTGATGCTCGGTGACTTCACGAATGTCGCGACGCTTGGCCGCTTCATCGTCCTGGTCGGGGATCACGGTCGGCGCATGGAGTGTGATCAGCCCCGCTCGCTCCATAAGGTGCAGAAGGCTAGCGTTCCACTGTGCGTTGCGCTTCGACTCGACTTGTAGGCCAGGCCGGTACTTAGACAGATCGATACACAACCGTTCGCCAAGCTTAGTGGCACCGGCGCGCATGGCTCGCCAATGTTGCCATGATATTTCGTCGGTCATTAGTTGAATATCATTGATTGCCTGAGCAATCCGGTTGTCATCGGATTGATCCTGCCCTCTGTGTGCAACATAGGCCGCTAGGTAGGCCACCGACGCTCGACGGTCTCGACCGGCTCGACCGACTTCCTGATAGTAACGGTCGATGGTCTCGGGGATCGTCGCGTGCACCACCGACCGAACGTCGGGGATGTCCAGTCCGAGGCCGAACGCCGAAGTTCCCACCGCAATGTCGTAGCGGGTCGCCACTATCGTTCCGTCGGTGTCTTCGCCCCTGAGTCCGGTGACGACGTCGCGGCGTTCGGTATCGCTGGAATCACCGTCAAGTCTGGTAATACGGTCGAACCCGTGGTTTTGCAGCAGTTCAAACCACCTTGCAACATCCTCGCGAGTCGTCGTATACAGAATCAAGGGTCGCGGTAGTCGCCCCACCGCGGTCAGCACAGCTTGTTGGCGGTCTTCTCGATTGTCGTACGTCTCGAGGAAATACGCGGGTTCACGGCGGGTCGACGATGCCCACACCAGCTCGACGGGTCCGGGGATGCCGTAGGAGTTCTCAAGCGCGCGGATTTGTTCGGCGGTCAGTGTCGCGCTCATCGCGATAGTCACCAGTTTTTGCCCGGCTGGGGCTGAGGCCAACCAGTGTCGACGCTTGCCGGCGATGCCTTTGAACTCGGGCCGAAACGAAGCCCCCCACTGTTCGACCAGGTGAGCTTCGTCGATGACAAGATGGGTCAACCGACCCTCGGCCGCGGCCGAGTCGAGGGCTGCCCCCAGTCCGGTCATGACCGCTTCCGGCGCCGCCACCACGACCGGTTGACGACCGTCGCGAATCGCTTTACGGATCTGGGTTTTCGAGATGTCGTCGAGATTCCCGGTATAGGCAAAGCGGGGCACGTCCGGAAAGTAGTCACGCAAACGGCGCTCCATGTCCTGAGCCAGCACCACCGTGGGTACGACGATCACGGCCACCCCGCCACCGGTGCGCACTGCGGGAATCACGGCAGCCAAAGCAACTTCGGTCTTGCCCTGCCCGGTCGGCAGGCACACGATCAACGTTGATCCCGATGGTGCGGTCACCGCAGCGCGGGCGGCCTGGCGCTGGCCCTCTGAGGTGTAGCCGGAAAAGCCGAAAGTGTAAGACCAAAATGGATCTGCGGGAATGACATTCGTTCTAGAACGCTGTTCCCGATAGACCGGTTCGATGTCTTCTTCTGCAGCGGACCGATCGTCGGACGGCGGTAGCCACTTCCGGGCATTGATGTGCGCCACAGTGCCGTCAGTAAACGCATTGCAATTGCCATCACGCCATTGCTCGACGGTGGGCAACCGCTCACCCAACGGAACCGTGATCGACGGCGGCGTCGACGTACCAGCGCAAGCCTGATGTTCGAGCAGTAATTGCCGGGTCAGCGCCACCAGATCCTCGACGTTCTCCCGACCGGCGCGGTGTTGGTCCAGCGCATCGCGCAACCGCTGGGTTGTTCCCCATACTTCCGCATTGCCATCGACATCGGGTTTGAACCGCCAGAGTCGCTTGATTGCGTTCAAATCAACCATTGGTCCACTGCCCGCCGACAACACAACTGGCCGCCATCACCCGGATGGCCGGGGCCGCCAACGCGTTAACCACCGCTTCTCTCACCACGACATCGAACAGATAACCTTCAGCGTCGGTGACTAGGCGTCCAGCGGCCTGGCGAGCTTCGGCCTGTGTCCGGTATATCGTCAGTAACTGCTGTGCTTCACTCCTCGCGCGGTCGGCCCGGGTTCGAAGCGATGCCTCGTTGGCGAAGGTCTCGACAGAGGTCTTCTCGGCGGTCCGTACCTGCTTGCCGAATCGGTCGAACCCCCCGAAGACGTCGGCCAGAATACTGATCTGCCGGCCGAGATTTTCGTCGCGTAAATTGTCATAGTCGCGGTTGAGCCACGTCAGAAGGTTTGAATCCCGAACAAAATCGTCTGCACCGGCGCGCAGCCACACCCGGACCAGAATCGGCGGGAACAGCGCATCAGCGTAACGGCGTAGCGCAAGTTCGCCCTCGCCTTCAAGATGTTCCACAGCCTTGGTGAGGTCAGCCTCTACCAGCAGGTCGAATCCGAAGAACGACAATGGCTCTCTTGTCTTTAACCGTCGCAGCATCGCTGAGGCCTGGCCGCGCTCGTCGACCTTGATAACGTTGTCCAACCCCGAGATAAACGGATTGCCTAGCCGGAATAGGCGCAGGCCGGAGTTCCGGAGCGCAACCGTTCGGTTAAACACGCCGCGCATCGAACCGGCAGGCAGTCTCCCGAACTGCCGGGTGAGCATCAACGGGGAAATCAACGGCTTGCGGAAGGTGTCAACGCCGAACTCAACTGCCGAGGCTGGTTCAGTCACGGTGAATCGGATACCGCCGCTGTCCGGAGCGACATAGCGACGGGCGTCACGTTCGTATGCTTGCCAACGGGTTTCACTTTGACCTATCCGAACCGCGATCTTTTCACCAAGCGAGCTGTCAGCGACGGCATCGAGCGCGTCCATCACTTGAATCTGTTTGCTTTCGTCTGCGACCGCGGTCACCACGTGAGCGCTCGCGGCGCACATCCGTTGTGGGCCGTTACGGAGCGCCAATGCCCACAGTTCGACCTGCAGTGCGTCGAGTCGATCTTGTATGGCTGACATTGACGTTGTCCAGGCCCCGAAGGCGTGAACCAAAAGATCCGTCCACGCCGCGGAGAAGCTGTGGTCGGTATCTCCGAGGGCGATTACGAAATGGTCCGCCGGTTTTGTCATAGAGCCGAGAGTTGCGGCGTACCTGTCGATTCGACCGATTCGCTGTTCGAGCCGATTAGGCGACCAGGGCAAGCGTAAATGCACAGCGGCGTCTGCCTGTTGCAGGTTGACGCCGTCTTCGGCAGTGGCGTCGGCGATCACCACCCCTCCGGTCGCCCGCCATTGCCTCAGATCGTCGTCGATCTTGTCCGGGGGTGCGGCAGCGGTGTGTTCGAAGACTGGGACCTTCTTGCTGCGGTCGCGAAGCGCATTTGCTACCAATCCCGCGAGTTGACCTGAACCGCAAAACACGACGGTACGTTGCTGATTTCCGATGGTCAAGAGCAGTCCATCGATCAAGGAGTCATCGGATTCACTTGCAACTATTAAGGTTTCGGCTTCAAACGGCAGCACCGGGGCCTCCCGGAGAATTTCGCGTTCAACAGCGCTGAGCCCCGCGCTCTGAGCGGTACGCGCATCTTCGCCCAGTCGGAACTGCACAGCCTGTGCGAAGTCATCAGATAGCCCGTCGAGTCGTGAGGTCAACACTGCTAGCACGTCACCGTATTCAATAAACGCTGCTTCCGCGTCTTCGGGTTCGTCGGTGTGGTCGAAAATCCAAGCTGCGACCTGCTGTTGCCACTCGAGAAGTGCGTCAACGGTGGCAGGTGCCGACTGGGGAAGCAATGTCGGCGCGCGGCGACCGGTGACATCGAACGGCAACAGATTCTCGTTGACGTCATCGATCACCCGCGCCCGCCGATGCCGGATGGTTCGGCGATGCAATCGATAGGTTTCCGCGAGGTGCGCACGCAGAGCGTCCAACGCCTCACCGAGTGCGGGACGGTCGGCCTCGGCGCGCAGGAATGCCTCGTTATCGAGCAAGCCCAATACGTTCGCCGACAACCACTCAAATCTCGGATCGGCCGGTAGCATTTCGCGGATCTCAGCGATGGAGGACGGCAGCAGCGATTCGAAGCCGGGGTCGAAAGTGTCCATGGCGTTGGCCAACTCCCGGTGCTGCGCAAACCGCTCGGTGAATGCGGGCAGGTCTTCCCACCGGTACACGTCCGGGTCGAGCAGGTGCAGCAGTGCAAGTTGCCGATCGGCGCGGGCGGTCGACGGCGTTGCCGACAACAGCAGCAATCGTTCCACCGAATGGGCCAGCACCGCCAGTTGCGGATAAGGCGCCAAGCGCGGGTCGCCACTCCGGGTTAGAAAATGAACTTCATCGACGACCACCAGGTCATAGCCGTGGTAGTCCGTCCACTTTTCCGGGTTGTCGTGGCTAGAGATTTTGACGGTTGCTTTCGGGAAATCGTCAATAAAGAACTTAGTAAGCAGTTCATCCTGCCACTGCCGGCGCAGCACTTCCGGTGCCAGGACAGCGACGTGCGCCTGCGGACTGTCAATGAGCAACTGGCGGATGATCAGACCGGCTTCAATGGTCTTGCCGAGTCCGACCTCGTCGGCGAGGAGGTAGCGTTGCACCGGGTCAGACAACACCGTCAGCGCGGTGTCGATCTGGTGCGAATAGATTTCGACCGCCGACGAAAGCACCGCGGTGAAACTCGCGCAAGCCTGTCGTTGATCGATCAACGAGTGCAGCATCGGAAGTCGCGCGTCGCGGTAATAGGGCGATTCGATCGCGCCGGCTACCAACACCTCTGCGGGGGAAGTGATCGACTTCTCCCACCGCACTCGCAACTGTTCAACAGGGATGATCTGATCCCACTCGCGATCGGGGAAGCGCACCGCATAGCCGTTGTCGGCTTGAGCCATTACCCGACCTGCCTCCCAACGGCCGGTGTCAGGGTCGCGCCGGTAAACGCGTTGCTCGACCGGTAACAACACCGGGGTGCACTGCTCGAGTGACAGTTTCCAGGTCATCGCGACCGGGTTAGCCGGGGAGTCGAAGGCTTCAACGACCAGAACGCCGTGGTGGTTTTCAGCTACATGACCGAGCCCCGGGATTTCGGGGTGAACGACAAAGGTACCCGACTCAAATGACACGTTTGCCCCCCTCCCGCTGTTCCTCAGTCAAGGACCTTAGTAGCCGGGTCTGACAGTAGTCAGGGGGATTTTTGGAGTCGGCGATCCGTTCACCAACTTGCCCGGACTCGACCTTCATGGCTCTATCTCTAGCCCTGCGGCGACCGTCAGCTTGGTCTCCCACCAAGGGGGTGGAATCGTCAAAACGTTATTCGCCCATAGCCCGTCCCGTCCCACCGCACCAGAGTGGCATGACTTGCGGGCGCCGAAGTTTGTATCTCCGAGCTGTGGGTCGTGGACAAGCGGGTGTCGAGGCCCATCGGTCGCTGAGGCACGGCTGTAGTCGCTGCCGAACAGGGAGCCGATTCCGTCGAACAGATCGAACAGAACTGTAGTCGAAATTGTCGTCAAACGGCGCCTCGGAACCTCGACCAGCAAAAAGCCAAAGCTATGTGACTTCGGTGTCTCCCTGGTGGAGCTAAGGGGACTCGAACCCCTGACCCCCACACTGCCAGTGTGGTGCGCTACCAGCTGCGCCATAGCCCCGTGAAGTTGTGCTAATCGAAGCTACACCACCTGCGGGTTGCCGTTCAAAATCCCAGGTCACGGTACTTCGCCGCCGGCTTCCGGACCCAACGGACGTCCCTGAGTATGGGCCCTGAATGCAGGTGGACGGGTTTCGGGCGCAAAGACCCAGCCGACCGCGGCCACCCCGAGAATCACACCGCTGACCGTGAAGGCCCAACCGAATGACGCGTGCTGGGCCACCTGCCCCACCACAAGTGAGCCGACGATCGAGCCGAGGTCGGCCATCATCTGAAA
>JAHZKD010000134.1 GCA_022600605.1 Actinomycetes bacterium
AAGCTCGCTGAGGCCGGCCATCCGATCGCCGCTGAGCAGTCCGGCTCCGACATCCCGCCGCCCCTGCCTGATGTCGCGGGCGTCCCCGCTCCGCCGACCGACCCCACCGGCGCGGCTGCGAAACCCGCCGAAGCGGCGGGAACCCCTGAAGCGGCGGGAGCCGCTCAGGCGGCGGGAACCCCTGAAGCGGCGGGAGCCGCTCAGGCGGCGGCTGCGGTGCTTACCCAGGAGGCAGTGACAGAGGCGCTCGGAGCCGATGTCCCGCCGCGCGATGCAGCAGAGCGTGTCACGTTCGCCACGTGGGCGATCGTGACCGGCAAGTCCCCGGGCGGCGTGTTCAACGAACTTCCGTCGCTGGACTCCTCGACTGCGGAGAAGATCGCGCAGCGTCTGGCAGAGCGCGCCGAAGGCGTTATCACCGCCGATCAGGTCGCAGGGGCTCGCACAATCCAGGATCTGTCGAGCATCGTTCGCGACCTGATGGACGCGGGTGAGCTGGACGGCTTCGTTCGTACGATCCGGGCACGGCCGGAGGGCTCCGACCTGGTACCGGTGTTCCTCTTCCACCCGGCAGGCGGCTCAACCGTTGTCTATGAGCCGCTGATAAAGCGGTTGCCGGCAGACACACCGGTTTACGGCATCGAGCGCGTCGAAGGCTCGATCGCCGAGCGGGCGGCGCAATACGTACCGAAGCTCATGGAAATTCAGGGCAAGGGCCCCTACATCCTGGCCGGCTGGTCTTTGGGTGGCGCACTGGCGTACGCCTGCGCGGTCGGGCTCGAGCGCAGCGGCGCCGAAGTTCGGTTCGTTGGTCTGATCGACACAGTTCGTGCGGGCGAGGAGGTTCCGCAGACCAAGGAGGAGATCCGCGCGCGGTGGGATCGCTACGCTTTGTTCGCCCAGCGCACCTTCAACGTCGACATTCCCCCGATCCCATATGAGCAACTCGAGGAGCTCGATGACGAGGGTCAGGTGCGCTTCATTCTCGACGCAGTGAAGGACAGCGGGGTCGACATTCCTGGCGGCATCATCGAGCACCAGCGCACCTCTTATCTGGACAACCGGGCGCTCGACACCGCTGCGATCGAGACCTACGGCGGGCACGCCACGCTCTATATGGCCGACCGGTACCACGATGACGCGATTATGTTCGAACCGCGTTACGCCACTCGTCAACCTGACGGTGGATGGGGGGAATTCGTCACCGAACTAGAGGTGGTTGCCATCGGGGGCGAGCACATCCAGGCCATCGACGAGCCGTACATTGCAAAGGTCGGTGCTCACATGAGTGAGGCGATCAGTCAGATTCAGGCGCAACAGGAAGATACGGCCAAGTGACAGCAGAATCTCCCCCCCACGCGCCGGTGACGACGGCCGAGAAGCTGGCTGAGCTACGCGAGAAGCTTGAGCTCGCCAGGGAACCGGGTGGAGAAAAGGCGGTTGCCAAGCGGGCGAAGAAAGGCATCCCCAGCGCGCGGGAGCGTATCAATTCCCTCCTTGACCCCGGTAGCTTCCTGGAGATCGGGGCATTGGCAAAGACGCCTGGTGACCCTAACGCGCTCTTCGGGGATGGCGTGGTGACCGGCCACGGCACCATCGACGGCCGACCGGTTGGAGTATTCAGCCACGACCAGACGGTGTTCCAGGGCTCGGTCGGGGAGATGTTCGGCCGTAAGGTCGCGCGCCTGATGGAGTGGGTGGCTATGGTCGGTTGCCCGATCATCGGCATCAACGACTCTGCCGGCGCCCGCATCCAGGATGCGGTGACGTCGCTGGCCTGGTACGCCGAGCTGGGCCGCCGCCACGAGATGCTGCGCGGTCTGGTTCCGGAGATCTCGTTGATTTTCGGCAAGTGCGCCGGCGGCGCTGTGTACTCCCCGATCCAGACCGATCTGGTGGTCGCGGTACGCGACCAGGGTTACATGTTCATCACCGGGCCCGACGTCCTCAAGGATGTCACCGGCGAGGACGTCACGATGGACGAACTTGGTGGTGCCGACAATCAGGCGCGGTACGGCAACATCCATCAGGTTGTGGAGTCCGAGGCGGCGGCCTTCGAGTATGTGCGCGACTACCTGAGGTTTCTGCCGGCTAACACGTTCGACGACCCGCCGGTGGTCAATCCGGGTCTGGAGCCGCAGATCACCCCGCACGACCTGGAGTTGGACACGATTGTGCCGGACGCCGACAACCAGGCCTACGACATGATGGAGATCCTTTTGCGGATCTTCGACGATGGCGACGTTTTCCCAGTCGGAGAGCAGCGCGGCCCGGCGATGATCACCGCGTTCGCTCGCGTGGATGGCCGTCCGGTCGGGGTGATAGCCAACCAGCCGATGCACATGTCGGGGGCGATCGATAACGAGGCGTCCGACAAGGCGTCTAGCTTCATCAGGTTTTGCGACTCGTTCAATACCCCGCTGGTGTTCGTCGTCGACACCCCCGGCGCAATGCCCGGTGTCGACCAGGAAAAGGGCGGCATCATCAAGCGCGGGGGGCGGTTCTTCAACGCTGTGGTGGAGGCGTGCGTCCCGAAAGTGACGATCACGATACGCAAATCCTATGGCGGCGGGTATGCCGTGATGGGGTCCAAGCAGCTGACCGCCGACCTGAACTTCGCCTGGCCGACGGCACGGATCGCGGTGATAGGCGCCGATGGCGCCGCCCAACTGCTGGTGAAGCGCTTCCCAGACCCGAACACGCCCGAGGTGCAGAAGATCAAGGCCGACTTCATTGAGGGCTACAACACGGGTATGGCGGTGCCGTGGATCGCGGCTGAGCGCGGCTACATCGACGGCGTCATCGAACCGCACGAAACTCGGCTGCTGCTGCGCAAGTGCATGCACCTGCTGCGGGATAAGCAGATCAGCCGCGTGGCGCGCAAGCACGGCCTGACCCCCATCTAGGCCGTGCGGGTGGATGGAGCTGTGTTGACACACCTACTGGGGCCCAGGCCCGGCGCCCCGCTGGGGGATCCGCGGCTGAACCTGTGCGATCTCTTCGTTTTCCAGTCGCCCGTCGATCCGGACCGGACCGTGCTGATCTTGACTGCCAACCCCGAAGCCGGTCCGCTGCACCCAGACGCGGTCTACCGGCTGGGAATCGATTACACCGGTGACTATCGCAACGACATTGCGTTCAGCTTCGTCTACTCACCTCCCATCGACGGGGCGCAGACGGTCGATGTATACCTGGCAGTCGGCCCGCAGGCCTCGACGGTGGCTGCGGTCGGTTCTCAGATCTTCGGCGATGTCGCGGTGTCGTTCGGTGAGCGGTCAGCGAGTGTGGAGTCTGGTGGGTTCACGTTCGCCACGGGCGCCCATGGCGACCCTTCCGCTGTCGATCGCCACGGCGCCGGCGAGGACTCGCACGCCCAGGGCAACGTCATTGCCACAGTGATCGAACTACCTAGCAGCTACCTCAGCCCCAGCCCGGACGTTCGGATCTGGGGACGTTGCAGCCTGATGATGGACGGCCAGTGGATCCATGCCGATAGGGTCGGCCATCCCGCACTCGGCAGCTTTATTGCCACCGAGGACAGCCGGGCGGAATACCGGGCGGGCGAGCCGAATCGCGACCGGGAACGCTGGATCGGCCCGCTCATCGATGTGATGGCCCGCGCTGGGGGATACTCCCGTAAGGAGGCGATAGCGGCTATCGACGCCGAGGCCACGCTTCCCGACGTGCTGACCTATGACCCGTCGCGGCCGGCGAAGTACCCGAATGGCCGCACTCTGACCGACGACGCCGTCGACTACCTCATTGCTTTCCTGAACAAGCGGCCGAGCCCGCCCTCCGGCCAGACCCCGCACACCGACTTGCTTCCCGAGTTCCCCTATCTCGGATTGCCACACTGAGGATGCGCTGATGACTCTCGTCAATACCCCACTGCCCCCGCTGCCCCCGCTGCCCGAACGCCCGCCGCCAGCACCGTCTGTGCTGGTGGATGTCTATCGGGCCTGTGAGTCGCTGCCTGTGGTGGGTAGCTTGTTCACGCGCGGTAAGCGCGAGGCGCAGGCCTTGTTGTCGCTGATCGTGGCCGCCGTGCTCGACGAACTTGACCTCACCGCGATCGTTCGCGACCGTCTGGAGGCAGAGGCAATCGAGACGGTGATCGCCCGTATTGATCTCGTCGCTTTGGCTGATGAGGTGATAAATGGTGTTGATCTGCCGGCCATCATCCGTGGCTCCACCAATTCGGTAACCGCCGAGGTAATGACCGATGTACGCACCCAGGGCGAACGTGCCGACGATGCAGTCTCGGGTTTCGTCGACCGGGTCCTGGGGCGCCGACAAGGTTCTCATGACCCTGCGTGATGATCCGACGGCACGAACTGCGGGCGTGGTCAGCCGTAGCCTGGCTGCTCTGATCGACTTGGCTGTCGTCGCTGGGCTGTTGGGGTTTCTCTACATCGGATTGGTGCTCGCCAAGCTGGCGCTCAACCCCAGTGCTTTCCGTTTCCCCGCCCTCGAGTTGGTGTTTACCGGCCTCGTTGGATTCGTCGTAGCGGTGCTCTATCTCGGCGGTTGCTGGTCGGTCTCGGGCCGCACGGCCGGTGCGGCGATCATGGGCCTGCAGGTGCTCGGACGGCATTCGGATCGTCTGAAGCCTCCGGCCGCGTTACTGCGTGGCGCCGCATGCGTAGCCTTCCCGCTGGGGCTGGCGTGGGTGGCTTTGGACCAGCATCGGAGATCATTGCAAGACACTGTGTTCGGTAGCCGAGTCGTGTACGTGCACCCGTGCTGACCGACGGCGAGGTGATCTCGGGCTACACGATCTTGGGGCTACTGGGTTCTGGGGGCATGGGCGAGGTCTATTTGGCTGAGCACCCCAGGCTGCCGCGCAAGGACGCCCTCAAGGTGCTGTCGGCAACGATCTGCGCCGACAGCGAATACCGGGACCGCTTCAACCGGGAGGCCGACATCGCGGCCTCTCTCTGGCACCCGCATATCGTCGAGGTGCACGACCGCGGCGAGTTCCAGGGCCGACTGTGGATCTCCATGGCACATGTGGAGGGCACCGACGCTGGCCGGTTGCTCACCGAGCAATACCCGAAGGGCATGCCGGCGGACCTGGTGGTCCGCATTGTGACCGCCGTCGGCGAGGCGCTCGACTACGCTCACCAGCGTGGATTGCTACACCGTGACATCAAACCCGCAAACATCCTCATCGCCGATCCTGGTACAGAGAACGAGCGGATCATGCTGGCGGACTTCGGTATTGCGCGCAGGGTCGGTGAGGTAAGTTCATTGACCGGCACCAACATGACGGTAGGGACCGTCGCATACTCAGCGCCCTGCCTTAGTGCCCAAGCTCCGCCATCAAGGACCATTCATGCTGTCTAGAACGTGGCGGGCGCGTTCGCGACATAGTTTCAGATGACATTTGCTGCCTAGGCAACCGACCCCGCCGATCAGCGTCGTTTTCGCGGGCCGCGTCGGTGCGCGGAGAACGAAACGGTCCCCCTCCCGCAGGAGGGGGACCGATTTCCTGTCGCTGCGGAGCCTAGGTATTGGAGCCGTTGGTGCCTGGGTTGGCCGTACCGCCACCGTTCGCAACGGCGGTACCGCCTTGGCCGCCCGTTGCGCCCGAGTTGCCCGCGTTTCCGCCGTTGCCGCCGTTGGCAATTCCAGAGGCGTCACCGTTGACCACGGCGTTTCCACCGTCGCCGCCGTCACCACCGGTGGTGACACCACCGTCACCACCGAGGCCACCGTCACCACCGGTGGCGACGATAAGGCCGGAGCCCGTCGCGGTCGCCGCGCCACCGATACCGCCGTTGCCGCCGCCGGTTGTGCCGTTACCGCCGCTGCCGCCGTCACCGCCCGTGGCCGTGGTGGCCGCGCCGGTCGCAGTCGCCGAACCACCGACGCCACCGTTACCGCCGCCGCCGGTTGCGCCGCTACCACCGTTGCCGCCGTTACCTGCCACGCCTCCGGCGGCCCATCCGCCTTCGCCGCCGTCACCGCCGTTGCCGTCGCCGTTTCCGCCGTTTCCGCCGTTTCCGCCGTTGCTGTCGGCGCCGTTGTTCCCGTCGGTCCCGCCAGCGCCGGCTAGGCCGCCCAATCCGCCTTGTACGCCGTCGCCACCGTTGCCGCCCCGCCGGGCGTTGGGGGTGCCGCCGACGCCGTCTGCGCCGTCACCGCCGTCACCGCCGTCACCGGCCTCACCGCCGCTACCGCCGTCACCGCCGGTACCCGAACCCGACGCCGTCCCGCCGAAACCACCTTGGCCGCCAGCTCTACCGTCGCCACCGTCACCGCCGACGCTGCCACCCGGCACGTCGGCGGCATCACCACCGTCGCCTCCGGCGCCGCCGTTACCGCCGGCGCCACCGATACCGGCCGTGCCGTCGACCGCATCACCACCGGTGCCACCGAAACCACCGAAGCCACCGTTGGTTCCGAACCCGATGGTGTCTGCTGTATCGCTGTAGCCCACGCCGCCGTTTCCGCCGGCGCCGCCGGCGCCACCGGTGCCCGTGCCCAGCGCAGCACCGCCGTTACCGCCGTCGCCGCCATCGCCGCCATCGGCTAACGGGCTCCCCGTCCCGGGCGCGCCGTTTCCGCCGTTTCCGCCGTTTCCGCCGTTGCTGTCGGCGCCGTTGTTCCCGTCGGTCCCGCCAGCGCCGGCTAGGCCGCCCAATCCGCCTTGTGCGCCGTCGCCACCGTTGCCGCCCTGCCGGGCGTTGGGGGTGAACCCGACGCCGTCTGCGCCGTCGCCGCCGTCACCGCCGTGGCCGGCGTCACCGCCGCTACCGCCGTCACCGCCAGTACCCGAACCCGACGCCGTCCCGCCGAAACCACCTTGGCCGCCAGCGCTACCGGCGCCACCGTCACCGCCGACGCTGCTACCCGGCACGTCGGGGGCATCACCACCGTCGCCTCCGGCGCCGCCGTTACCGCCGGCGCCACCGATACCGGCCGTGCCGTCGACCGCATCACCACCGGTGCCACCGAAACCACCGAAGCCACCGTTGCTTCCGCGGTCGCCGTTGTCTGCTGTATCGCTGTAGCCCACGCCGCCGTTTCCGCCGGCGCCGCCGGCGCCACCGGTGCCCGTGCCCAGCGCAGCACCGCCGTTACCGCCGTCGCCGCCGTCGCCGCCATCGGCTAACGAGTTCCCCCCGGGCGCGCCGTTTCCGCCGTTTCCGCCGTTTCCGCCGTCGCCGTCGGTTCCCGTGGCGCCGGCTTTGCCGGCCGCACCGTTGCTGGTGAACAACAGCAAGAACCGACCAGTGCCCGCCGCGCCGCCCAACCCACCGGTTCCGCTGCCCCCGGCTCCGCCGTTACCGCCCAAGCCGCCGTTCTCGCCGGAGTTAACCCCATCCGCGCCGTCGGCGCCGTCACCGCCGTTACCGCCCTGGCCCCCGGCTCCGCCGTTTCCGCCGTTTCCGCCGGCTCCGATGATCCAGCTGCCGTTTCCGCCGTTTCCGCCGTTTCCGCCGTTGGTGTCTTGACCGTCGCCGCCGTTGCCGCCTGGAAAAGTCCCTGACTGGCCGTCGGTGCCGATGGTGCCGGCACCCCCGTTACCGCCGTAGCCGCCGTAACCCAGCATCGATAGCAAGCCGGTGCTGCCGCCGTTACCGCCGTTGCCACCGGACCCGCCGTTTCCGCCGTTTCCGCCGAACCCGGCGTCGCCTAGCAGCAATCCGCCGGAACCGCCGTTGCCGCCGATCCCGCCGTTGCCGCCATTTCCGATTATCGCCCCAGCACCGCCGAGGCCACCGGCGCCACCGTTTCCTGCCAGTCCGGCGTCACCGCCGTTGCCACCACCACCCCCGAAACCGCCGCCGACGCCACCGGCGCCGCCAGCGCCACCGGCCCCTCCTCGGCCCAGCAGCGCTAGAGCCCCGGCGCTTCCGCCGACACCCCCGGCACCGCCGGCACCGCCGGACCCGCCGCTCCCGCCGTCCCCCCCGGCCCCGCCTTCGCCAGACAGTGACAGTTGCCCGGCGTCACCTCCCGCGCCGCCGGCCCCGCCATTACCGCCGCTAGCGGTTGTCGCGCCACCGAGACCACCGGCCCCGCCGGCGCCGATTAGTAGACCACCACGCCCGCCGCTCCCACCTGCACCCCCGTTGGTCCCACCGCTGCCGCCGGCACCACCGGCCCCGCCATTGCCGTTGAGCACTCCGCCGTTTCCGCCGGCACCACCGACACCGCCGGTCCCCGCACTCACCCCGGCACTCCCGCCGCCACCGCCGACTCCACCAGTTCCCCACAGCGACAAGAACCCGGTGTCGCCGCCGTTGCCGCCGGCACCACCATCACCGGTCGAGATCGCAGCCGCCCCACCGGCGCCGCCGTTACCACCATTGCCCAGGAAAAGGCCGCCGGTGCCGCCGTTGCCGCCCGCACCGCCGAGGACCCCGTCCCCACCGGCGCCACCAGTGCCGAACCAGCCCGCCGACCCGCCGTTGCCGCCCGCGTAGCCGCCACCGCCGTTGCCGATCAAACCGCCTTTACCGCCATTGCACGCGCCACTGGTGCACGCGCCCGCATAGCCGGTGTAGCTGTAGCCGTTTCCGATCAAAATGCCGCCATCGGGATGGTCAGCGGTGCCGTTGCCGAACAACCACACCGAAGAATTCACCGCAGCCTGCACTCCCACCGCTGGCGAGGCCGCCGCTGGCGCTACCGGGTCGCCATCAGCGACCACCGCCACGGACGACACAGAAGCAGGCGCCGGATTGTCGACATCAACGGCTGACACCACCGCCGCCGATCCAGCCTCATCAGCCTCTAAAGCCGACGCCACCGCAGCTACGTGGGCCTGCTGCGCCGCCGAACTCGAATCACCAGCGCCGCCACCTTCCACCTCCGCACCCACACCCACGACCGCATCCGCGCCGGTACCAACGTCGGAATCAGCGCCGACCTCAACATCGGCGCCCTCATCGCCACCAACAGCTCCACCCGACTGCGCCCCGAAATCGCCACCCTCAGCAATCTCATCGGCAATGTCGTCGACGTCCTGGGCAGCCGAAGCCTCCGCACTCCCACTACCGGCACCGCCGCCGGATATCTCAGCACCGGAATCCGAAGCCGAATCCGAGGAATCCGAGGAATCGGGGGAATCGGGGGAATCGGGGGAATCGGGGGAATCGGGGGAATCGGGGGAATCGGGGGAATCGGGGGAATCGGGGGAATCCGAGGATACTGAGCTTGATGGCGAGGAACCTGTTGAACCGCCGGTACCAGTATCGGCGGCCGCGATCCCCGACATCGACGCGATCGCCGCACCTACACCCAACGTAACCGCTAAGGCACCCACCCGGCCCACATAGCGTGCGTAGCCGCTCACCACAGACCAAGACAAACTGTGAGTAGCAGAGCGGACCGGCCGAACCCCACCCCCTGCACTGACCGCCGACTTCGAAGGCTGTGTGCTAGTGGTGTCTTGTCGAGTCAGTGCGGTGCGTGTCATGAGATTAGCTCTCCAGCAAGGCTTTAGGGTTTCTAGGGTGATCGGGGTCGAGGAGGCGGTGTTAACAGCTAAAGCGCGGTGTTTTGGTTGTCTCCACAACGATAAGTACCTGCATAGGCGCTCAACGAGGGTTTCGACCAATTGGGGCCTTTAGTCACATCGACCCCCGTTTGGGACTGCCCCGGTTTCATTTGCGAACAGCTGTGTGACGTTGCGTTCTCGTTCTCGTTTGACGTTGGCTCTCGCCGCATCGAGCGACCGTCTGAGGGTGTTGTTGTCGCTTTGAGCACGGTGGAGGTTGTGGTTGAGGGTGGTGACTAGGTCTCGCAGTCGGGCGTTTTCGTCGGCGAGGTGGTTGCCTTCGGGGTCATAGAGCTGCCCGGTCAGGTCGTTGATGCGCGCTTCGCGCTGTTTGACGGTGGTGCGCAGGGATTTGGCGAGGGCTTCGGCGTCTAGAGCTCGTTCTCGCCATGACGCGGAGGCCTTTTCGATCTTTTGATCGGCGCGTTCAATTGCTGCGGCCTGGGATGCGTCGCGAGCCGCGAGGACGGCCTCGGTGAGGAGCCGGCGGCGCTTGTCGTAGATGAATGTTTTGCCGACGCCAGCCAGATCGCAGACGTTCTCGACAGTGAACGGTGCGCCGGTTTTGATGAGCTTGGTGAGAGCGGTACGCACGCGCTTTTCACATTCGGCGCTCTTGGTTGCGCGGCGTTCGATCGCCTCGACGGGGCGGCGGCGCTTTGTGCTTTCCATCGTGCTCTCCTTGACTTGTGGTGTCATGGCCGTCAGCTCGACTCTGGAGGTTGATTCAGTTGGGATACTTGAAATCCGGTGGAAAACAGCGGGTCGAAGTAGTCCTGTCTGGGGGCGCGTAGGTCGAGTTGTTCGGCTTGTTCGAGCAGGCCGAGTTCCTCGAGGGCTTCGCGTAGCCCGGTGAGCACCGGTTCCCAGGGATGCCACTGGCTGAGGATGTAGTCACGTGCCTGGTCGTTGGGGGCGCCTTCGGCGAAGTGGTAGGCGGCGTCGCGTTTGCGTTCCCAGTAGGCCAGATCCGCGCCAGTAAGCACGAAATGCTCACACGGTCCTTTGGGGCCGTTGCTGCAGTTCTTCTGGAATGGGCATTGCGCGCCGCCGACGACCGGGCCGTAGCGGCACAGACCGTGCTCAATCGGCACGGCGGTCAGGTCGATCCGGGCAGCGGCGGCGCCCGGGTCGACGGCTTTGACCTCTTTGGGGCGCATCAAAATGGTGCCGGGTTTGTCCATGCCGGGTCCGGCCGCCCAAACCTGCTGCAGGTGCCGTTGCACGGTGGTGTCGTTGTATCTCGCGTAGTGAGCCAGCGCATCTTCGGAGAAGTGCCCGAGAACTTGGCGCACCAGTGCGGGCGGCGCGCCGTTGTTCAACAGGGAGGTAGCCAGAGTTGCTCTCGTCTGATGGCTCGTAATCCCCTTCAGTCCAAGACTTTCGAACCACCGCGTCCACACCTGGCGAAACCAGGGTTGCGATATCTCGATGACCAGGTCGGGGTTCGACATTGCACTTGGAAACAGCGGCTTGTCGCGGTCCCACTCGGCTTCGAGTCGCGCTCGTCCGCGTTCGTCGAGTGCGGCGAGTTGCTCGGCGTAGCGCGCACGAAGTTTTGCGCGGGTGATCTCTTGGCGCCGCAGCAGCCTTTGGTAGACCGGCAGGTGACAAGGCACGCCGTAGTCGATGACGTTGACCTTGCTGATGTCGCGCCAGAAGTATGGCTGAGCACGGCCGACGAATCCGACGCAGCCCAGCCGAAGTTTGAGTGTCTCGCCGATCCGCCCGCCCTGAAACGCTTGGGTGAGCCAGATGTCTGCGAAGCCGACGTCTTTGCTGTCGAGGGCTTCGAGAGCGGCGATGCTCTCGGCGCTCACAAGCAATTGGAAGTCGCCGAAGCTCAGCGGGCGCGGCAGCGGACTCTGTGGTGGTCGCGGGTATTCCGGCAAGTTAAAAATGAACGAGTCCATGCCCGCTGGTGTCCTGCGCTTTTCGTGACTGCGTTGCAAGACCATTCGCATACTGGCCATGTAGCGGTGGTGAGTTTTATCGGTAAGTGCGCCGGGTTCTCTTCCCCAGCTGCTTTCCGTCCAACGGGGGATGGGGATCTGCTCCTGTAACCACAGGTCCCAGGTGTCTTTCACCGCGCTGGCGTCGGTTCTGCCGAGCCGGGCCGGGTTGTCTCCGTGGTCGTCGCGGTTTTGCCGCAAAATATGCGAGAGCAGGGCGATTCCGGCAATCCGGTGGCGCACCGTTGCGACGCTCCGACGTTTCCCTACGGGCATGAGTGCCTCGTCTCGTAGGTGCTCCCAGATCAAGTCCCGCAGCCAGCGTTGCGAGACCGCGGTCAGGTCCCAGACCAAACGCCGATGCGCCTCGCCCTGTGTTCCTGGAAACGGTGAGCTTCCGACAAGGACCGGGTCGAACCATCCTGCGGCCTTGGCGGTGTCTTCGGTCACCATGAGGCTGCGCGCTGCGACCGGAAGGTCTAGCCAGATGCGGCGCTCGTTGTGGCGACCGGCGTGGCGACCTCGGGGGCAGCGGTCGGCGAGGTCGGTGACCGCGGGGTCGCAGAGAGACGTCACCTTGCTTGCGGCCAGGTCGTCGACAACCTTCTGCAGCTCAGTGGGGCGCCACTGGGTGCGTCTTGCAGCGTTCGCGTGTCGGTGAAGGGCGTAGCGGATCTCGTTTTGCAGGCCCTGGGGCAGTTGCGCCAGTGACAGCCGCCCACGGTTGCTGAGTGGCGTCACGGAGTCCTGGACCGGTTTAGATGCGAGCCACGCGTCCCATGCTCGCGAATCGGCTGCTGTGCTGTCCCTGTGCTGACGGTGGCTGGTGCACACACGATGCTTCTCGGCGTCCACGCTTGCGGTGCGCGAGCCGTCGTGGACGCATCCCGGAACCGAGCATGGGCCGTACGGCGGAAATGGGTGTTGGGTTCGTCGCCACCGCGCCTCGCTGACCCCACGCCGGCGCGCCTCCCGCATCTTCAACACATGGCTATGGCAGTAGCCGCGTTGAATTGCTTCACGGTTGCTCCCACAGATTCCGCAGTCGGGCCTGCGTGACAGAGCCCATCCCAGCATCGTCGGCTTCACAGGTTCGGCATCGCGGACGAACTCATCGAGGTCAACCGAGTCCTTTAGACGTCGGTACTGCCTCGCGTGCCCCGAGCAGAGCAGGCGGGTATCGGTTGTATCCAAGGCGCCGAGACAGTCCTCGACGAGGCATGCCCAGCCGTAGGTTGGGTGGTCTGCGGGAAACTCGATCGGTTCGGTCAGCAGCCACGGCGGGAAATGTTGGCTGACAACGCGGTAACGCTGCTCTACAGACAGGCCCAGGTAGTCGCTGGCAGTGGCCGCAGCTGGGGCCACGGCAATCCGTTCCGCAGCGGTCACTGCGCGTCCTCCGATACCGCTGCCGGCGCGAGATAGGGTTCGGCCGGCGGTCGCGCGGTCCCGTCCCAGGCCTGCTGCAGATACTTCATCGCGTGGCGGTTCGCAGACTTGCCATACAAGTCGGTGACCATCTGCGGGCTCGCCCAACCGAACTCCTGGGCGACCAACTCGGCGTTGAAGTCCGATTCGGCGTAGAAAGCCGCTGCCGCCTTATGCCGGAACCCGTGCGGGGTCACGCGCACCTGCAGCCCGGCCCGCTGACACGCCCTAGCCAGCATTTTGCGGACACCGCCGGTGGTGAGCGCTGCGCCCGGGGTGCGGCCGGTGACGTGCACGAGGACCTGTTCGTGGTCCACCAGATGTGAGATCGGATGAAACTCATCGAGCAGGTATGCGTGAAACGTGCTGATCATGTCCGGACTGACGGCCCGGATGACCCCGTCCAACACCGCGCCGTCGCTGGCGATGGCGGCCGGGGCGTAGGCCTTTGCGCGCGCGCCGTTGGGATTGTCGTCGCGGCCGATGATGTGAATATGCGGATCGGCGCGCTGACCGCACCGATGGTGCCGGGTCAGGTGCAGGTCGCTGAACCGCAGCCCGCACAAACCACCCACCCTGATGCCCCCGTCATGCAGCCAGGTCAGGATCATGACGTCGCGGGCCGAGGTCAACACCCCCGGCGCAAACAGGACTTCCACAACCTCGTTCGGAAGGAAGCGGGGCCGGCGAGAGGCTGTCTTCGGTGCCAGCGGATTGGCCTCGCCCATCCCCCGGGACTTGCCCTGTCGCACAGCGGTGTTGGATCGCAGCGCCTCGACCAACTCAGCGCTCACGTCCCCCGCCGCCGCCAACGCCAGGTAGTACGCCTTGACGACCGAGGCCACGTTGCCCGCTGCCGACGGCCCCATCGGCTTCTGTGTCGGCTTACGCCACACCGCGCCGTAGATGCCGCCGTCGACCTGGCCGGTCACGCCGTTCATATAGCGCCGCAAATCGTCAAACGTGACGGTGTCGGGTGTCTTGCCGTTGGCCAGCAGCCAATTCAAATGATCGACCAGGCTGTAGGCATAGGTCTGCTGCGTCGACGTCCCGTACCGCTTCAGCACGTTCAAACTAGGACGATGCAGCTCCAAATCAGGAGTGAAGATCCAGTAGGACTGGCTCCCATCCTGATGCCGCACCCTGCGAACAGAGAACCGATCAGCCTCCAACACCCCACCCCATCTGCTTCGCTAGGAACCTCGCGAACGCAGAAATACCACCCGTTCGCCACATCGGGTGAGAGGCTCACCGCAAACGTCACGAACGTAAATCCTCTAGGGAGCTAACCCGGAACAACTTACCGCCGACGAGCAGATCGACGGGCGCGCCGACCAATATGCCTTAGCGGCAACGGCGTTCCAGCTACTGACCGCGTCTCCGCCGTTCCAGAATTCCAACCCGGCGATAGTTATCAGTCAACATCTGAGTACCCAACCGCCCTCTATCGCGGCGAAGCGGCCTGAATTATCCAAGTTCAGTGGGCCTTTCGAGAAGGCTTTGGCAAAGTCACCTGCCGACCGCTTCGAGCGGTGCGTGGATTTCGCCCGTGCCCTCGGGAGCCGGGCCGGGCTTGTCGGAGGGGCGATGTCAGTCCCGGCCCCAGCGGGTCCGCGGCATGCGAAGAGGCCGGACGCGGGGCGGGTGCGGGGCCGCGCGCCTATGGCGTTGGCGCTGGTGTTGAGTGTGATTGCCGTTGTAGCAGTGCTTTACGTGACGTTCTACGACCGACATGAGCGCAGCGCCGCTGAGCGCCCCTCGCAGCCCATGCGGGACTCTGCCCAGCCCACCGCGGCCGGTGTGGTGGCGTTACCGGTTGTTGTCGTCGGCGCCGACTGCGCAACCCTGGGTGCTGCCGGGATGACCGAGGCCGGAGCCCCGGCCTACTGTGCGCGCCTGGCCTCGTCGGGTGCCTCGATCTGGTCGCGCTATCCCGGTGAGATTCCGCATCCCAGCAGCGCCCCCGGCGCCAGCTCAGCCGACGGCAAAAACGTACACGTGCTGGTGTGCATGGAGCAGAGCGGTAAGAGCCAGGAAGACTGCCACCACGCCATTCTGCGAGAGAACACTGATCCGGGAGCTAACGACCCGTCGTCCTAAGAGTTGACCCGTTCAGCCTGAGTTGCTCAGCGCCGTGGGCCCCCGATGATTTGCCCGAGTCTGCGGCCGAGAAGATTTAGGGCCGTGGCTGGCGCCGACTGTTCCCCGGGGATAACCGGAGCGGCCAGTCGTGTTGTGGTGGGGCGGCCACGTAACACCACTTCGTCTCCGAGTTGCCAATGTCTGCGCTGCAGATCGCTGGCGGCGTTCACGGTGGTCTCGGACGCCAGTAGGAGGCCAGGTGTCTGTTTGGCCAGGTCGCTGAGTCGTGCGGCTTCGTTGACCGGATCTCCGATCACGGTGTATTCGAAGCGTTCCCGCGCGCCGATGTTGCCGGCCACGACGGTGCCCGCGGCCACGCCCAGCCCCGCTGTGCATTCGGGCACCTCCTCGCGCAGCCGGCGCGAGATAGCCCGGGCTGCGGCGAGCGCGTTACCCTCGCATCGTTTCAAAGGCGTTGGGGCGCCGAAGACCGCAAGAATCGCATCGCCGATGAACTTGTTGACCGATCCGTGTTGACGGTAGACCTCGTCGACGATGACAGCAAAGAACCGATTGAGAAGTTCCACCACTTCCATCGGTGGATGGGTGGCAGCGAGCTTCGTGGAGCCCTCAAGGTCGACGAACAGCACTGCGACGTGACGTTCCTGGCCGCCTAGTTCGATGCGGTGTTGCTCGGCGTTGGCGGCTACCATGCGTCCGACATGTCGCCCGAACAGGTCGCGTACTCGTTCCCGTTCTCGCAGGCCCTCCACCATGGAGTTGAAGCCGTGCTGCAATTCACCGACCTCGGTTCCGTCGAACACCACAAGATTGGTGTCCAGATCGCCCTGCTCCACTCGCTGCAGCGCGGTGCGGACCACTCGCACGGGCGTTGCGGTAATCCAGGCGACAATCCACATCAGCGTGAAGCCGAAAACCAGCACGACGCTGGCCAAGATCAGCTGCCCGATGGCGAATTGGTGGCGGGTTTCCAGCTGTAACCGCAGGCTGACGGCGCTTGAGAGGACGATTCCGAAAACCGGCACTCCCGATCCCAGGATCCACACCGTCATGATTCGGCCCATCACACCGGTGGCCAACCAACCTGGTGGATGCCCAGCGGCGATTGCTTGTGCGGCGGCCGGTCTTATTACCAACTCGGTGATCAGATATGCGTTGGTCGTCGCCACGACGCCGATGAGCACGATGCTGAATAAGATTTTGGGAATGAAGTTGGGATCGGACAAACCGTAGAGCGTGCCCAGAATTGCCGCTCCGAAACCCCACAAGAGAATATGAATTCGGGCCAGATCCCAGGGCGCTCGGAAGGTGTTGCGCTGATCTGCACTTGTGGGTGGCCGTCCGGCAACCGACCAGTCCACCGCGGCAACTAGCGTTCGTTTGACCCAAATACTGCCGGCGGCCATGGAAATCACGATGTATGCCGGGACGACTCCAAAGGTCAGCCAGGCGGGCGCGCCGGTGAACACGTTGGGCTCTGGGACAGCCACGATCACGATAAGCCAGAACACCGCAACACCGATCAGGTCGGCGAGGGCTACGAACACGACGATGAGGAGCCGTATGCGTCGGTGTCGACTGTGCCGCCCTTCATCAGCCCAGTCCAACAGCCGAGATCCGAACTCAGCTTCTTCGGGCAGCCGACTGGGCTGCCCCGTGATCAGCTCGAGCACCCGGGTCATCCCATCCCGGGCCGGCCTGCGCCCAGCCACGTCGGCGTTCACCTCAGTTCGTAGTCGATTCGTGAATTACTCAGCGCTGTGGAGCCCCGAAGATCTGCCGGAGTTTGCGGCCGAGAAGATTCCGGGGCGCGGTTGACCCGGACTCTCGCTCGTGAATGGCCGGGGCAGCTACTCGCGTCGGCGTGCTGCGGCCCCGTAGCGTCACCTCGGCCCGCATCTCCCAATGTCGACGCTCGTTGTCAGTGGCCGCAATCACCGCAGCTTCCGAGGCGAGCAGCCGGCCATGTGTGGGTTTGGCTAGGTCGCTGAGTCGTGCTGCTTCGTTGACCGGATCTCCAATGACGGTGTATTCGAAGCGTTCCCGCGCGCCCATGTTCCCGGCCACTGCGGTGCCCGCGGTCACCCCCACGCCGGCCGTGAACTCGGGCACCTCTTCGCGTAGGCGCCGCGAGATGTTCCGCGCTGCGGCCAGGGCGTTGTCCTCGGGTCGATTCAGTGACATCGGTGCGCCGAA
>JAHZKD010000135.1 GCA_022600605.1 Actinomycetes bacterium
CAGCACACTGCCCTGGATGCCGGTTTCCTCGGCGACTTCGCGGATCGCGGTTTGTTCGGCGGTCTCACCCTTTTCGATGTGGCCTTTGGGCAGCGACCACAAAATCCGTCCGCGGCGGTCGACACGCCCGATCAGCGCCGCGAACTGGCTGTCCCGGGGGCCGTCGATACCGTCGATGACCAGGCCGCCCGCCGAAGTCTCGTGCACGGTTCGAAGCCGGTCGGGCGGCCGTCGGGGCCGCGCCTTCTGCGGCTTGGGCACTGCGGGAGAGCGGTCTCCCCCGGAGCTGGACGGAGTCTGCTGGCGGTGCCCCCCGGATTGGTCGGCTCCCGGCTCGGGCGGGCCTACCGCCCGTCGACCGCGGCGCCGACCGCGGCGCCGTCGGGGTTTGTGCTGCTCGCCGTCCGACACCCAGCCGATAGTAGTTGGCCTCAACGGCAGGCCTAGACGCACTCGCCGGACGGTGACACGGCTGTGACCAGTAGGCTCATCGGACGTGTCCGACCCTTCAGCCGCCGAAGACGCAGCCGAACTACTGGCCGCTGCGCAGGTGTCGTTGAACCGGCACGGCGATGTACTGAGCGCCCTGGGCCAGTTGTTCGCCGACAACGGGCACCAGCTTTACCTGGTGGGCGGTAGCGTCCGCGACGCGATTCTGGACCGGCTGGGCTCCGACCTCGACTTCACCACCGACGCCCGACCCGAGCAGATGCAGCGGTTCCTGCGCGGCTGGGCGGATGCGATGTGGGACACCGGTATCGAGTTCGGCACGATCGGCGTCGGCACGGGCGCAGACCGGTTAGAGCTGACCACCTTCCGCGCTGACAGCTATGACCAGCTGTCCCGTAACCCGAGCGTCCGCTTCGGCGACAACCTGGCCGGCGACCTGACGCGCCGAGATTTCACCGTCAACGCCATGGCCGTGCGGGTCGGCCCGACGGGGCCCGTGGAGTTCCTCGATCCGTTGGACGGGTTGGCCGCCTTGCGCGCCGGTCTGCTTGATACGCCGGAGGCGCCCGAGGTGTCGTTCGGCGACGATCCCCTGCGAATGCTGCGTGCGGCCAGGTTTGTGTCCCAGCTCGGCTTCACCGTGGCGCCGCGCGTCCGCCGCGCCCTTGAGGAGATGGCGCCGCAGCTGGGGCGGATCACCGCCGAACGGGTGGCGGCCGAACTGGACAAGCTGGTGCTGGGCACACACCCCGTTGCCGGGATCGACCTCATGGTGCACACCGGCCTGGGTGAGGTGGTGCTGCCAGAGGTGGGGGATATGCGGATGGCGATCGATGAACATCACCAGCACAAGGATGTCTATCAGCATTCGCTGACGGTGCTTCGGCAGGCCATTGAACTCGAGGACCGCTCAAGCGCCCCGGACCTGGTGCTGCGCTGGGCGGCCCTGCTGCACGACATCGGCAAGCCCGCGACGCGCAGGTACGAGCCCGATGGCGGGGTGAGCTTTCATCATCACGAGGTGGTCGGCGCGAAGATGACGCGCAGGCGGATGCGGGCTCTGAAGTACTCCAAACAGATGGTCGACGACGTCTCCCAGCTGGTCTATCTGCATCTGCGATTCCACGGGTACGGAGACGGACGGTGGACCGACTCCGCCGTGCGGCGCTATGTCACCGATGCCGGCCCGCTCGTGAACCGTCTACACAAGTTGGTCCGCGCGGACTGCACAACGCGCAACACGCGCCGCGCGGCGCGGCTCCAGGCCAACTATGACGACTTGGAGCAGCGCATCGAGGCTCTGGCGGCCAAGGAGGATCTCGCCCGTGTCCGCCCGGACCTCGACGGCAACGAAATCATGCGCATCCTGGATATCCCGGCGGGCCCGCAGGTAGGCCGAGCCTGGAGCCACCTCAAGGAGCTCAGGCTGGATCGTGGCCCGCTGAGCCACGAGGAAGCTGTGGAGGAGTTGTTGAAGTGGTGGAACGAAAACGGTCCGCCGCACGTCTGATCAGGTATGGAGTACTGCCTGGGTGAGCCCGACGGGTCGGCCACCATCTGGACCGTCGCTGCGGACACCGATCTGGACGGTGATGGCCGGCTGGAGTCAGTGGGAATCGACATCGACCACGACGGTCTGATCGACGATGTGCTCGCCGACCTCGACGTTGATGGGGTGGCCGATCACGCGGTACTCGATGCCGATGGGGATGGCCGGCCCGAGGACTACTTCACCGACGACGGAACGGGTACCTGGGCGGTCAGCGTGGACCGGGGCGGTGGTGTGCGCTGGTTCGGGCTTGATGGGGTCGAGCAGCCGGGCGCCGGGCCCGCGGTCGCCGTCGACCTCGATGGAGACGGCGAGGCCGCCGAGCGGTTGGCGGATTCCGACGGCGACGGGCTCGCCGACCGGGCCTTCGGCATCGGGGTGGCGTGGGTGGACACAGACGGCGACGGGCGCTGGGATGTGCGGCTGAGCGACGGCGACGGCGACGGCAGGGCCGACAGCGCGGGGCCCCTTTAGCGCGTTCCGCCGTGAGTGCACGGCCTCGCATCGCACCGAGCCCGGGTCAGTAACTTTTTTCGCGGGTCCAGCCGTTTTGTGGAATGTGGTTGGTTTGAGTGTGCGCTGAGGGCGACGACCGCCGGGGTGTCGCTGCTCTGGATGCACACTCGACGCCGTGAACTTTCACTTGCGGCGGTGGTGTCGTCAGCATCGCCGCGTTCGCGTGCTTTGGCCTCGGCGACCGCGAGACCTGCCCGACCTCAGCCGCGACCCGATCCTGGCGGACCTGCGAACGCTTGCGCGATATTCAGCCAGTGCTCGGCGTCGGGACCGACCGCGACCACCGCCAACTCTGAGCGCGGACGGCGTTGTGTGACGAGCATGCAGAAGTCTTCGGCTGGTCCACTGACCTGCTGGGCGGCGTCCTGAGGTCCCCACGTCCATACGGACCCGTCGGGTGCGGAAAGTTTCACGTGGAACGGTTCCGACGGCGGGGCCTGCTCGTTGACCGAGTAGGCGAAGTCGCGGGTACGCACCCCTAGGTGGGCGATCGAGCGCAGTCGCATGGACGGGGCCCGCGTCACCCCGAGCGAATCGGCGACGTCCAAGCCGTGTGCCCACGTCTCCATCAGGCGCGCAGTGGCCATCGATGCTGCGCTCATCGGTGGCCCGAACCACGGCAACTTGCGGTGCTCTGCCACCTTCAGCAGCGCGTCGTGCAGTGCGGCCCGCGCCGTTCGCCAGGCGGCCAGCAGTCGCGCGGGAGCCTGCGCGGCGAATTCCTCGGCTCCGACGTCAACGAACCCGGTTGGGTTCTGCGCGGCCTGTTCGAGAATCTCGGCGAAACCGGGTTCATCGGTGACTGCGGCCAGCGCGACCCGATCGGTCCAGAGCAGGTGCGCGATCTGATGGGCGATCGTCCAGCCGGCGGCGGGAGTGTCGGTCGTCCAACGCGCGGGGTCTAGATCGCTTACCAGCGCGTCCAGGTCGTCGCTTTCGGCACGCAGATCGGCGATCATCGGGGCTGCTCCGGCCATGCCGGCCACCCTATCGTGGCGGGCGGGACGGTAGCGCTCATCGGGACCGGTTGCTCTTCGCGCGAGCGCTCATCGGCGACCCACTGTCGCGTGGACTGCCAACCCCAGAAGATAGATGCCGGCGCCCGCGGCTGCTAGAGCTGGCGCGTGGCCGTCCTTCGGAACGACCAGGGCGGCTCCCGCGATCGCGGCTATGAATGCCATCCAGAACAAAGAATCCTGAACTGTGAACACGTGCCCGCGGAGCGCATCGTCGACGTCGACCTGCATCGCGGTGTCGGCGCACAGCTTCACTACCTGGCCGGCCGCGCCCAGCAGGAATCCGCAGAGGACCATCACCGGCAGCAGCAAGCTTGCGCCGAAGAGTTGTACGACCGCTGCGAATGCCAGTGCGCCGTTGGGCGCTACGTAGCGGCCCCACATCTTGACCGCCGCAGGTGTCACCACGGTGGCGAGGAAGGAGCCGGTGCCGGTGGCGGCGACAAACAGCACCGCGGTGCCCAGACCGGCGACCGCCGCGATGTCACTGTGGCGCACGATCACCAGTACCAGCAGCGTGTTGATGCCGAACACCATGCGATGCGCGGCCAACCCGGCAAGGGTGGCCGTCACGGTGGGCACGGCGAACACCGTGTGTGCGCCGTGCAGCCAGCCGGTGGCCACGGCGTAGACGACGGATCCGTGGACCGCGCCCGCGCTGGGATCGGGCCCGAGCATGCCTGGTGGGAAGCGCATCGATAGCCACAGAGCCAGCGTTACCGGCGCCACGACGAGGAAAATGATTGCAGAAGCACCGGAGTCGCCCGCCCCGAACAGCCAACGTGGCAGCAGCATGAAGTTAGCGCCGAAAAACGCGGACGCAGCACCGACGGCCGTCGCGACCGAGTTCATCGCCACCACCTGCCCCCGCGGCACCACATGAGGCAGTGCTGCAGACAGTCCCGAGGAGACGAACCGGGTAAAGCCGTTGACGATCAACGCGCCTAACAGGATTGGCAGATCAGCCACGCCGGCGGCCAGCAGGGCAGCGACACCGACCACCAGAACAAGCCGCCCGCTATTGGCGCCGATCAGCACCAGTCGACGGTCCCAGCGGTCCAGTAGCGCACCCGCGAACGGACCCAGTAGCGAATACGGCAGGAAAAGCACTGCAAACGCACCGGCGATCGCCCATGGATCGGCGGCGCGTTCTGGGTTGAAAAGGATCGCACCGGCCAGCCCGGCCTGGAACAGGCCATCGCCGAACTGGCTGACCGCGCGGACTTCCAGGAGCCGCCAGAAGTCAGGTAACGCTCGCACCGAGTGCCACAGCGCCACGGGTGCGCGGGCGTCGGCCACGGGTTCACGTCCTGTTGGAGAGTTGGGGTGCCAGATTCTGCACTCTTCGCGCAAGCGCACATCGACGGGCACACGCGCCCGACCCACAGTACAAATTTCCGGCGCCGGCTGCGCTTGTTCGCCGCCATCGAGCAATGGTGATGACATGATGGTCGAGTGCCCCAGCCAGATGATCCCGATGATTTCAGAGAGGGAGTCGCACCCGCGGCGCATGGGGTGCGTGCAGGCACACTTTTGCTGGCAAATACTGACCTGATGGAGCCGACGTTCAGGCGCAGCGTCATCTACGTCGTCGAGCACAATGACGGGGGAACGTTGGGCGTTGTGCTGAATCGCGCGAGTGAGACCGCGGTCTACAACGTGCTGCCGCCTTGGGCCAAGCTGGCGACCAAGCCGAAGACAATGTTCATCGGCGGTCCGGTTAAGCGGGATTCCGCACTGTGCTTGGCGACGCTGCGCGTCGGGGTGGATCCCGAAGGCGCGCCTGGTCTGCGGCACGTGCAGGGCCGCATCGCGATGGTTGACCTCGACGCCGACGCCGACGCGATCGCGCCGATGGTTGAAGGGGTGCGGATTTTCGCCGGCTATTCCGGCTGGACGATCGGCCAGCTCGAAGGTGAAATCGAGCGCGACGATTGGATCGTGCTGTCGGCGATGCCCTCTGACGTGCTGGTTGAACCCCGCGTCGATCTTTGGTCCAGGGTCCTGCGGCGCCAGCCGATGCCGCTGTCGCTGCTAGCCACCCATCCGATCGATGTCAGTCGCAACTGATCCGCAGGACAGCGTGCAGGTTGCGCATGCCTGGCCGCAACCCGCAGGTGCCTCGGCGGTCGATCGGTCGCGCTGTTCCTCGCGGAGAACTGCCTTGGCGCTCTGCCAGCACCCCGCGGCCACCGTGCTGACAGCGCCGGCGATAGCCATGATGAGCACCACTGCCGACATCGGCGGGCTTGCCGATAGCGCTGCCAATCCGCCAGTCCCCAGGATGACGGCGGCTGCCAGCTGGATCGGCGCCACTCCACGCAACACCCGGCGCACATAGTCGTCCGACGGCCGACGCAGCAGAGACCACAGGCCCTGTGCGGCGGTGGCGACGGCCGCACACAGGCACAACACCGCGGCGACCAGCATGCGCCACAGAATACGCGGCGTAGATCGCCTCGGTCCCCGGGCTCCTGGCCCTGAGCTGGGAACGGTGCCCTAGCCCATTAGTCGCAGCGGCTCAGCCAGTTAGTGCCAGCGGTTCCGTTGGCGAGACGGCAGCGGGAGCGACGAGTGCTGCCGGTGGTGCTGTGGCAACTGGGACGCTGGCTGGTGCTGTGGCAACTGGGACGCTGGCTGGTGCTGTGGCAACTGGGACGCTGGCCGGGGTTGCGGCGGGCGCCGGGACGCTGGCTGGTGCTGTGGCAACTGGGACGCTGGCCGGGGTTGCGGCGGGCGCCGGGACGCTGGCTGGTGCTGTGGCAACTGGGACGCTGGCCGGGGTTGTTGCCGCCGGGACGCTGGCTGGGGTTGCGGCGGGCGCCGGGACGCTGGCGGGGGTTGTGGCGGGCGCCGGGACGCTGGCGGGCGCTGCTGTGGGCGGGCTGACTTTGAAGCCGTTCACGATCGCCTCAGTGGCACCGGCCGCGGGCACGACCTGATCGACGCTCGTGGTCACAGCCAGCGACACAAGGTACTTCTCGGGGCCCGACGTCGCGATCACGTGGCGTCGCGACGTGTTCAGCGTCAGGGCGTTCTCGCGATAGGTTCCTTCGATCATCGATGACGGCATGCCGCCGTAACTGGCGAGCGAGGCTTTGGTGGACCGCCAAGCGGGCAGCTGTTGGCTGTCGACGAACCCATGGCTGATGGCCTCGTTTGGATCGAATTCACCAATCAACTTGTAGATAACAACCTGGGCGTTCGAAGAGTGGAGCCCGTTGCCGCCGACCCGGTCGGCGATCACTACGAAAGCATCGGGAACGTTGGGGTCAGGGATGTGTGCCCAGCCCGGCGGCATCGGTAGCACGATCTTGAGTGCCCGGAAGTCCCGGTTGCTCTGGGGTTCGAGCGTGACACCGGCTTCGGCGAGGTATTCGTCGATCGTCCCAGAGGTTGCCGGGGTGATGGTGACTGGTGGTGGCGCGGACACGGCTGGCTGCTGGGCGGCGGGGACGGCCTGCTGCGGCGCGGCGGTGGGTGCGACGGCGGCGGTTTGGGGGAGCGCGGCGGTGGGTGCGGCGGGGACGGCCTGCTGCGGCGCGGCGGTGGGTGCGACGGCGGCGGTTTGGGGGAGTGCTGCGGTGGGTGCGACGGCGGCGGTTTGGGGGAGTGCGGCGGTGGGTGCGACGGGGACGGTTTGGGGGAGTGCTGTGGTGGGTGCGACGGCGGCGGTCTGGGGGACCGCTGCGCTAGGCGCCACGGGCACGGCTGGCGTCACAGGGCCGGGCAGCGGCGGATGCGGAGTTGCCGGCTGGGCCGCGGCTGTCAAGCCCGCAAAACAGACCACGCTGGCGGCGCCGACGACGGCGCCACTTGCCAGAATCCGCCAGTGGCGGGCGATTTCACTCATCGACTG
>JAHZKD010000136.1 GCA_022600605.1 Actinomycetes bacterium
ATCGTGATCCCGCCGTAGCCGGCCTGCCGAGCAAGGGCCACCTGATCGACGTGCTCGGCCAGCCGGACATCGAGGGGATCTCCACGCGGGTGCTCCGGGTTGATGAAAAGTGTGAGGTCCACGCATGCGTCCTTGGCTCGGCTGAGATATACGGCTGACGGTACAAGTAGACAGGGGACGTTCTCGGTCGCTCCCCCCAGCCGGTGCCAGTCGGCGCTGTGGTCTGCGATGGTTCGTGCAGATAAGAACTGGGTTGGCTCCGATGATGATTGGTGAGACAAGAACCGCAGAATTTTTTCGAGGCCTAGACTTGTTGCGGACGCTCAACGAACAGGAGACTCTCATGAGCTTTAACCCCAAAGATGCGCTCGACTCCGCCAAGGACATCGCGACACACGCCGTCAAGAAGGCCGCGGACATAGTTGAAGACGCAGGAGACATCGTCGCCGGCGACGTCGCTGGCGGCACGGGCCGCATCATCGAGGACTCGGTCGAAATCGCCACGCACGCCGTCGACAAGGCCAAGGAGATTGTTACCGGCAAGGACAGCGACGTCGAGCAGTAGTCATCAGATGTGACCGCCTGGAGCTGCGGGAGAAGTCGAGGCGGCGGCCCCCATCCTGTGCCACTGCCCCGCCGGAGCTGTGAGCTTGCTGGAGGAGTAACGAATGACCTCTGTCTGGAGGCGTTTTCAATCGGGAAATCACTGCAGCGCAGTCGAACTCGATCGAGGTTGACCTACCAGAAGAACCTGCCGTCGTTCCGGGCGTTCACGACGTGAGAGTCTTCAGGACGGTCAGCATGATCGCCGAGTCCTCGACCGCCGCCAGCGCGTGCCGTTGAGGCGGGACCGCGACAAAGTCGCCCGTCTTGCCTTCCCACGAATCTTCGCCGGCAGTCAGGCGGACGTGGCCGCGAAGCACCTGCAGGGTCGCCTCCCCCGGGCTGTCGTGTTCGGCCAGCTCGTGTCCTGCAAGCAAAGCCATCACGGTCTGGCGCAACTCGTGTTCGCTACCGCCATGGATCGTGTGTGCCGCGCGGCCGCTATTGGTCTTCCGGGCCTCGGTCAGCTTTTCCTCGACCATGCCAGTAAGCGAGATGCTTTCCATCGGTGGGCTCCTTTATGTCAGACGGCGGCCTGCTGGGCAGCGAGCCAATCTCCTCACTGGATAGTAGAAGAATCCCGGCCACCGCCAAGGCAATTGCCTGATCACCTCGAGTCCGACGTAGGCGTGGTGGGCGAGTGAACCCGGCGCATAGACTCGGCCCTTGACTAGATGTTGCGGGGCCGAGTAGGAGGAGCAGAATCGTGGACATCCTGAGAACTCCGGACTCGAGGTTCACTAACCTTGAGGGTTACCCCTTTGAACCGCACTACCTCGACGTGACGGCCAGCGACACACCGGCGCTGCGGATGCACTACGTCGATGAGGGCCCGCAGGACGGCCCGCCGGTGGTACTGCTGCACGGCGAGCCAACGTGGAGTTATCTCTATCGCAACATGATTCCGCCGCTAGCCGCCGCCGGCCGCCGGGTGCTGGCGCCAGACCTTATCGGCTTCGGCCGCTCCGATAAGCCCGCCGAACTCGATGACTACACCTACCTGCGCCATGTCGAATGGGTGATGTCATGGCTGGAGCAGCTCGACCTGAGCGACGTGACTCTGTTCGTGCAGGACTGGGGATCGCTGATTGGGCTGCGCATCGCCGGTGAAAACGGCGATCGGGTCGGGCGGGTCATGGTGGCCAACGGCTTCCTACCCACCGCGCAACAACCCACCCCGCTGGCATTTCACCTGTGGCGGACATTCGCCAAGCACACGCCGGTGCTGCCAGCCGGGCGGCTCGTCGCGTTCGCGACGGTGAACAAGGTGCCGGCCGAGGTGCGCGCTGGCTACGACGCTCCGTTCCCCGCCAAGAAGTACCAGGCTGGAGCTCGAGTGTTCCCTCAACTGGTGCCGACGTCTCCGGACGATCCCGCGATCCCGGCCAACCGCGCCGCCTGGGAGGCGTTGGGCCGGTGGGAGAAGCCCTTCCTGGCGGTGTTCGGAGCCAACGACCCCATTCTCGGCAAAGCCGACAAGCCGCTGATCGAGCACGTACCCGGCGCAAAGGGCCAACCGCACGACCGCATTAGGGGAGGTCACTTCATCCAAGAGGACTGTGGACCCGAGCTGGCGCGGCGGATCCTGTCCTGGGAACAGGCAATCCGCTGAAGGACTAACCCCAGGGAAGATTCGCAAGGCCCCGGGTCAGTGAGCCCGGCCGCGACGGCCTACAAGCTACTCAGCCCCGCAGCGCACGGCGCAGGCGCCGGCTCGCGATCTCACTGGCGACGGTCACTGCGACAAAGGTGATCAGCAGTGTCGTGACTGCGGGGAATCGGAAAGCCGCGAGGTCCTCGGCGAGTAGGCGGCCCAGACCTGCCGCGCCGACGACACCAACGATCGCGGTATCCCGCACACAGATCTCGAACCGGTACAGGGTGTAGCTCACTAGGTGATGGGCGGAGGCGGGAGTGGTGGCCGCCAGTCCGGCGAGCCATCGCGGTGTCCCGATCGCGCGAAGCGCGTCGCGCGGCCGGGTGTCGATCGCCTCCCATGCCTCGGCGACCAGTCGTCCCAGGATTCCTCCGGTGTAGAGGCCCAGAGCCAACGCCCCGGGAAGAATGCCCGGAAACAGCATGAACAACGCGATGACAGCCCAGACGGTTGGCGGTACCGAGCGCAGCACAAGCAGCATGAACCGCGCGATCCACCATGCCGCCGATCGCGCCGCCCCGCGAAGCGGTCCGGATTGTTCGTCCATCGGGCCGCGCGGCAGCCGGGATGCCCACGGTCCGATCAGCACGGTCAGCACCACCGCGACCGCCATCGCCAGCAGTGCCATCGCCACGGTGTCGAGCACCGCGCCGGTAAGTGCCGCCCAGCCGCCGGGCGGAAGCGCTGGCGGCAACATGTCATCGAGCAACCGAAACGTCAGGTTTCGGGTGCGCTCGGAAGCCATCCCAGACAGCGATACCCCGGAGGCGAACCAAGCGAGGACCAACCCCGGCACCGCGATCGCCACCGACCACCGTGCCCAGCTCGATCGTCCCGGTGACGCCCTCCGCTGTCCCCCGGACCAGTCCGAGCAGGTCACCACGGCGAGATCGCCGCGCAGTCGGGTGCTCCACAGATCCGCTGCCGCCGAGAGGAGCACGACGGCGCCCACGAGTGTCCACACCTCATCCCAGTTGCGGGACTGCAGGCTCACCGCGAACTCCTGCCCCAGCCCGCCTACGCCGACGACGCCCAAAATGACGGTCGACCGGATCGCGCATTCGAAGCGGTAGAACGAGTACGACAGCAGCAGCGGCGCCGCTTGGGGCAACAAGCCGTAGGCCCAAGAGGCTATGGGCCGCGATCCGGCGGAGCGCAACGTTCGTAGCGCGCCCGAAGGTACGCCGTCGAGCGTCTCGGCGAAGATCTTGGCGGTCTGTGCGCCGAATGGCACCGCGATCGCGAGAACCGCCGCCAGTGGGTCCAGACCGAGAACGCTCACCAGTAGCAGCGCCCAGATGAGCTCGTGGATCGACCGTAGAGCAATCAGGATTCCGCGCAGCGCCAGGCGCAACAGCCGCACGGGGGCCGACGGTCTGCTTGACCACACGACATCGCTGAGTACCAGGCCGCCGAGGATCCCGATCAGGAGCGCGCCCGCGGTGCCGAGCGCGGCGAATGCCAGCGTGACGATTGTCGCGTCGGCGACGACAGCGAGGAACTCCGGCGTGAGGTTCGGATGCAATGCCGACGCCAACAGATCATCGATGAGGGCAAGTCCGCCGTGGTTGACGATGTCGCCGTCGTGGGTCGCGCGCAGCAGCGCCCAACCGAGGGGCACGACGATCAGGGCGATCCCGGTGATCCGCCGAGCGGTGACTCTGCGAAAGGTCGCGCGCGGCCGTGCGCGCGTCGACCGAGCATCGACGCCTGTCGGGGTGAGTACGGTCACGTCAGCGCATAGAGCTCGTCGAGTGCGGCATCATCGAGCTGATTGGTCGGCAGGTCGAACACCATTCTGCCGCTTCGCAATCCGATTGCCCGGGTGCAGAACTCGCGGGCCAGCTGCGGTTGGTGCAGGCTGACGATGGTTGTGCCCGTCGGCGCCGCCGCGCACAGCATGCCAAGCGTCGCGGCGGTGTGAGCGGGATCCAAGCTCGAGACCGGTTCGTCGGCGACGACGAGGTCAGGATTCTGGACAAGCATCCGGGCGATGGCCACCCGTTGGCGTTCCCCACCGGAGAGCCGTTCGGTCCGTTCGTGGACAGCCCACGACAGTCCGACCCGCTCAAGTGCGCCCATGGCCGTGGCGTCGGGTCGCGACCACGCCAGTGCGAGCAGCGCCCTCGCGGTTCCCCATTGTGCAAGCCGTCCGGCGTTGACGTTGTGCAGCACCCGGACCTGATCTACCAGATCGAGCCGCTGCGAGACCGTGCCGATACGCCGTTGAACAGACCTGAGTTGGGAGGGGCGCAGCGTGGCAAGGTTGGAGCCGAAAACTTCGACGTTTCCGGATGTGGCCGCCAGTGAGCCGTTGATGAGCGACATCAGCGTGGATTTGCCCGCTCCACTTGCCCCGAGAATTGCGACCCGCTCGCCGGCTGAAATGCAGAGGCCGACGTCTGCGACCGCGGCGGTGGACGCGAAAACCCGGCCGACTCCGGTCAGCCGAACGACCACGCCGCTCACCCCAGCAGGCCCTGCTCCCGCGCTACCGCCTCGATCTGGTCGTAGTTGGAGTTTTTCGTGGGGATGAACTTCTTGGCGCCGAAAAGGTCGAGGATTTCGGCATCTTTCGGATCTTCCAGGTTGAGGCCCAGCAGCATATCGGTGATCGCCTGCGTCGTTCCCTCGCCGCCCTCTGAACCCAGATCTGGCCGGGCCAGCCAGTGGTAGTCGGCATAGCCGGGCGTGCGCCACAGCACAATGACGTCGTCGAGGTTCGGCTCGCCCGCGGCGACCGCGGACTCCCATACCTGCTCATTGACCACTCCGGCATCGAAGCTGCGCGACGCGACGGCCTCGATCGTGGCGTCGTGCGAGCCGGAGAACCCGGGCTTACCCCGGAGCTCCGACAGTGCGAGGCCGCCTTTGTCCATAAAGTACTGCGGCATCAGCCGTCCAGAGGTCGACGTCTCGCTGCCGAACGTAAAGGTGTGACCCGCCAGCTCCTGAAGGCCAGAAATTTCATCGAAGGGACGCAGACCCGAGTCGCGGGTCGCGATGAAGACGCTGTGGAAGTCGGCGTCGATATCACGTTGGGCGATCGCAGTTGCCCCGGGCACGCGGTTGCGCGCCTGTACCCCGGTGAGGCCGCCCATCCACGCGACCTGAACGTCGCCGACTTCGAAGGCGCGCACCACGGCCCGGTAGTCGACGACAGGTCGATACCGCACCTTGAGGCCGGTAGCGGCGGCGAAGCGGTCGGCGACCGCGTCGTAGAGGCGGTTCAGCTTTTCCTGGTCCTGATCGGGAATGGCCGAGATATTCAGCACGGTGGCGTCATTGTCGCTGTTGGTGCCACAAGCGGCGAGGGTGAGCAGACCCGCGGAGCCCGCCAGGAAGGCACGTCGATTCACGCGCATCGGAACACCTCGCGGCCCGTCCGGGCCGCCGCATCCTGCACCGCGACGGCATCCCGCACCACTTCGAACACCTCGGTGAGCGGGAGCGGCGAATCAGCGATGCGCATGTTCGGGTCCATCACCGCGACCGGATGCCACCATGCGCCGTCACTGGTGATGGTGGGTTCGGGTTCCAATGAGTCGATCGACACGTGGATACCTTTCTCGGCGAAGCCTTCGTGGGCGACCGGACGGATCACCCGATCGTCGGTGGCGATGCCTTCCTCGTCGAGCCTGCGGTGCAGGGCCGCCACACCGTCGGGGTCCTCATCGTATAGCGTCGCCGCCACCCGGACCCGCAGTCCCAGCGATCGCGCCAGCCCGATTCCGGCTAGTGCTTTCGCCCAGGATCCCGCACCCCGTTGCCGATCGTGCAGGTCTGGGGTGGCCGAATCCAGGCTGACTTGCAGCGTCACCGAACGGTCCAGTGATTCGAGCAGCTCACGGCGGTGGCCGCGGCTGAAGATCATCGCGTTGGTGAGAATCGTGCGTTCGAGTCCGTCCGCTGCGGCGACGAGATCGCCCAACTCCGGGTGCATGAAGGGTTCGCCGCCGGTAAAGAACAGTTCACGCCCGCCGAGTGTGCGGAACTCGGTGAACACCTCGCGTGCCGTGGCGAGCTCCAGTCGCCGCCCTGGCGCCTGAGGGGACGACTGGGCGCAGCAGTATCCGCAGGCCAGATTGCAGTCGAAGTTCGTATACGCCCACAAACGCTGGCCGACCGGTGTTCGTTCCCCCAGACTGAAGACCGTCGGGGGCTTGGTGGTGACCGTGGCCTTGCGCACCAGGAAAAACCATGGCCCGTCGGGGGTTTCAGCATGTTGGGAATCCAGCGTGTGGCCGACCAGTTCTGCCCACGTGGGCAGATCCGTCAGGACGCTCGGTTCGGCGCTTCGGATTCCGAGTAGCTGGCCCGGTTCGAGTCGACGCATGGCGCGGGTGATGAGTAGTAGAAGCCCGCTACCGCAATCCATCTCACCACCGTCGACCACTCGCTCAGCAGCTGCCAGGCCGGCCGGACTGTCAGACTCGGGTTCCGGAATAGTCACGGGGATCCACGTTAGCGGTAACTCGGTGCGCCCGTGCGGTGGAAGGACAGCGACATGACAGTGACCGGGTCAGGGCTTGACCCGGCCCCATTAGGATGGCGGCCATGGACCAACCCGGCCGTCCTACCGACCCCGAATCCCGCCAGGGGTTCTGGGAGGACGTGCACCACGGTCACCATGTCGATGGAGTCTCGTGGTGGCAGTCGGTGCCCGGACTCTCGTTGGATTTGGTCGACCAGGCCGGCGTCCGGCGTGATGAACCGGTCATCGATGTGGGCGCGGGCTGGTCGACCCTGGTCGACCACCTGCTAGAACGCGGCTACCGTGACCTGACCGCGATCGATCTGTCTGTCACGGCCCTGCACACAGTTCGCGACCGCCTCGGACCGGCGGGCGCCGATGTTGTTCTCGAAGTCGCCGATGTTCTCGACCTCACCGGCGATCGGCAGTACCGGCTCTGGCACGACCGAGCGGTCTACCACTTCCTGACCGAGCCCGACGAACGAGCCGACTACCTCTCATCCCTCAACCGATGTCTTACGCCCGACGGGTGGCTGGTGGTGGCAACGTTCGGCCCGGACGGGCCAACTCACTGCAGCGGGTTGCCGATCGTCCGCTACACCCATGAGGAGCTGGCGCGCGAATTCGCCGGCTACGAACTCGTTGCGACAGCCGGCGAGGACCACCTCACGCCGTGGGGCTCGACCCAGCAGTTCACGGCCGTTCTCATGCGCCGAATGTCGTAGCGACGCAAGCGATCTGGGTACACCAACACACCTGGGTACACCAACACGCCTGGGTACACCAACACACCTGGGTACACCAACACACTAAGCCGCAGCGCGAACCCAGCTAGCCGGAACGCGCCCATGTCCTCGCTTCGGAATCCCGTGTCGGTATCAGGTTTGGTCTGGCCTGCCTAGCCGGTGCCATGTTGCAAAGCCGATCACCGCCGCTGACACGAAGACAACGGCGGTGCTGGTTGTCCCGCCAAGCCACACCTGAGTACGGCCATACTGAACATAGATGGAAATCGCGGCGACAGCTGCGACAGCGGCGGCAGCTAGCGCGACCACACGTCGGCCCAGCAGCGCTGCTGCCAGCATTGCCACGGCCACCGCGACCAACGCCAGCGCGCCACGCAGGTTGTAGTCACCGAACGAGAGTTCCCAATCCCGCACGCCGACATGGGCGTTGCGGCTGTACCGCAGGTGAACCCACAACGCGATGAGCCCTATCACGGTAAGCGCCAACCCCCAGCCGCCGAGTAGCCGGCGCGCCGATCCGACTGTGCCCTGTGGCAGCGCGTCGACGGCGGCGTACTGAGCTGCCGGCCCGAAGAACAGGACCGCGTGGACTCCGATCATCAGCGCGTAGGCCCACGGCCATTCATGGGGAGCCTCGGCAACCGACAGAGCGATCGCGATCGACTGGCCGATGCCCAGCAGGGCTGCAAGGCGCACCGCGGTTCCGGTCAGCAGCATGATCGCCAACGCCGACTCGGCCACCAGCACTCCCCAGCCGAACGGGGTGAAGTTCGGCAGCACGATGTGCTCGACCGCCCAGCTGAAGGGCATGAACACCGGGTGGTCGACCGCGAGGCGGGTCCAGAAGAACAGCCCGCCCCCGGTTCGCTCCCCGAAGTCCGGCGGCACCTTCCACACCACGTTCTCCACCCACAGCAGGCCGACCAGCAACCGCAGACCTGTGAGCGCGATCTGACCGCTCTTGGCTTGCGGTGACACCGGTGTCAAGAACGTATCTTTTAGACTGGCAGCGCGAGTCGTGGCCATGTGACCAGTCTCGCAATCCCCCGATAGAAACTGGTGACAATTGCGCAATTCCTCTAAGTATGGTCGCGGCTTCGGACGAAGAGTGCTGTGATCTTGCCGTGGATTCCCACTTCGATGCCTCTCCGCCGTTGACTCCCAAGGACTACGCGGCTCCGGCACTGTTCGCGCCCGCCAACCTGCTGCGCGAGGCCCGCCGCCAGCGCGGGCTCCCTGAAATCGCGGTGCCGGCGGTGAGCCTGCTCGATCCCGACGGTGACATCGTGCGCCACCTGGCCGTCAGCGGTCGCGGTCGACCACATCCCGGGTGGGCCTGCTACCACACCGAGATGTGGACCGTAGATCTTGACGGCATCGAGATCGGCGTGGTCGGAATGGCGGTCGGCGCACCGTTTGCCGTCCTGGTCGCCGAACAACTCGCAGCGTCGGGCGCCGAACTTGTCCTGAGTATCACCTCGGCTGGACAGATCTCCCCCATCGACGAGCTACCCTGCTTCGTGCTTATCGAAAAGGCACTGCGCGACGAGGGAACCAGCTTGCACTACCAACCACCTGCGCGCTGGAGTCACCTGGACGCCGAGCTGCGGCGGCGGCTTGCCGGGGCATTCAACCACCTCCCTGAACCTGTGCGGTCGGGCTCGTCCTGGACTACCGATGCTCCATACCGCGAGACGGCGTGCGCGATCGAGGCCGCCAAACTGGAAAACATCGCGTGTGTAGAAATGGAAGCCGCCGGCCTCTATGCGTATGCGGCGGCGCGGAACCAGGCCGTGGTGTGTTTTGCCCACGTCACCAATACGATGGCCACCGACGGCGCGGATTTCGAAAAAGGCGCCGGCAACGGTGCCTACGCGGCTCTCGCAGTCGCCCGCGCCGCAGCTGCTGCACTCACCGCACCGTCGTGCTAGCGGATAAATTTCGATGCTGGGCGCAGAAAATTCTCATGCCCGGAAACACCGGCGGGTAGGTGTCGGGACATGGTGTCGGGACATGGTGTCGGGACGTGGTGTCGGGAAGTGGTGTCGGGAAGTGGTGTCGGGACGTGGTGTCGGCTTAGCGGCACTTAGCGGCGCCGCTAGGAAATCCCTTGTCTGACCGTCTCGTAGAGTACGCACACCCGGACGACGCCGGTCTCTTTGTTGACGTGTTGGCCAAGCCGGTTCTGGACCAAATTGGTCGGTGATGGCGCTTTTGTCCGTGGCTGCACTTCAAGGACACCCTCGCGGGCCACGGCCGCCATGACGTTGCCGACGGGGATATCTGCAAATCGCGACTCGTGGTTCCAGGTCAGCCCATGGCCGTCTGGGAGGTAGATTCCCCCCGTTTCGCCGCCATCGTCTGTGTAAAGCGTTGCGTTCACACTAATTTCGATGGATAGTGGCGCGTCACCATGCAATTTCAGCAGATAGTCGTTGGTGTCGACGTTGGCGACCAGGAACCCGTTTGCCATACGGCGGATGGTACTCCCCACCGCTTCTGGCAAAGCCCGAACAAAATCGCCCCGGCCCCCCAAAGACTCGCGCTACCTCCGTGGAAGTATGCGCGATGAATGAGGAGGTGAGGATCAAAGTCTGTGAAAATACCTCGCGGATAACACACTTGGAATATCGTAGCGGGACCAAGACTCTTCACATATTGGAGCCGGGGACGCATTGGCATAGAGCTTGGCATAGAGCTTGGCATAGAGCACCGGCATTAATCGGAGGTAGTCACGATGAGAAGTTTCGGTGTAGCTAGCTCAGGTCGCGCTATTCGGATACTCGGGGCAGGTCTCGTTTCCGGCGCGCTGATTCTCGGCGCATCCGCAGGTAATGCCGGACTCGCTTTCGCTGCGCCCGGTGGCGGCGGCGGTGGCGGCGGTGGCGGCGGTCAGGGCGGTTCCGGCGGCGGCGGACAGGGCGGCGGCGGACAGGGCAACTCCGGTGGTGGACAGGGCGGCGGCGGACAGGGTGATTCCGGCGGCGGACAGGCTGGCTCTGGCGGTGAGGGGCAACGGGGCGGTCAGGTTGGGCAGGGCGGCCCAGCGGGCCCGGCCGTCATTGTCGACAATGACAATTGCTACGGACCGATTGCCGCAGGTATTGGGTGTGACAGCGGAGCGCCGCAGTAACGGCATACTGCCGTTAGCAAATCACTACCCCGCCGAGCTGGTTTCTCCAGCACTGCAACGGTTCTGCGCGGACAAGATCGCGCGCAGCGATGAATGTCCAGTTGATGCCGAGGGTGCGATGTATGCTCTGCACAGAATCGCGCTTTTTGGTACAGAACTGTATTGACGAGAGGACTGGCATGCTCCGAACCGGTTTTTTTTCAACGATCGCGGCTGCGGGGGTTATCGCTGCGGGCATGTCGGCAGGCACCGCTTGGGCTGGTGGGCCGGGTGGCGTTGTTGAGAACGTCGAGGGCATGTCCGTGGCGGTGGGTACCGGAGCGTTCGAAAACGAGTTGATCGGTTTCGTGGGACGCGGCAACACAAACGAGGAGGCCTCGGCGAACGTGATGGCGCAATGCCAGGGCGCCGGTGGCATGGAGTGTACGACCGATGCAGTCACTAACGACGACTTATGCATCGTGTCCGCTGCTGACCCGGACAACTTTGTCGTGTCTGGCGGCGAGGGAGTAACCGTCGCGGCTGCCCTCCAAGATGCGATGGCAGACGCGGCGGCCCGCAATATGGCCATGACTGGGACCGACGCCGTCGTTGTC
>JAHZKD010000137.1 GCA_022600605.1 Actinomycetes bacterium
CTTGATGCGCGAACATGGACGGATGCACGTGCCGGGTCCTGAGGTCGCCAGCCCCCTGGACCCCGATGCCGCAATCCCCCATCGGTTTCCCCGGGTCACCAGCTTCCGTGCCCGACGATCGAGGATCTCGGACAAGCAGCAGGAAACCTGGGACCGGCTCTGGCCGGAATTGGGCCAACATGCCCGGGATGCAGAGGGGCCAGCCGCGTTGCTCGACACCCGGGCGTGGTTCGGCCGCGATGCCCCGTTGGTCCTGGAGATAGGTTGCGGAACAGGCACCTCGACTTTGGCAATGGCGCAGGCCGAGCCGGACATCGACGTCATTGCCGTGGAGGTCTATCGTCGTGGCCTCGCGCAACTACTCAGCGCCATCGATCGCACGTCACATCCGGAGTCAGCGGCTGGGCCCTCCGGCGTGCCGGTTACGAACATCCGCCTGATCCGCGGCGACGGCGTGGACGTGCTCACCCACATGTTCAGGGCGAATTCGCTGACCGGTGTTCGAGTGTTCTTCCCCGACCCGTGGCCCAAGGCACGCCACCACAAGAGGCGCCTGCTGCAACCCGCCACCGTGGCCTTGATCGCCGACCGGCTCCAGCCGGGCGCACTGCTGCACGCAGCCACTGACCACGCGGACTACGCCGCCCATATCGCCGAAGTCGGCGACGCGGACCCGCAACTTCGCCGAGTCAGCGCCGGCTCCCAGGGACTGCCCATGTCCGTGTCCAGACCAGTGACGAAGTACGAGGGGAAAGCCCGGCACGCCGGCAGTGCAGTCGCGGAGTTGCTGTGGGAGAAGACGCCGTGAGCCTCACCGAGAACATCGCGGATCTATCGCTCCGCGACATCGCCTCCCCGGCGGCGACGCGCGACCAGCGGACGACAACCGGACGGGTGTTGTTGGTGTGGGACGCACCCAATCTGGACATGGGGCTGGGATCGATTATCGGCGGCCGCCCCACAGCTGCTCATCGACCCCGCTTCGACGCGTTGGGCCGGTGGCTGCTGAACCGCACCGCGGAACTTTCGTCTCGGCTCGCGAAGACCAACCGCGACGTGTCGCTGGAGCCCGAGGCCACGGTCTTCACCAACATCGCCTCGGGCAGTGCCGACGTCGTCCGTCCATGGGTGGAAGCTTTACGCAATGTGGGATTCGCGGTGTTCGCCAAACCCAAGGTCAATGAGGACAGCGACGTCGACCACGACATGCTCGCCCACATCGCGCTGCGCCGCAGCGAGGGCTTGGCGGGCGTGATCGTCGCCTCTGCCGACGGGCAGGCATTCAAACTGCCCCTGGAGGACATCGCAGCAGACGGCATCGAAGTCCAAGTACTAGGATTTCGCGAACATGCAAGTTGGGCGTTAGCGTCGGATACCTTGGAGTTTGTCGACTTGGAGGACATCCCTGGTGTTTTCCGGGAAGCGCTACCGCGAATCTGCCTAGATTCGCTACCAGAGCAGGGCGCGTGGCTGCAGCCATTCCGGCCGCTGTCCTCGCTGCTGGCCTCGCATGGTTAAGAACTTGGAACCGAGGTTCCAATATGTGCAGGCCGGTGGCAGGGTTATTGAAGACCGTTAGGAGCTAGCGTGTTCGCCTGGTGGGGTCGCACGGTGTACCAATACCGGTACATCGTGATCGGTGTCATGGTCGCATTGTGTCTAGGCGGCGGCATCTACGGCATCAGCCTGGGACAGCACGTCACCCAAAGCGGGTTCTACGATGACACCAGCCAATCGGTGCACGCCTCAGTTCTCTCAGACCAGGTCTACGGCCGGGACACGTCGGGCCATATCGTCGCGATTTATACCGCGCCCGAGGGCAAGACGGTCGACGATCCGGCGTTCAAGAAGAAGGTCCTCGCCAACCTCGCGGAGGTGGAGAAGAACCACCCCGACCAGATCCTGCGGGCCATCGGCTACTTCAAGAGTCCCGAAGTGCTCAAGAACATGGCCGACGACGACAAGAAACGCGCGTTCATGTCGGTTCAGCTCAAGGGCGACAACGATGACTTGATCCTGAACAACTACAACAAGAACGTCGGCACGGACGGCACAACGGTCAAAGACGCCCTCAATATCGACGGCATCGAGGTGCAGCAGGCCGGCCTGCAGCCATTAGCAAGCGAGTTGACCGGAACCATCGGCGAGGATCAGAGGCGGGCCGAACTCGCCGCCATTCCACTGGTGTGTGTGGTGTTGTTCTTCGTGTTCGGCGGCGTGGTCGCGGCCGCGCTCCCCGGAATCATCGGCGGCCTGACGATCGCGGGCGCTTTGGGCATCATGCGTTTGGTCGCCGAGGTCATTCCAGTGCACTTCTTCGCCCAGCCGGTGGTGACGCTCATGGGCCTGGGCATCGCCGTCGACTACGGGCTCTTCATGGTGAGTCGGTTCCGCGAAGAGCTCGCTGAGGGCTACGACACCGAGGCCGCGGTGCGCCGGACGATGATGACCTCGGGCCGGACCGTGATGTTCTCCGCGGTGATCCTGGTCGCGTCCTCGATGCCCCTGCTGCTGTTCCCGCAGGGCTTCCTCAAGTCCATCACCTACGCAATCATCGCGTCGGTCATGCTGGCGGCAATCCTGTCGATCACCGTGCTGGCCGCGGCGCTGGCCATCCTCGGCCCCAACGTCGATGCACTCGGCGTACGGACGCTGCTGCGGGTGCCGTTCTTCCGCAATTGGAAGCCGATGAACTGGTGGATAAATTGGCTCGGCGATCGCACACAGAAGACCAAGACCCGCGCAGAGGTCGAGAAAGGCTTCTGGGGCAAGCTCGTCAACGTCGTCATGAAACGGCCGATCGGCTTCGCAGCACCCATCCTGATCGTGATGATCCTGCTGGTCATTCCGCTGGGCCAGCTGTCCCTGGGCGGGATCTCCGAAAAGTATCTTCCCCCGGACAACTCGGTACGTCTGGCACAGGAGGAGTTCGATAAAACCTTCCCCGGTTTCCGCACCGAACCGTTGACTCTGGTCATCGAGAGTGACAACGGCGAACCGGTCACCGATCGGCAGATCGCCGAGATCCGCAGCGAGGCGATGGCAATCCCGGGGTTCATCGAACCCGAAGACGATCCGGCCAAAATGTGGCAGGAACGGCCCTACCTCGACGGTGCATCGAAAGACCCCTCGGTGCGTGTCATCCAGAACGGGCTCGTGCACCGTAGCGATGCATCCAAGAAGATCGCAGAACTGCGCAGTCTGTCGCCGCCGCGCGGCCTCACGGTGTCGGTGGGCGGCACCCCTGCACTTGAGCAGGACAGCATTCACAGTTTGTTCGACAAGTTGCCACTGATGGTGCTGCTGCTGATCACCACGACGACAGTTCTGATGTTCCTGGCCTTCGGGTCGATCGTTCTGCCGATCAAGGCCGCATTGATGAGTGCGCTCACGCTCGGCTCCACGATGGGCATTCTCACGTGGATGTTCGTCGAAGGACATGGGTCTGGCGTGATGAACTACACGCCGCAACCCCTGATGGCCCCCATGATCGGCTTGATCATCGCCGTGATCTGGGGTCTTTCCACCGACTATGAAGTGTTCCTGGTGTCCCGGATGGTGGAGGCGCGCGAACGCGGGATGTCGACCGCCGAGGCGATCCGGATCGGCACGGCCACCACCGGACGGCTGATCACCGGCGCCGCTCTGGTCCTGGCTGTGGTCGCGGGCGCGTTCGTCTTCTCCGACCTGGTCATGATGAAGTACCTGGCGTTCGGCCTTCTCATCGCGTTGTTGCTGGACGCCACGGTCATCCGGATGTTCCTGGTGCCCGCGATCATGAAACTGCTCGGCGACGACTGTTGGTGGGCGCCGCGCTGGATGAAACGACTCCAGGAGCGGCTGGGTCTCGGTGAAACCGAACTGCCCGACGAACGAAAGCGGCCCGAGCACCGCGAACAGCCAGCTCCCCCCGAAGCCCTGGTCGGTGCGGGCGGCCCGCCGATGGCAGGGCCCCCAGGAGCGCCGCCGCGGCGCGGCCCCGGTCCCCCCGCCCCGCCCGCATCCCCCCAGTCGGGGGCCGCCGGCAGAACCGCCGGCCCGCCGCCGAGGGCCAACGACCCCTCCGCAGCGGGTACGACGCGGCTTCCCAACGCACCGTCGCGGCAAGCTGATCCGCCGACTCCCGAACCTGCGGAACCACCGACAACCCGCCTGGCGATCGCCAAGAACGCGGTCCGCAACGCGGTCAGCAGTGCAGCCGCAGCGGCGCAGCGCATCCCGGGGCTCTCAGGGCAGCAGGCGCCGACCGGGCAACCCCGTAAGGAACGTGAGATCGAGTCTTGGCTCGGCGATCTGCGCGGCAGCGGCAGCTCCTCAGGTCCCCGTTCGACCGCTCCGGCCCCACCGCCGGGCGGGTCCGCCGATACAACGCGCGCACTACCCGATCAGGGCTCAGTTGGCGACGAACCGACCACGGCAATCCCAGCACAGTCCCATCCGCGCAAGCCTGACGACGATTCTGCCGACGCGACGCGTGCCATTCCGACTCAGAAAAAGTCAGACGCCGAGGCGGCTACCGACAAACTCAACACCCGCGGCAAGGACGAGCCGCAGCGCCGTGGCGGTAGCGGTGTCAGCGCCCAAGACCTGCTGCGACGTGAGGGACGCCTCAAGTAATCGCGCTGGGGGTCGTCCCCTCGGCATCCTTGCCTGCCCCGAGGTCGTCGGCGTGGGCTTTCACCACCGGTCCATCACGGGCCTCCACCGCTGCGGCTTCAGCCTCGGGATCGTCTGCGAGCAGGACGCGCATTGAGCTGTTGAGGAAGGCCAGCGCCGGCACCGCGAGCAACGCGCCTGGAATGCCCGCGAGTACGGCACCACCGGCGATGGCCAGCACGATCGCCAAAGGGTGGATGGACACCGCACGACCCATGACTAGCGGCTGCAGCACGTGACCCTCGAGCTGCTGGACGGCGACGATCAATCCCAGCGCGATGAGTGCGTAGATCCAGCCTTTAGCGATGAGTGCGACGATAACGGCCACAAAGCCGGTGACGACGGCGCCGACGAGCGGAACGAAGGCGCCCATGAACACCAGCGACGCCAGCGGTAGCGCCAGCGGCACACCCATGACCGCCAGGCCCACCCCGATGCCGACCGCATCGACAAAAGCGACGAGAAACGTCGCGCGGACGTAACCGATCAGCGAGTGAAACCCGGCGCGACCCGCGCTGCGCACCCGCTCTCGTGAAGCCGCCGGAATAATCTGGGTAACGAACGAGAAGATGTTTCGTCCGCCTTGCAGAAAAAAGATCAACGTGAAGAACACCAGCAGCACACCGGTCACGATCTCGGTCACCGTGCCGGCCGTCGACAGCGCACCGCTGGTCAGCTTCTCCTGATTACCGCGCAGCGCCTCGATCACCGCATCGCGGGCCTGGTTGATCTGATGGTGGCTGACGTCCAACGGCCCGTCGGTCAGCCACGTCCCGGCGCCTTCGATGCTGGTCGTCATTTGAGTGACCAGGGCTGGGGCGCCCTCGATGAACTGCGTGATGACAAATGCCAGCAAGGCGCCGACCAGCGAGATCCCGCTCAGCAGCACCAGGGCCACCGCACCGCCTCGCGGCGCGCCGCGCCGGTCTAAGTAGTCGACCACCGGCATCAGCAGGGCGGCCAAAATCGTGGCCAGCGCCAGCGGCACGAACAGGATCTCGAATTGCAGGAACAGCCAGACCAGCGCAATGATGACGCCCAGAATCACCAGAAGACGCCACGACCAGGCGGCCGTCTTGCGGACCAGCGGGCTCACCGAATCATCGGCGTGGATATGCAGGGAGGCGTCTGGCGGGGGACCGGCTGACATCCCGGTAGCGTAACGGCCCAGCTGATCTGTCTCCGGATCGGCGGATTCCAACACACCACCGCTTACCCTGTACTGCGTGTCTCACGACGCCTCTTTGAGCGATACCCAGGTGGGGCCGGGCGGTCAGGAGCGCCAGGCCCGCGGCAAATACTGGTGGTTGCGTTGGGTTCTCATCGCGGTCGCGATCATTGTGCTGGCCGTCGAGTTCGCTTTGGTGCGCGACCAACTCGCCAAGGCCTGGAAGAGCCTCTACTCGGCTAACTGGCTGTGGGTGCTGGGCGCCGTTGTGGCCGCGATGGCCTCGATACACAGCTTCGCCCAGATTCAGCGCACCCTACTGCGCTCGGCCGGAGTCCATGTGCGGCAATGGCGCTCGGAGGCAGCGTTCTATGCCGGGAACGCGTTGTCCACCACGATGCCAGGCGGCCCGGTGTTGTCGGCTACCTTCATTTACCGCCAGCAGCGGATATGGGGCGCCTCGCCACTGGTTGCGTCCTGGCAGCTGGTGATGTCGGGGGTACTGCAGGTCATCGGCTTGGCGCTGCTCGGTCTGGGCGGTGCGTTCATGCTCGGCGCAAGCAAGAACCCGCTGTCGTTGATCTTCTCGCTCGGGGGCTTCGTCGCATTGGTCCTGCTGGCACAGGCGGTGGCGACCCGACCCGAACTCATCGATGGGATCGGCGTACGGGTGTTGTCGTGGTTTAACTCGTTTCGGGGTAAGCCCGCTGACAGCGGACTGGCGAAATGGCGGGCGATCCTGACCCAGTTGGAGTCGGTGCAACTGGGTCGTCGAGACCTCGGGGTGGCGTTCAGTTGGTCGTTGTTCAATTGGATCGCAGACGTGGCGTGCCTGTTGTTCGCCTGCTACGCCACTGGCGGTCACCCGTCGATCGCAGGGGTGACGGTCGCCTACGCAGCGGCCCGCGCCGTGGGTTCGATCCCGTTGATGCCAGGCGGGTTGCTCGTCGTAGAGGCGGTGTTGGTGCCCGGCCTGGTATCCAGCGGGATGTCGTTGGCCCCCGCCATTTCGGCGATGCTGATCTATCGCCTCGTCAGCTGGATCTTCATTTCCGCGATCGGCTGGGTGGTGTTCTTCTTCATGTTCCGCACCGAGAAGGACATCGATCCAGATTCCAACGGCATAGGCGACGCGAAAGACGCGGAAGAAGTCGCCGAAGACTCCAAAACAGCCAAAGCAGCCAAAGCAGCCAAAGCAGCGCAGTTCAGCCCAGACCCCGACGCGCCTCATCCACCGGATCCCGGAAGATAGCGCGCCGGGCTCAAAGCGTTGGCCTGGATGGGACGGGTGGTTGCACTCGTACCGCACCTGCGATCGGCCTCCGCGCCGCAGGTCAGCCCCGTATGATCGGGAGTGCCATCACTGTGACTGGGGACGACGTGTCGAAAGAACCACTCGAAGACGCGACTGATCGGACAGAACTCGATTCCGCTGCACTCCGGACCTCCGCGCTCGCTGCCGGTGTCGCCGCTGTGGGCTACACGCTGTACGCGATTCTCACACTCGACGGCCCGAATCGGTTCGTCCTGTTCGCCGATGTCGCCGCGGTCTCGGTCGTGGCCCTCATCATCGGCCTGTTCTCTTCGCAACTGCTCCAGCACTTCGGGTTCACCGCGTTGAGTGCCGGTTTCTCCGGACTCGTCACCGTATCGATCTTCACCGGCATCCTGGCCGAGGGCAGCGTTCAGAGCCCGCTGGTCCTCGTCCTGCTCGCTGCCCTCGCCTTCATATCGCTGTACTTCCCGACACCGGTCATCATCGGTCAGATGGTTGGCGCCTTCGTGCTGCTGCTGACGGCTGCCGTCGCGGTCGGCTACCAGCCTCTCGACCACGTCTCCGGTGGGCTCTACGTTGGATGCGTCGCCGCCACCTACCTGTTCATCGCCGCTTTCGCGGTGCTCCATCGTCGACAGGGCTACCAGGAGCGGCGACTGCTTGCCGACGCATCGAGGACCGATCCGCTCACGGGGGTGCTGAACCGTCGAGGGTTCGACGAACGGCTCCAGGCGAGCATCGACCAGGCCGAGCGCCTCGGCCGACCGGTGGCGCTGCTCACGATCGACCTCGACTCGTTCAAGCTGGTGAACGACACGCAGGGTCATGCAGCCGGCGATGCGGTCCTCAAGCTCGTCGCACACGGCATCGAAGAGACTGTACGGCGCATGGACGCCATCGGACGACTGGGCGGCGACGAGTTCGGCATCGTTCTCTTCGGATCAGGCTTGGCTGAAGCGAACAATCTCGCGTCAGTCGTCAGCGAGGCGCTCCGCCCGGTGATTGGAATGTCGGTGGGCTTGGCGATCTACCCCCGCGACGGCATCACGGCCGAAGAGCTCCTCCGGGCCGCAGACGTCGCGCTCTACGCCCAAAAGCACGGCGGACCCAGCGCGCGGCCCCAGCTCGCTTGGGCGGTCACCCTGGCCGCAGCCGTGGACAACCGTCTCGGCAACGCCCACAGCCGGAACGTGGCTATCCTCGCAGCCGCCATCGCCCAACGCCGGGGCTGGGACCACGACCAGGTCGCCGAGCTCCGCATCGCCGCCATGCTCCACGCCATCGGTCTCAGCGCCATCCCCGACTCGGCGCTCACCTCAAGCCAACCGCTGACCCCCGATCAACGCCAGGAGGTTGACCGGCACGCGACCATCGGTGCAGAAATGCTGACGCGAGTCGACGGCACCCAAGTCATCGCCCCGTGGATCCGACACTCCCACGAACGGTTCGACGGCCTGGGCACTCCCTCGGGGCTACGCGGAGAAGAGATCCCCGAAGCATCCCGCATCCTCTGCGTCGCCACCGCATACACGGCGATGAGAACCGACCGGCCCTACCGAAGAGCCATGCATGCCCAGGCGGCGCTCGACGAGATCACACGATGTACCGGGACCCAGTTCGACCCGACGGTCGTCGAGGACCTGTTCGCTGAACTAGCGACGCGCGACCGGCCGGCAGAGGAGATCTCCGAAACCTCCCAGCCTTAGACGACCTACTCGACGGAAAGCTTGCCGAACTCCAACTTGGATTCGAGCCTTACCACGAAGAGAGCACCAGCCCAATGGTTTACGACATGACGGCCAATGCAGTCCACTGATCGCCCGCGTGCCCGGGCAACACTCGGAGCGCTACTCATCGACCTGGTGTGCGTGGTGGCATTCTGTGCGATCGGCCGGCGCACCCACACCGAAGGATTGACTGTAGGCGGCGTCGCCGAAACATCGTGGCCATTCCTCACCGGAACCGCACTGGGATGGTTGCTCTCACGCGGCTGGCAGCGTCCCGTCGCGCTCGCTCCCACCGGGCTGGTGGTGTGGGTGTGCACGGTGGTCGTCGCAATGCTGTTGCGCAGAGCTACATCCCAGGGCACTGCCGTGAGCTTCATTGTGGTCGCCTCGGTGACCACCGCGGTGCTGTTGATCGGGTGGCGTGCTGCGGCTCAGCTAATTTCTCGTCGGTGACTCGACAATACGTCTGAATCAACTACCGGCGGTTGGCACCACCCTGTGTCGCACCCCTCAGTTCGCGTCAGGCGCGATGATGACGCCGCAGCGATTCTGCAGGTCCTCCAACGGTTTGCGGATCGCCGTCAACTCCGCGAATACCTGCGGGTTTGCGACCAGGTACGCGTCGATCTCCTCCTCAAGCGCTGGGCTCTGCTTATCGTGCAGGCTGGAGAAGAACGCGTTCACCTCGGGGTGGGTGAACAGGTAGGTCGCCGAAGCCGCTGAGACGCCGGCAGCCGTCCCTGAGAAGTCGCCCGCGGTGCAGTTCGGTGGTTGGGGTTGCGCCGCCGCCATGGGCAGTGCACCAAACAACATCGCGCCCGCGAGCGCGCTGCCGCCCAGCCCGCCAGCGACCGCACGACGGACGGTGGGTGCCGAGAACAACATGAAGGCTCCTTCATCAGAGTTAGACAGAAACCAGTGTCGGTCACCGGTTAGGACCATATTAAGAACATACGCAAGGGAACGCCCGATTTCTCGCCTAGCAGCAGACGAATATCTGAGAAAAATCGATCCTCCGCGCAGGATCCGCGGCACGAGATTTCTAGCCGACATACCGCCATCGCAAGCGGTCGATCCGACAACTCCGGCAGGCGATGACATGGGCGTTAGAGCTGCTTAAAGCACTGCTGACGAGCGTTCACGAGAGCCGTCCCCGCAGCTGGCTGCGGTAGGCTCTCGCTAGAAAATGCCGGCGAGAAAGCGGGAGTTCCGATCCAGCAGTTCATGATGCGCATCAGCAGCAACTTGCGCAGATACCGCTGGGCGGTGTTCGCTGCGTGGTTACTGCTATTGGTGCCTTCGGTGTACCTCGCCATGAACCAATCCGGCCATCTCACTGGCGGTGGCTTCGAGGTTGAAGGTTCGCAGTCCCTGTATGTGCAGCGCCAGCTTGAGGCGCAGTTCCCCGACCAGGGCGCATCCCCTTTGGCTCTGGTCGCAGCACCGCGTCCGGACGCCTCCTTCAGCGATATGAACGACGCGGTAGCGCATCTGGAACAACTGGCCGCCGAGGTTCCCAGCGTCAAGGTAATGCCGAACTCGCCCGGACAGCCTCCACCCCAACCGGACCGCCCATACGTCGTCACCCTGCAGCTGGACTTCGACAACACCGGCGCCGTCGACGTCGCCAAACAATTGCGGGACAAGGTCGGTGTCCACGGTGACCAGCCCGGCGAGACGGCGGATGGCAAGGTTCGTCTCTATGTCATCGGACAGGGCGCGCTGGGCGCGGCCGCCGCCACGGCTACCAAGCACGACATCGCGCAGGCCGAGAAATGGAACCTGCCGATAGTTCTGATCGTCCTGCTCGCGGTGTTCGGGTCGCTGGCCGCCGCCGCGATGCCCCTGATACTGGGAATCTGCACCGTCGCCGTCACGATGGGGCTGGTCTACCTGCTGTCGACGTTCACGGCAATGTCGGTCTTCGTGACTTCGACGGTGTCTATGTTCGGCATAGCAGTAGCCATCGACTACTCCCTGTTCATTTTGATGCGTTTCCGCGAGGAACTGCGCGCAGGTCGCGAACCCGCCGACGCCGCCGACGCCGCCATGGCCACCTCCGGCCTGGCAGTAGTGCTGTCCGGCCTGACAGTAATCGCCTCGGTCACCGGCATTTACCTGATCAATACCCCGGTGTTGCAGTCGATGGCCACCGGCGCAATCCTGGCCGTGGCGCTCGCAGTACTCACCTCCACGACGCTGATCCCCGCTGTCCTGGCGACGTTTGGCCGCGCAGCGGCGAAGCGTTCTTCGTATCTGCACTGGTCGCGACGCCCGGAAGCTACCCAATCCCGGTTCTGGTCCCGCTGGATCGGCGGGGTGATGCGCCGGCCTTGGCTGTCAGCCCTGACGGCGACAGCCCTGCTGCTGGCGTTGGCCGCACCGGCGTTCTCGATGGTATTGGGCAACAGCCTGCAACGGCAGTTCGAAGCGACCCACGAGATCCGGGGTGGCGTCAACGCGGCAGCCCAAGCGTTGGGCCCCGGTGCGCTCGGCCCGATCCGGGTGTTGGTGACCTTCCCCGACGGCAACGCCGCCTCGGCAGCTGCCAAGGAGCCCCTCCTCGAGTCACTCAGGCAGAAGATGACCCAGGCGCCCAACACCGTATCGGTCACCCCGCCGGTGTTCGGCAACGACTACCGCAGCGCGCTGCTCTCGGCGGTGCTGTCGGTCGACCCTGAGGACCTGTCGGCGCGCGACACGGTCGACTGGATGCGCGCGGAGCTGCCGGCGGTAGCGGAGGGAGCGGCGCGGATCGACGTCGGTGGCCCAACCGCGCTCATAAAGGACTTCGACAACCGAGTGGCGCACACGCAACCGCTGGTGTTCGGGTTCGTGGCCCTCATCGCATTCGTCATGCTGCTTATCTCGATCCGTTCGGTGGTACTGGCGTTCAAGGGCGTGCTGATGACCGTGCTGTCGGTGGCAGCCGCCTACGGGAGCCTGGTCGTTGTATTCCAGTGGGGCTGGTTGTCCGAACTGGGGTTCAAGCAGATCCCCTCGCTGGACAGCACGATCCCGCCCTTGGTGCTGGCGCTCACCTTCGGACTGTCGATGGACTACGAGATTTTTCTGCTCACTCGGATCCGGGAACGTTTTCTGCAGACCGGAAACACCCGCGATGCCGTCGCTTACGGCGTCAGCACTAGCGCACGCACCATCACCAGCGCCGCGCTGATCATGATCGCTGTCTTCATCGGGTTCGCCTTCGCCGGCATGCCGTTGGTTGCCCAGCTCGGCGTGGCCTGTGCGGTGGCCATTGCGGTTGACGCGACCGTGGTTCGTCTGGTCCTGGTTCCAGCGCTGATGGCCATGTTCGACAAATGGAACTGGTGGCTCCCGCGCTGGCTGGATCGAATCCTGCCGTCAGTTGACTTTGAGAAACCACTACCCAAGGCCGACGTCGGCGACCTCGTCATCATCCCCGACGACATCTCGGCGCTCGCACCATCGGGCTCGGACCTACGCACAGTGGTAAAGTCAGCTGCTAAACTCAAAAGCCTTGCCCCTCAATGCATCACGGTGGCAGATCCCCTCGCGTTCAGTGGGTGTCAACCACGTAAGGTGCTGGGCAGCAGCCGCCTAAGGGACAGCGAGGGGCACCTCACCGTCGCCGTAAGCAACCGTGCCCACGGCAAGACCGTCGCAGTCAGACTTCCCACGCACCCGGTGACAATGTGGCGCGGAAGGCTCGAGGTCGCGCTCGACGCCTTGGCCGTTCAAGCTGGCGCCACAGACAATTCACGCTTTCCCATCCAGCGCTGCAGCGCCATGGAGACCACCAACGTGCTGCTGCCCACCGGTGACCGCTTGCAGATCCCCACAGGGGCCGAGACCCTTCGGCTCAAGAGTTTTCTGATCATGGCGCGCAACACCTGGCGTGATTACACGGAGTTCTACGACCTAGTGGACTCGATGGACTTGCAGACCGCGGCAGAGGTGCTCTCCAGCATGGATCGGTACTACTCTTGTGAACTGGCACGCACGCACTGGGTGGCCGCCCAGCTGGTGCGCCGCCTGGCAGAGCCTTACCCATCGGATGGGCCTGAGGCTGCAGTGTCGGGGCCCGGCGCAGACACTGAGTGGGCACGGGTACAGCAGTGTTGCCTGTCAGTGGCGGTGGCAATGCTGGAGCAGGGGAGGTGACGGTGACCCCTGAAATCCGGGGCGAGGTACCGGGCACGAACCGGGACGAGCCACCTTCGCGTCGCCGGGCCTCGGAACCGCCATCCAATCAGCGGCCGGTTGAATTCTGGCCGACCGCAGACATCCGCGCAGCGTTGGAGAGCGACGATCTCACCGTGTGGCAGCGCATCGTGACGGCGATCAAACGCGATCCGTACGGCAGAACGGCCCGGCAGGTCGAAGAGGTCTTGGAGACCGCCAGGCCCTACGGAGTGTCCCGGGCCATATCGGAGGTGCTCGAGCGCACCCGTGAACACCTTGATGCCGACGAATGCGCCGAGGTGGGTCGGCACGTACACCTGCTGCTGGATCGCTCGGGCCTCGGCGAACACGAGTTTGCATCGCGAATCGGCGTTCCTCCTGAGGAGTTCTCAACGTATTTAAGGGGCACCGCCAGCCCTCCGGCATCGCTGATGATCCGGATGGGTCGACTGTCCGAGCGATTCGCCAAGATGCGCCGCCACCACCCGCGCTGACCCAACTTGCCGCGAAATGGGGCCCAGCCTTTCTGCAAAGATGTCGGGGTGACGGTAGAAGCGAACCGCGAGACGAAATCCGGCATCGACCTGAGCTACGTCGACCCCAGCGCCCGGCCCCAGGACGACCTGTTCGGTCACGTTAACGGCCGGTGGCTCACCGATTATCAGATCCCGCCCGATCGCGCGACCGATGGGGCGTTCCGCACCCTGTACGACCGCGCTGAGGAGCATGTCCGAGACTTGATCGTCGAAGCGGCTGAGGCAGCGAGCAACCCGACCGACACCGACACCGACACCGACACCGACACCGACACCGACACCGACACCGACACGAAGCGCATCGGCGATCTCTACGCGAGTTTCATGGACACGCAGACAGTTCGCCGGCGCGGTCTCACGCCACTGCTTGACGAGTTGGCCGACATCGACGCGGCCGGCACGCCCGACGCACTGGCGGCGGTGCTCGGGGCCCTGCAGCGCACCGGAGTTGGCGGGGGTGTTGGCCTCTACGTCGACACTGACTCCAAGAACTCCTCGCGTTACCTGCTCCACCTGAGTCAGTCCGGTATCGGATTGCCGGACGAGTCGTATTTCCACGACGCGCAGCACGCCGAGATCCTGGCCGCCTATCCTGCGCACATCGCTGCGATGTTCGCGCTTGTCTACGGCGACTCTGGACATGGTGGGGCTGAGGGCCACGCTCAGAGGGCCGCCGCGGTCGTGGCATTGGAAACTAAAATCGCAGCGGCGCACTGGGATGTGGTCAAGCGGCGCGACGCCGACCTGACCTATAACCTGTGCACGTTCGCCGAAGTAACCAACGAGGCACCCGGTTTCGACTGGAATTGCTGGCTCACCGGTCTCGGTGCCTCGCCTGAGCAGGTGGCCGAGCTCGTGGTGCGTCAGCCGGACTATCTTGGCGGGTTCGCCGCCCTATGGGCGAGCCAGAAGCTTGAAGACTGGAAGAGCTGGGCGCGGTGGCGAGTGATCCGCGCCCGGGCGTCCCTGCTCACCGACGAACTGGTCGCCGAAGACTTCGCATTCTACGGACGCAAGCTGTCGGGCACCGAAGAGATCCGCGACCGGTGGAAGCGCGGCGTCTCGGTGGTCGAGAGCTTGATGGGTGACTCGCTCGGCAGACTCTACGTCGACCGGCACTTCGGACCACGGGCCAAGGCCCGAATGGACGATCTGGTCGCCAATCTGCAAGAGGCCTATCGGGTGAGCATCCGCACGTTGGAGTGGATGACGCCACAGACCCGGCAGCAGGCGCTGGTCAAGCTCGACAAGTTCACCGCCAAGATCGGTTATCCGAAAAACTGGCGGGACTACTCCTCACTGGTAATGGCGCGCGATGATCTGTACGGCAACTACCGCCGCGGCTTCGAGCACGAATACGAGCGCGAGCTAGGAAAGCTCGGCGGTCCGGTCGACCGCGAGGAGTGGTTTATGACGCCGCAAACTGTCAATGCCTACTACAACCCGGGCATGAACGAAATCGTCTTCCCTGCAGCGATTTTGCAGCCGCCATTCTTCGACGCCGACGCCGACGACGCCGCCAACTACGGAGGCATCGGCGCGGTCATCGGACACGAGATAGGGCACGGATTCGATGACCAGGGTGCCAAGTACGACGGTAACGGCAACCTGGTGGACTGGTGGACCGACGACGACCGCGCCGAATTCGGCACTCGAACAATGGCGTTGATCGAGCAGTACGAAAAGTTTGTTCCGCGCGAGCTAGCCTCGGACGACAATGGCCACCACGTGAACGGCGCATTCACCGTCGGCGAGAACATCGGCGATCTCGGTGGGCTGTCCATCGCGCTACTGGCGTACCAGCTTTCACTGAAGGGCCAGCCGGCGCCTGTGCTTGACGGTTTGACGGGCGAGCAGCGGGTATTTTATGGCTGGGCTCAAGTGTGGCGCACGAAATCCCGTGATGCCGAAGCGATCCGCCGTCTCGCGGTGGATCCGCACTCACCCCCGGAATTCCGCTGTAACGGTGTGATCCGCAACGTGGACGCCTTTTACGAGGCGTTCGAGGTCACCGAGTCAGACTCGCTCTACCTCGAGCCGCAGCGCCGGGTACGGATCTGGAACTAGCCAGCTCACACTCATCGGCGCAATCGACCGACGCGCCTGAGCCCGGCCACGGTATCGGCGAACGTTTCTCGCAGATCCCGATACCTGATACCGAGTTCAACCTCGCTCGGGGTGTCGTCTGTCGGCGGCATCTGCGTGTAGTACTGCATCGCTGAGGCCGTCATAGGTGCATCAAAGGGCAGGCGATGATCAATCTTGTCGACTACTCGCCCGATGCCCCGCAGTAAACGATCCGGCAGTCGGTACCTGCTTAGTGGGAGCCCCGTCGCTTCTCGGAGCATGACCGTTAGTTCCGAAACGGGAACGCGCCGACCGCCAGCCATGTACCGCCGCGGCCCCTCCCCGGGCGCGAGAAGGGCGGCATGCACCGCACCCACGTCCCGGACATCCACCACAGTCCAGGCAGCCCCGCGTCCACCCGGCAACCCCCTCAGCCTGACCGCCGCCTCCACGCCCTTGGCAGCCTCACCGAATTGGTTTCCAGCGGGCGGCCCGAGAACCATGCCGGGATAGGTGATGGCAACCGGCGCCCCCGTCGCCTGCAGCCCGCGCGCGTAGTTCTCTACCGCCGACTTGGACTGGCCGTAGCCGTCACTTCCGCCGATTACGGGCAAATCTGCGGTCACCGTGCCAAGACCCGGACGGAACAACGCGGTGAAGCTCGACACGTACACGATCGGATCCAGACCTCGCTCCGCCGCGACGCCCAGCACGTTGCGCGCGCCGTCCAGGTTGACGCGCAGCATCGCCGCCGCATCCTCGGCGGCCCTCACAACGGAGACCAGTGCCGCACTGTGTATCACGGCATCGCAGCCGTCCATCGCCGCGGCTGTCGAATGCGCGTCGCCGATATCTCCCACGACATAATCGGCGGTGTCGAGACCGATCTGAGCCGCACTAGTGGCCAATCGTGCCGGGTCGCGGACAAGAAACCGCACGTGATGACCTGAATCGGCCACAGCCTTCGCCGTCCAGGCCCCGACGAACCCGGTGCCCCCAGTAACAAGAACCTTCATCGGCTTTCCCGCGCATCCCGTCAATCGAGTTCAATCAGCGACTCTAGACGGGCATTACCAGCAGGTTTTTGGGGCCCAAGCGGCGACAAGCGTGGACGCCCAGATTCTTCGCTCCGCGCGTGGATAAACTTGGACCGCCACGTAGTTCGATCCAGCTAGTGGGGAGGTTGGTTGTCCCGTGAACAGACCTGAGGTGGAGGGATCCCGAGTCACGGACTCGCTGATTCGCATGGCGGGCATCGCCGGCATCATTGGGGGCGTAGCAATAGCGATCGCCTATCTCACGCATCCGAATTCGGCTCCCCCCGAAACTGTTGCGAGCGCTGCGTGGAGATGGATTCACGTCGGCTTCATGGTTTCCTTGATCGCCGGGGTATTTCTCTTGATCGCGCTGCTGGCCGCACACATGCGCACGGGTGGCGGATACGCTGGTTTCACCGGATTCGCGCTGGCCTTACTCAGCATGATCTTCATATTCGGTCTGGACTACTCCGAAGTATTCATCTTTCCCACTCTGGCCGTCGAGTACCCCCAAGTCGTCGAACGTTATGGAGACGGTACGTCGATGCCGTCGTTGGCCTTCGCGTTCCCGGTATCGGGTGTGCTCTTCGTTGTCGGATTCGTGCTCTTCGCCTGGGCGCTCCACCGCAAGTCGACCGTCGACCCGGGCGCTGCCTTCGTCACGATTCTCGGCACGATCGTGTTCGGAATCGGGTTGAGCGGGTTGGCGCCGATGGTCGTCGTTCGTGTCGGGGCAGTCATATTCGGCGCCGGCCTCGTATGGCTCGGCGTGAGTCTGTTTCGCCGGTACCGATAGAACTGCGGCCGCCTGTCTGTTGACCAGACGTCGCTGTCACGTGCTGGGCGCGGTCAGATGAAGGTGGTTTCGAGGTGGAGGTGTTCTTTGGCGTACTCGATGTAGTTTCGATCGTCGAAGACCATGTGGCCGGCACCCATGTGGATGTCGCGGAAGCATCGTTGGATTCGGCTCGGGTTTCTCATCCCGTCGCTTCCGGATGCGGCCCACGCGAAATCGACGGCCGCTACGGCCACTTTGGTGGTGTAGTTCGCAGCTGCCTTGGTAGCGCGCACGCTCGAGTTGATGCGCTCAGCGTCGTAGTCACCTTCGACAGCAGCGATCGCGAGTTCGTAGGTGTGCACAGCGTGGGTTCTTGCGGCATCGACCGCGGTGGTGTGCTGGCCGTAATCGCGTTGGAAGATCTGCTGTTCGATCAGCGGTACCTGGCCGAGGCGGGCCCGGCCGTTCTTTGCGATCTCGCGGATTTCGTTGAGAGCCCGGCGCGCAACGCCCACGGACCAGGCCACGGATCCGATGGTGGCCAGGGGAACTGGTCCGATCCCGTAGAGGGCTCCGCCCGATTGATGGTCGGCAGCTCCGGGTTGGAACATGGTCCAGGTGACGTCGGCTGGGACGTGTTGTTCGGGAATCTCGAAGTCGAAGCTGCCGGTGCCGCAGAGGCCCATGACGTCCCAGCTGCCCTTGAGGGTGAAACCGTCGGGTGGGACAAGGAAGCCGATGACCGGTGGGGTGCCGTCCTCCTCCATCGGGGCGATCTCGCCGTCGCGCATGACAAGCGCGGCGCCGCCCATGTATTGGGCGTGCACCGAACCACTGCCGAATTTGTAGTTACCCGAGATTGTGTAACCGTCATCGTTCTGGTGGGCGATACCCAGGGGTGCGAACATGCCGGCGCCGGCGCGAAGGCCGGCGAACCGCTCGGCGGCATCTGGGTTGATAAACGCTAGGTAGGAGCCCACGGATGCGTTCTGCGTGAAGGCCCAGCCGACGGATCCGTCTGCGTATGAGAGTTCTTCGCACACATCGAAGATCTCCGACGGGGTGGCTTCGTGGCCGCCCAGCGACCTCGGCGTCATGAGCTTGAAGAGTCCGGCCTTATCGAGTGCGCCAACGACGGGGTCAGACATCGTGCCGGCAGTTTCGATCCCGTCGGCTTCAGTTTCGATGAGCTCGCGCAGATCTCGGGCGGTGTCATAGAGAGTCA
>JAHZKD010000015.1 GCA_022600605.1 Actinomycetes bacterium
AGGATCCCTGCCTGGATTGCGTGGCTGGACAATATCAGGTCACCGTTGGTCTGCTGGCTGGCGATCTGGGGCGGTATCAGTGCCAGCAATTACGGCTGCAAGGCGGCGAGTTTGTCGAAACTTGTGGTGACCTTTCCGAACTGCTCAGTGAGCGAATTGATCCCGTCGATTGCGTCGAAGATGGATCGCAGAGCCCAGCAGACGGGGATGTCGAAGCAGTGTGGCTCCCAGTAGAAGTAGTTGCGCAGCGGTCGTAGGAAGTCGTCAAAGTTAGCGATCTTGTCGCGCAGCTCACTGACGGTGACGACGGTTTCGTGAAACGCTTCGGCTTGCTCGGAAGTGGCTTCGGCGGCCTGCTGCTGCAGCGCGTACTGCTGCTGCAAGATGGCGATCGACTTGTCAATCTCGGCAGCCTGATCGAGCAGGCTGGCCGCATTGTCTTGCTGGTACTTCAGATTCATGATCTGGCCGGCACTTTGCATGCTGATCTGAAACGGGATCGAGCTGTGTTTGATGGGCGTCCCGAGGGGCCGGGTGATGGACTGCACCTGGGCGATGCCGGGCGTGTACAGCACTGCCTTGGCTATCTTTTCGAGGATCAGGAAATCGGCCGAATTTCGCAGATCTCGATCGGTCTCGATCATGAGCAACTCCGGTTGCAGCCGAGCTGGAGAAAAATGGCGTTCCGCTGCCGCATAGCCGACATTGGAGGGGGCGCCGTCAGGTAAGAAGGGGCGCATATCGTAATTCGGCTGATAGCCCGGCAGGGCGAGCATACCCACCATGGCGGCCGCGGAGGCGACCACAAAGACGGGCCCGGGCCAGCGGACGATGGCTGTTCCTATGCGGCGCCATCCACGCGTACCGATCCTGCGCTTGGGCTCGAAGAGACCGAAAAGGCTTGCCGCGGTGATCATCGCTGGGCCCAGGGTGAGCGCAGCTGTCAGCGCGACCAAGATGCCAATTGCGGCGGGAATGCCCAGGGTTTGAAAATAGGGGAGCCGGGTGAAGCTCAGGCAGGCGACCGCACCGGCGATCGTGAGCCCGGAACCCAACACGACGTGGGCCGTTCCGGCGAACATCTTGTGGTACGACGCTTCTCGGCCCTCGTCCGCCAGCCTCGCCTCGTGGTATCGGCCGAGGAAGAATATTGCGTAGTCGGTGCCTGCGGCGATGACCAACAACGTGAGCAGATTGGTTGAGTACGTCGACAACCCGATGACGCCGTAGTGCGCGAGGGCGGCGACCACGCCGCGTGCGGCGGCGACCTCGATCAGGACCATCACCAGTGCCAGCAGCGTCGTGACGACGGAGCGGAACACAAAGAACAACATCACCGCGATCACCAGGAAAGTGATCGCCGTGACTTTGTCGGTGCTTTCGCTGCCGACCTCGAATTGGTCGGCAATCACTGGCGCCGCACCGGTCACATAGGCCTTCACCCCGTCCGGGGCGGGCGTCTCAGCCAGGATTTCGCGGACGGCGTCGACCGATTCAAGGGACAGCGCCTCGCCTTGATTGCCCCGGAGGTAGACCTGCACATAGGCGGCTTTGCCGTCAGAGCTTTGTGATCCGGCCGCCGTCAGCGGATCCCCCCAGAAATTCTGGACGTGCTCCACGTGCTTGGTGTCCTGTGTGAGCCGGCCGACGAGCGTGTCGTAAAAACGATGGGCATCGGCACCCAGAGGCTCGTCTCCCTCCAGAACGATCATCGCAGCGCTGTCGGAATCGAATTCCTCGAACACTTCGCCGATCCGTTTCATCGCCTGCAGCGACGGCGCGTCACTGGGGCTCAGGGAGACGTTCTGCGCCTTACCGACCACCTCCAATTGCGGTACCGCAGCATTCGTGATGGCGGCCACGGCCAGCCATACCAGGATGATCGGCACCGACAGCCGCCGAATTGTGCGCGACAGCGGCGATCCCGGCCGAACTTGACGATCACTCACGAGGATTTATCGAGGCAGAAGGTATAGGCGTTCACGTTATAGACCGACCTTTCGTCGGTGACGACACCGTCAACGGTGATGCGGCAGCCGATGGAATCGCCGTCGCCCTGCGCGACAACGTTGGCGAACACCGACGGATCGGTAGTGGTAATCGTGTGCGACCACGGCAGAACAGCGTCGTCGACGCGCTGCGGCTGGGCATCGACGTCCAGATAGTTGATCGTCGCCACGGCGCCGGGCACACCGAAGACTTCCAGCACCACGTGCTTGGGATTGAACGCAACGATCTCGTTCGAGACCCAGCCGGCAGCCCCACCATCCTGGTCAGAACCGAAGATTCCGTGCAGCCTGTAGACGCTGAACCCCGCCACCGCGACGACCGCGACGGCCACCAGCACCATCCAGCCACGCTTGATCAGGCTTCCAATCGAAATCATCTTCACCCGTTGGCCTTTCGATAGCTGACAACGCCAGATCGGGCCTGGTCACATCCCGGCACCGCGAAGAGCGATCGACAGCTGACGGTACGGTACCGTACGGTCCACCTCCGGACAAGGCGGGAGAACCGCAGGTCCAGAGCAACGCGAGTAGTCGTTTCACGACGTTGATTGCCTCCCGGCAATCGGTGGGTCATTCCGGGCCTACCGGGTAGATCGCGTGAGGCTGGGAAGAAGCACGTCGTCAACGAGGGCTTGCACGGTGTGCCGCGTTGGGGGCTGTTGCCCGGGAATGATGCTCCGGAACACGAGGTATCCGGGCAGCAGATCCCACAGTTCGTCGCTGATGGCACTTTCGTCGATCTCACCACGGCCAACGGCCTGGTGCAGGATGGTGTGAACCACGGCCTTTCTTTGATCGACGAACTCGTGCTGCATTGCGTCCTTGAGCGCAGGGTTACGCGAAACCTCGACAAGTACCGCGCGCATGGTGCTCGCGTGCCGGCGGGCCTGCTCGGAAATGAGCTCGCCGAGCCGCAGCAAATCACCCCGAAGGGTGCCGGTATCCGGTGGCACCACGACCTGACCGATGCCTTCGACCACCGCCGCCAACACCAATTCTGCTTTCGACGGCCACCGCCGGTACACCGTGGCCTTACTGGAGCGGGCGGTGGCCGCGACCGCATCCACCGTCAACCGGTCATACCCATGTTCCTGCAACAGCCGCAACGTCACCGCGAGCAGCTCTGCCTCTCGAGGCGACCACGATGTGGGCTGCGGGCCGCGATCACCCATCCGGCTCATAGCGCCCACCTTAGAACGGCGGTATTGAACGACCCAGTACCTAGCCATTTTGCGGCCATCTTGC
>JAHZKD010000138.1 GCA_022600605.1 Actinomycetes bacterium
CCCGTTCGGCGCTGCAGAACGCTGCGTCCATCGCGGCGTTGTTCCTTACGACCGAGGCCGTCGTGGCCGACAAGCCGGAGAAGGCCGCTGCACCCATGCCGGGTGGCGACCCGACCGGTGGCATGGGCGGTATGGATTTCTAGAAGTCACCAACGAAAAGCCCGGCTCGCACGCGAGCCGGGCTTTTTCGTCGTCCGGCGCCTTGGCGGCGCGGGACAGGCAGGTCCGGCGCCCGGGCGGCGCGGCCCCAAGGCTCGGTGGCGTGCGTGACCCCAAGGCTCGGTGGCGTGCGTGAGCCGCAAGGCTCGGTGGCGTGCGTGAAGTTATCGTCACGTTCGCGGTCGAACGTGCGGATGCCTTCACGTTCGGCATGACGGGGCCGGCCAGGCCGACTAGCCGAGCGGCCCCGACTAGCCGAGCGGTATGCAATCGTCGCCGCAGCCCGTTCCGCTGGGAGAAGCTGGGGTCGCGGGCCGATTCAACCCCGTTCCGCTGGGAGAAGCTGGGGTCGCGGGCCGATTCAACCCCGATTCGCTGGGATAAGCTGGGGTGACGGGCCGATGCAGCACCGTTCCGCTGGGAGAAGCTGGGGTCGCGGGCCGATGCAGCACCGCGCCAGTGGGTTCGACGGTGAGCGCACCGCCGGCCATCGTCGCCAACCCGTCGACGATCAGCGTGTATCCGCCCGATTCGCGTGGTGGCCACACCAGCGTGACATCGGCGTGGCTGCTCGCGTTCCTGCGGGTGCTGTTGCCGACTGAGCCGATACCGAGCATGCCCTCGACGAGTTCGGGATGGACCGCGACGGTATGGGCCCGGTAGTCGTCACCGACCGTCACCAAATAGGCGAAAGCGCGATCGGCCAGCGCAGCGGACAGCTGATCGAGGTCGACTTTGACGGTCATGTCGTCGGGGCTGGCTGACGGCCCCTGATGAGTTGGCCGGGACGGGCATCGGTGGGAACTCCGTGCTCGGCGATCACCTCTCCGGAGACGATCGTGGCGACGTAGCCCTCGGCCCTCTGGTCGAGTCGACGCCCGCCCGCGGGTAGATCGCTGACGACGACCGGCTTATGCAACCGCAAGGCTGCTGCGTCGATGACGTTCAGGTCGGCCTTGTATCCCACAGCGATGCGGCCACGATCCTGTAGTCCCGCTACCCGGGCGGGGGTAGATGTCAGCTCGCGCACCGCCTCGGCGACCGACAGCCGGCCGGTGGGCCGGTCGCGCACCCAGTGCGTCAACATGTACGTGGGGAACGAGGCGTCGCAGATCATGCCGTAGTGCGCGCCGCCGTCGCCCAGCCCCAGCACAACGTCGTCGCGACGGATCAGATCAGCCACTGTGTCCAGTTTCCCGTCGCGGAAGTTCGCCAACGTGACCAGCAACATCGCGTGGCCGTCGTCGTCGAGCAGGCGGTCGTAGGCCTCCGCCAGCGGACTGACCCCGCGTGCTTGGGCTTGGGCGCCGATGGAATCGGAGGGCGATGGCTCGTAGTTTGGCGGCTCCCCGAGCGGGAACATGTAGTCCCAGGCTTGGGCGGCAAACATCAGCGGATGCCCGTCTGGTGCGGGTTCGTCGTTCAGAATTCGTTGCCGCACTTGGGGTTTACGCATTTCTTTTACCCGCTCAGACAGTGGCAGCCCGGCTATCTCCTGATATGCCGGGTACATGACGAACGGATTGCCGGACAGTTCGAGACCCAGCACGAGCCCAATCGGTCGCGGATACACCTGCGCAGTGATGGCGGGCTCGTCGCCCCCCGAATTCTGATTCGCCTTCTCGACCATCCTCAATGCGTCCAGATAGATCGGATCACCGGAATTGCCGATTGCGAGCGTGAACGTCACGGGCAGACCGACATCGGCGGCGACATCGAAAACCGTTTGCAGCACAGGTTCGTACTCGCCCGCTGCCAGGTCGGGCACAAACTGGATGAGGCCGCCACCGGCGTCGTCCACGCCCCGGGCGATTGCTTCGATCTCGACGTAGTCTGCGTCGAAGCTCGGGATCGGCCGGCCGCTTTCGGTCTTGTGCAGCGTGAACCGCGACGATGCGAAACCCAGCGCGCCGGCCTGGACCGCCTCGGCGGCCAACTTGCGCATCATCGCCAGATCTTCTGGTGTGGCGGGTTCACGATCTACGCCGCGCTGACCCATCACGTACACGCGCAGTGGGGAGTGCGGCAGGAATGCCGCCACATCAATATCGCGTCGGCCGAGGGCGATAGCGTCGAGAAACTCCGGGAACGTCTCCCAGTGCCACGGCAGGCCGTCAACCATCACCACACCGGGAATGTCCTCGACACCGGCCATCACATCTACGAGAACGTCGTGGTCCTCGGCCCGGCACGGAGCAAAGCCGACGCCGCAGTTGCCCATCACCGCTGTGGTCACGCCGTGCGCCGAGGACGGTGTCAGCCGGTCTGACCAGACTGCCTGCCCGTCGTAGTGGGTGTGCAGGTCGACGAAGCCGGGTGTGACGAGTAAACCGGCGGCGTCGATTTCGAAGGTGCCGTCCTCGGCCAGGGGCCGGTCGGGGGTGCCGATCGATTCGATGACGCCCTGGCGTATCGCCACATCGCCGACGTAGGGATCGCCGCCGAGACCGTCGACGATGGTGCCGGCACGAATGACGAGGTCGAATGACATACCTCAAATGTACGGTGGGGTGATGATCGACAACTTCGGAATCAATGCTGTTGACGCGGTGTTCCATCGCAGCGCGCATGCTTGACTCCGGCGGCGCCGCATCCGCGGCCCGCGAGCTGCTCCGTGACGCCTTCACCCGCCTGAGCGAGCATGTGGACGAACTGACGGACGGGCTGACCGACGCGGTTGCGTACTACCGGCCGACACCGGACGCCAACACCATTGCGTGGCTTATCTGGCACAGCGCTCGTATTCAGGATGCGCAACTGTGTGACATCGCGGGTATCGAGCAGGTGTGGTTTCGAGAGGGCTGGGTAGATGAGTTCGCTCTTGAGCTGCCGCGGGACTCTCACGGCTATGGGCACACTCCCGAGGAGGTAGCCAAAGTGCGGGCATCGGCGCACCTGCTCGCCGCCTACTACCACGCAGTGCACAAGGTGTCGCTGGAGTACGTCGCCTCGGTGGTGCCCGACGAACTCGCCCGGATCGTGGACGATCGGTGGACCCCGCCGGTTACTGCCAGCGCGCGGCTGATCAGCATCGTCGACGACGCGGCGCAGCACCTTGGCCAGGCCGCCTACCTCAAAGGCATTGCCGACGCAGCCAGCGGTGGGTGATTGGCCGTGGTGTCCGAACGGGGCCGCGGTGCGCCGGGGCACCCGCTCGTCGAACTTGACATGTGTCAACCCAGCTGTGATCTGGACCGCTGGAATGGTTAGCATGAACTCATGACCGCGACTCGCGACCTGGACCAGCCCCACCCGTTCACCGGTACCGGCATCATCAAGAACCCGGCGACGGGCTCGGTTGCCGGGGAGGTGCGATGGACTGATCCCGCCGATGTGCCACACATCGCGGCGAGCCTGAATGCCGCGCAGAAGGAGTGGGAGGCGCGCGGCCCGAAGGGGCGTGCAAAGGTGCTGGCCCGCTACGCCGTGTGGCTTGGCGAGCACCGCGCTGAGATAGAGAAACTTCTGATGGAGGAGACCGGCAAGTCCGCCGTGGATGCTTCCCAGGAAGTGCCGCTGGTTCTCATGATCACCTCCTACTACATCAAGACGATGGCCAAGGCGCTCGCCCCTGAGTCTTGCCCGGCGTCGCTGCCGTTCCTGGCGATTAAGCGGATCACAGTTCACTACCGGCCCCGCCCCGTCGTCGGCATCATCGCACCGTGGAATTACCCTGTCGCCTTGGCATTGATGGATGCCGTCGGTGCACTCGCCGCGGGCTGCGCGGTGCTGTTGAAGCCGTCTGAACGGACACCGCTGACCGCCGAACTGTTGCTGCGTGGCTGGCTGGATTCAGGCGCGCCGGAAGTGTTTGCGCTGGCCCAGGGCGCGCGCGAGGTATCCGAGGCCGTCATCGACAACTCCGACTACATCCAGTTCACCGGGTCAGCTGTGACCGGTGCCAAAGTAATGCAACGCGCCGCGCACCGGCTGACACCGGTGAGCCTGGAACTCGGCGGCAAGGACCCCATGATCGTGTTGGAGGACGCCGACATCGAGTTGGCAGCGCACGCGGCAGTATGGGGCGCGATGTTCAATGCGGGGCAGACCTGTGTGTCGGTCGAGCGGGTCTATGTGCTGGAACCGGCGTACGACGAGTTCGTTGCAGCGGTGGTGCGCAATGTGGAGAAGCTCAAGACTGGCGCCGGCGAAGGCTACGACTTCGGCGCGATGATCGACGACACGCAGGTCACCGTGACCGAACGCCACGTGCGCGACGCGCTCGCGGCCGGCGCCAAAGCCCTGACCGGCGGCGAACGCCCCTCAGGTGACGGCAGCTTCTACCCGCCCACCGTGCTTGTCGATGTGGACCATTCGATGGTGTGTATGACAGACGAGACGTTCGGCCCGACGTTGCCGATCATGAAAGTCGCCAGCGTCGACGAAGCGATCCGATTGGCTAACGACAGCCGATACGGCTTGTCGGCCGCGGTGTTCTCCCGCGATGTAGAACGAGCGAAGGCCGTTGCTCTGCAGTTGGATTGCGGCGCAGTCAACGTCAACGACGTGATCTCCAACCTGATGTGCACGACGGCGCCGATGGGTGGGTGGAAGACCTCGGGGTTGGGTACCCGCTTCGGTGGCGCCGAAGGGCTGCGAAAGTTCTGTCGGCAGGAAGCTGTGGTGGCGCCCCGCACCACCATGGGTGCAGGTGGCAACTACTACAACAATTCGCTCAAGGCGCTTAAGCGGATGAACACCATCACGACCAAACTCGCGCTGATCACGCCTAGGCGCAGGGCGAAGTAGCCGACCTTTGCACCACCTGCAAGGCGAAGTAGCCGACCTTTGCGTCACACGCGGTGAGAAGTAGCCGACCTTTGCACAACTGCGGTTAACTGGTTGACCCACACCGATACCGACGTCGCGGCGGGGCCGGTGGTCAAGGCCGACAAGGAGGACCTGTGCGGTTTCTGGCCACGCTCTTGCTGTGGCTACTTACTACCGCTGCGCTGACAGTAGCGGTACCCGCGGTCTGGGCGCAGCTGACTATCGTCGACGAGGACGGCTACGCGGCGTTGGCGAGCTCGGCCGCCCAGGATCCCCGGCTTCAGGACGCGATGGCCGCCGAGCTCACCACGCAAGTGGTCAGGCTGGGAGATAGCAGGGGTTACCCATTGAACCCGCAGCTGGTCAGCACTGTGGCCAGCTCCTACACCCAAAACACCGGATTCGGGGGACAATTCGCGCGAGCGAACCGGATTGCCCACCAGTGGATGTTCACCGGCGCGAAGCCCAGCGGCAACTCCGACCAGTGGCTGGTCGACGTTGCGCCCATGCTGTCGGACCCATCCTTCACTGCGACGCTGGGCGACCTCGATCTTCAAGTGCCCCCGGCACTGACGGTGCCCATCGCCGTGGACACCCCCGAACTGCAGCCAGGCACATTGCGGAGTCTGGCAACGTGGGGCCCGCGGGCCAGTGGCGCAGCGGCAGTGGCGACCGCGGTACTTGCTCTGCTGACGTTGGCTGCGGCCCGTTCACGCGCCAAAGCGCTTATCGCTCTCGGTGTTTCGGCGCTAATTGCCGGCGCAGCCGGATGGTCAGGCATCGAAATCGGACGGCGCTACGTCAATGATGCGCTGAATCGCACGACCGGCGACATCCGGACCGTCGCCGAAGTCATGGTGGGCCACGCGGAGGACAGCCTGCATCTGTGGCTCAACATCACGCTGCTCGCAGGCGGTGCTCTGGTGGTGATCGGCGGGATCGCAGTGGGGCTCGGCGCACTGTGGCGTTCCGAGTGACACCGAATTACGTGTTCTTTGCGATGAAGCGCCGCAGCAGTGGCCAGGCCGCCGCTGCGCTGAATACGATGCCGCCGAGCAGGTAAGGCCACCACATCCCGTGATCGTTGGCGACCCAGAATGCCTTGGCGGGCCAGTAGGGCGGCAGCACGCCGAAGGCGAGATTCCAGGGGGAATCAACGAACCAGGCCAGGCACGGTAGGCCGGCGATGACGAGGCCGAGTAGCCGCAGCATCGCGATGCCCTGAATCTTGTTGGAGGCCACTGCCACGATAAGCAGCAGCGTCACCACCGATGACAGGCCGGTGACCAGTCCAATGGGGATGAGTACCGGCACCAGCCCTGGTTGCAGTATGCCGCTGAAGGACATCGTGGCCACCACGTAGACCGTGGTGACAGCCACGACGGTGGCTGCACGATATGCGAAGAAGCTGCTCAGCGACACCGGGGTGACCCGCAGCGCGGCAAGGGTTCCGGCGTCGATCTCGTCGAGGACCAGGAACGCACCCAGCCCGCCGACGATGATGATGCTGGTCAACAGCAGCAGCCCGGTGATGACCAGAGGGTAGTAGGGCGCGAGGTCAAAGGCGTATCGACGGGCTAACGTCGTGGTAAGCGGAGGCACCAGGACGACGGTGCCCACGGTCCAGATCACCGGGGCCAGTACCAGCATGACAAGCAGCGGATCACGGTAGGTGCCGCGAATATCGTTGCGGCCAAATGCTGCCCAGACCCGGGGGTTCAGCAACGGCGTCGACCTTTCGGACATCACAGCACCCCAGACCGTGCGATCACATAACGCTCGAACAGCACCTCAGCCACCCGGTACAGCGCGGCGGCGCAGACCAACGGATAGATGACTGCATACGCGACCTGCCATCCAGCCAGGCTCACCTGGTCGAACACCGCGCCGAACAGTAGCAGCGGCCCCAGCGTCGGGATGATGTACAGCACGGGGCTGACCCAGACGCCCAACAGATACAGCACCGGCAGGCCAAGGATGGCCATCGGCGCCATCGTGGACAGGAACCAATCGCTGACCGACGAGAACGGGAGTGCCGATGTGAATCCCACGAGCAGCATGACCAGCGTTCCCAGCATGACTCCGGCCAGCAGCGGCACGACATGAAAGTCAGTGCCGTGCGTCGCCGCTACCACGACCACAGCGACGAGTAAAGAAATCGCCATCAGCACAACGATTTTCACCGATAGGTATTCTCGGAACCGTAGCGGGCTGCAGATCACGGCGCCGAGGGTTCGTTCTTGCTTCTCGAAGAACACCGAGCCGCCGATGAAGAAGAAGCCGATGATGGTGATGTCACCCATCAGTACGTAGGGCTCGATGATGGTGCGCAGATGTTGAGGCATCGGCAGCAGCACTGCAAGCCATAGCAGCCCCGAGACGACGCCGGCGTGGATGAACCGCTGCCGTACCTGCACCGTGGCTTCCAGCCGTAGCGCGCTAGACCACCGGCTCACGTCAGGCTCCTGCCGGTGACGTCAACGAACACATCGTTGAGGCTGGCCTCTCTGGTATGGATGGTCTCCACGTGATGGTCGCGCAGCACGGCGTGGAACGCGGGGTCTTCGGCCAGCCCGTCCAGTGGGAACTCGGTGGTCGTCAACCTGCCTTGCGGGCCGCGGTATTGGACCTGTACCAGCCGTTGGCTTCGAGCGATCTTGAGCTCAGCGGGTTCATCGAGTGCCGCGATACGGCCCTCGACTACGAATGCGACACGGTCGCAGAGCTCGTCGGCGGTGGCCATGTCGTGGGTGGTGAGAAAGACGGTGCGTCCACGGGCCTTCAGGTCCAGGATCATGTCCTTGACGGTGCGGGCATTGACCGGGTCCATTCCCGAGGTTGGTTCATCGAGGAACAGCAGCTCGGGTTCGTTGATCAGCGACCGTATGAACGTCAGGCGCATCTGCATTCCCTTGGAATACTGGCCCACTCGGATGTCCGCGGCGTCGCCGAGTCCGACAGCCTCAAGCAAGTAGCGGGGATCCAACGTGTCCCCTTCGTACAGGGATGCGAAGAATCGCAGATTCTCTGCACCGGTGAGCTTCAGGTAGTGATTGGGCAGTTCGAAGGACACGCCGATGCGCTGGTAGTAGTCCGGCCCCCAGTCGAGCGGATCCCTGCCCCAGACCATGGCCTGTCCGCCATGGCCGCGCAGCAACCCGATCAGCAGCTTCTGGGTGGTGGACTTGCCGGCCCCGCTGGGGCCGAGGAATCCGAAGATCTCACCGCGGCCAACGGTGAAATCCATACTGCGCACCGCGGGCTGCTCCGACTTGGGATAGGTGTATGTCAGGTCGCGAACGTCGATGACGTCCTCGGCGGGGTTCATCTCTGTCTGGTCGCCTTTCGGGTTGCGCGCAGCGGAATTCCATATCCGACCAGACTTCCCGGAGCACCGACACAGACGGTACGCAACTTTGAGAAATAGTTGAAGAACATTTTTGGTGAACCCAACTACTACTGCGCGGCGCGCCTCTGATCGAGAGCAGCGCGCAAGACCTTCGTACGCCTGCAGACTTGATTACCCAGACGCCGCCAGACTTGATTACCCAGAATTCAGCGGGCCAGCGAGAAGCCTTTCCAGGCTACGCGGCGCTCCGGATGCGGATCGAACTCGACGCGGGAGCGACGGTCGAAGACCATCACAGCACGGTCGGACTCAGTGTGGGCCGGCCAGTCGTCACCGGGGTTTCCGGTGCGGCTGAACGAGCACCAGCGCTGCTGAATGTCGTCGCTGACCCGCAGGGCAGACCGTCGATCCCCCCCGGCCGTCAGAGCAGAGCCGAACCTGGTCCGATAGATGTCGAACACCGCGAGCAGCTCGGTGGCATGGGTGGCGCCCAGGCCGGACCAGCGCAGCGTGCGCGGCGCGTAGTCGTACCGATACAGATACGCCGGTGCGTAGCTGCCGTGGGAGTCGGCGATATGCCATATCGCGGCGTTGAAGGCGAAGTCTCCGCCGAGACGGACACACGCGTCCCGGTTCGGGTAATCGGGGTAGGCGGAGGTGAGGCGATCGAACGCACCGGGTCCCGCGAATCCCAGGACCTGCTCGATCGCCGCTTCCGTCGTCGGCAGCAGCTGCAGGAACCGGGTGAACAGCCTGCCCTCGTCGGCGTTGGTTCCCACGATCAGCGGCACCCGATGGGCCTCGCCGCGCTGCATCGCCACCAGTGGCTCGGTCGGTAGATAGTCGCCGCCGTAGGTGGGCCCCACCGGAAAGGCGCCCAACATGTCCTGCAGGGCATGGCTGACCAGACGGTCCGTAGCTGCCACTAATTCGGCCGGTGACGCTCGTATCAACGCATGCGGCGCGTCCTTTTTGCGCGCACCGATCAACCCAGCGAACCGTTCGGCGAACTCGGCCGCGGTTTCTGACGAGCGCACCATGCCGGCAGCGGGACTTTCCGAGATGGCTTTGGCGAAAAGGCCTTTGGCCGCTGGTACGGCTAGCAATGTGGCCACCGCGTGCGCGCCGGCACTTTCGCCGAAGATTGTGACGTTGCCCGGGTCGCCACCGAACACCGCGATGTTGTTGCGTACCCACTGCAGCGCCATCACCAAGTCGCGCAGGTACAGGTTGCTCTCTAAGGTGACGTCCGACGTCGATAACGACGACAGGTCAAGACACCCCAGCGCGCCGAGCCGATAGTTCACCGAAACGTAGACGCAGCCGCGCCGCGCCAGCGACGCCCCGTCGTACAGCGGGGTCGCCGAGCTGCCCAGGAAGTATCCGCCGCCGTAGATGAAGAACATCACCGGCAGCGGTTCCTGACTTTGATCATGGTCAGCCCATTCGGGTGTGACGACGTTCAGGGTCAGGCAGTCTTCGCCCATCGGCTGGTACTTGCCTGGTCGGAGCATCGTGTAGCGGCGCTGCTGCGGGGCGCAGTTGGTGAAACCGTGGCAGTGCCGCACGCCCGGCCAGGGTTCGGGCGGCTGCGGCGCCCGGAACCGCAGTGCGCCGACCGGCGGCCGCGCATATGGGATGGACCGCCAGCGGTTCACACCATCCCGGGTGAATCCTTCGACGATGCCGGTGGAGATGGTCGCGCGGACGGGATGTTCATGCATGACTTGACGGTAGCGAAGGCTCTCGGTCGTCAGGGCCTGAAGAGATGACCGGCATCTGATGCCGTCTTCAAAAGTTGCGGAATAGTCAAGTTCCCGTAGTCGGTGTGGACGGGTCCCCGTGCCGTGCCCAGCCACGGCACTACTCCAGGGTCGGGGATGACGTTCAGATGATAGGCCTGCACGCCGGGCAGGTGGTACTGGAAAAAGTTTCCGAGGAAGTCGACCATGAAGATGAAGTAGCCGATCGGGCCCTTTCCCAACAGCGTTGTTGCGTTCAACAACGGCGTCATCGCAGCGGGATCGCCGACCATCACGATCGGACCATAGTGTGGCTTGCTGCCGCCTCCGGGTACGTAGGCCGGCATGAAAGGCTGCAGGCCGGGCAGGTCGGTGGACAGTAAAGGCGCGGGGTCTCCGTAGGTCTCGATGTTGACGAACATCGAGTCGGCACCGTTGCCCGCGACGATGGTGTTCATACCCGGGCTCTCGAATCCAATTCCGGCAAGGCCAATCTGCTGTGCGACGTATTGCGCCTCCCAGCCCCCGAGCGAGTGACCGGTGACGAACAGGTCGTCGGTGTCGAAACCCTGCTGGGTTGCCGCGGCCTGCACCCGACGGGCGAAGTGAAGGGCATCGTAGAAGGCCAACGGCGTGGATTGGGTGAACATCACCTGCAGGTCGGCCAGCATCTGACTGGCCGCGATGAGTGGATTGAAGAGCAGATTCGTCCCGCCGGTTGTGCCCTGATAGGCAATGATGATCTGCCCCTCCGGCGTCACCCAGGACTGGGCCACCATGCCCGTGAAGATGTTCGCGGAGGACATCTGAAATCCGTTGACCGTGAACGGCACCATCCCACCGGGCGTTGTTCCGAGCCCGTATCCGGCGGCCGACGCGTTGAGGAACTGGGCCACCGTCGGAGTCGGTGTCGTCGTCGGACCCGTGTAGGTCAGGGTCGGCACCGCGGGTTGCGGAGCCGGCGTTCGGTCCAACCCGAACAGCTGCTCCAGTTCACGGAAGGCGGCGAAGAGCAGGTTGTTGATCGGCGCGAAGCTGATGGGGCTGCTGGGGCTGTTCGCAGACGTGGTGATGTCGAAGATCTGCAACACTGCATTGACGAGGCGGCCGGGCAGTTGCAGCAACTCGGCCAGCGGCGACAACGGTCTCGCGGTGTGGGGCGGCGTCGTCTCGACAGTGGTTTCAGGGGTGACCGCGACAAGTGCCGATGTCGCAGAGTCGGTCTGCGCGGCCGCTGAGGGTTCTGCCCACCCATGCTGGGCGCCTGAGACCTCGGCGGTCAGGAGCCCGACGGCGGGGGTGAGCGTGGCGACCGGCGCGTCGTCCTCCTCGCGCGGCATGCGACCGAGTTTCACCGCGGGACCGCTGAGGGTGAGCTTGTCGCGGGCGGCTCCCGTTTCCGCCCCTACGTCATCCTGTCCCAGGATCGAATCCGTCTCCGCCACAACATGTTCAGGAGCGAAGGGCTCGCCGGAGGGGGAATCGGTGGGATGCACGGGCTCGGGCTCATCCCCGCCCGATACCTCCGCTAGCGGCTCCGAGGCTGCGGAGGCTTCCGAGGCCTCGGCGGCTTCGGTGTCGCTGATGTCGGCGTCAGGATCGGGATCGGTCCCGCGGGCCCCCGCGCGGTCGGGCTCGTCCTGGCCCTTTTCGGCGTCAGGCGAGTCTGCCTGCGGTGCGTCGTCGTTTCTGTCCTTGTGGCCGGTGGCCGGCTGGGCGGAGTCTGGCCGATCTGCAGGGAGGTTATCGGCAGGACCGGCGGGGGCGACGGTCGCGCTGGATGTCGAGTCGGAGGCCGAGGAGTCGGCCCAGGCCATGCCCGGTA
>JAHZKD010000139.1 GCA_022600605.1 Actinomycetes bacterium
CTGCCGGGGGCGGTGCCGGGATGTGGCGGGGGATGAGGGTCATCGCCGAGCGGGCGGCGCTGAACCCTTCAAGCACGCCCTGGCAGGCCCCCGCGGAAAGCATCGTCATCAGGATGCCGCCCCACTGCAGTCGCAGCCTGGCGTTGGGGGAGCACGCGTGATGTACGGCGAGGTCGCCGTCTTGTTCGCCCTGGATGCGAATCATGGTGTGGCTGACCAGAGCCGCAGGGGTCAGGTGGGCTTCGGTGAATCGAGTCGTCATGGGTTTCGCCTTTCGATTGCTGTTATCTATAGGTAACAGTGTATCGCGAAACCGATTGTCTAGCAACCTCTTTCGCCAGGCTAGGACACTGTCCGTTGCAACAAATCACCTGCTTCTTCAGGGCCTTTTGTTTCCTAACCCCCATCCCATTGGCATGCGGAGCAAAGGTGCGTCGCGAGGCCGGAGCCAGCGGCGGATGAGGCGACTCGCAGCGGATAGGCCTGCATGCAAGCGGACTCACACCCACCCGAATAAAGTCGGTCGCTAAGTTGTCTCTGGTGGTGGACGTCGCTGACGGACCCTCCGTAACGTCCTCGCCTTGACCACACCGGAACCGGCAAGTCTGCAGGTCACCGAAAGTGAATTGCACACCGCCGCAATCCGAAGCCGATCCTTCGACGACGATGCCCGAGGCGTTCGAACGCTACGTGTCCACCGAGGAAGATCGGATCTGGAAGCAGTCCGACGCCGGGCATGCACGCGTCCGCGCACAACGGGCCGAAGCGAGAGCGGGAAGCCTCTAGCCATCGACAGCTCCAGCGACTGGTGGCCACTTTCCCCGGCGCAGCGCAGTGTCGATGACAACCTGATTCAGGGGATCGCCAACGCGCCCGGGCACTACTGCGCAGCTGGCGCGGGGAAGAAGCCGTACCTTCCGACGCCGGCCGTCTTGGTAAAGACCATGTCCGTGGAGTCGGCCCCGAGTGCGCGGGGTGGATCGGTGTTCTCCATAACAATGATTTGCCCATCACCGCCTCGTTGAATGTCGTCATAGAACGCGGCAACAACGGTCTCATCGAGCGCTGCGCCCTCGTCGGTTCGAGGCGTTGTCTCCGAGTCGGGTGGTCGATACGTGACGAGGGGGCTGTCGAGGACGACGAATCCGGGGTGAGGGATATCGCGGTCCAGGCAGTAACGGAGCAGTGCGATGGTGAAGGCGGCGTGCAGGATGGCTCGGACACCTTTGCCGTGGGCAGCGCGCAGTTGGTCGCCGGCGACGATGTCTTGTTCAGAGCGGTCGTAGCGGACGGTGTCTGCGTCGGGGATTCCCCATGCGATCAGTCGCTGCTGCATCGCGGTGGAGAATTCGCGCAGAGCCCCGATGTCGAGGCCTGATGCGGCGGCGGCGGTCTCCTTTTTTGAGTCATCCGCGATCTGCCGTTTCATGCGTTCGAGCTTCGACACCTGCTCGTAGAGGCCGAGCGTCTTTTCGATAGCGGTCCGTGTGGCCAGCAGGTCGCGTAGGCCACCTTCGTGCGGCCGCAGTGCACGATCTGCTTCCGTCAGGCGCGTGCTGATGTCGGCGGCGCGTATTCGTGTCAGTGAGAGGTGCCGTCGGAGGGAGGTTCGCTGGCGCTGCACGTCGGCGATCGTCTCGATGAGGTCCGTGCGGAGATCTGAGGTTTTCCGCCGTTCCGCCTGAACAGATTCTGAAAAGTAGGTTGTGTCGCCGTCGCAGAGGTCGTTGAGGTGTTGGTGTGCCGCCTCGGCGCCGCAGAAGACGCACGTACCCGGTTCGAAGAAGCCGAGGAGGGTGCCAGCTTCGCTGATCATCTCAAGTCGCGCGAGATCGGAGTCGTACTGTTGCAGCAGAAGATTGAAGCGACTGTTAAGTGCGTCTCCGTCTGCCAGCCGCTGCTGGGTGCGGGAGTCCTCCGTCTGTACTGCGGTCCGTGCGGCGGCGAGCTCGTCGCGTTTTGCGGTGAGCCGCTCAATGGAGGCGCTTTGCGCTTCGATGGTGGTGTTCAGGCGTGAAAGCTGTTGGTGTAGCTCACTTGATTCCGGTTCGTCGTGAAGCTGGGCCTGTAGGTCGGCCAGGAGTCCATCGACGACTTCGACTCTGGCGCCGGTCAATCGTGTGCGTTCGGTATCGGATTGAGTGGCAACAAGTCCCGAGTCGTCCTCATCTTGCAGGATCAGTTTCAGAACCGAAATCTCCTTCGTGCCCGTCACATAACTTCCGGTCAGGGCGGGTGAGACTTCGGATTGCATCTGGGTTTCGTCGACGACGCATAGATGGGCGATGTTTCGGAAACTGAGAGAGTCGGTGACATTCTGGGCGTTTCGTCGGACGCGTTTGCCGTCGAGCCCTATCTGTCCAAGTAGGTAGCGGGAGAGGTTACTGTCGCTGCTCGCGTTGTGCTTGGCGGCTAACGTTAGATCGGCGACGGGCAGCGGGTCGGATCGAAGATCCTGCAGGTGTAGAGCGATGCTTCCGCCGTTGACGGACCTCGACAGGGTGATGTGATCGCCGGTCGGCAGTGTCAGCCCCAGCAGTGCGGTGGAGTACCCCTGCCGCTCCGGTATCTCCTTGAGCGCATTGGCTCCGAGCATGAAGTCGATGGCATCAACGATGAACGACTTGCCGGTGTCCGATGGGCCGCGAATCAAGGTCACCCGGGAACTGAATTCGACGCTGGCGGGTTCGAGTCCAGTCCCGATGAAGGTGAGGTGGGTGAGGATTAAGCCAGCCATGTCAACGGCCGTCCGGGCCGGTGCTGTCGGTGGGTTCGAATTCTTCGGACCACTGGTCGAAAATGCTGCGCATCTCAGACCGCAACGAGGTTTCGTTGAGGTCGCCGAAGTGACCGATGACCCATGTTGCGCGGGAGTGCAGTGTTGCAGCGTATTCGGAGGCGAGGAGATTAACGAATCCGTAGGCACGTTCACTGGCCCCGAAGCGAATGCCGGCCTGCCCCAACGACATCTCAGCCAACCCCGCTCGAATCATGACTTCGAGGCCTTGCTCGATGGTTCTGCGCTTCATCCCGAATTCGCCTGCCCGGATCGGTAGGGGAGGGTGCAAACTCTCGGGGCCGCCAAGGTCCGCGCTGTGTAGCAGGCCGTGGTCGAGCAGCACCAGGTCGTTGAGGTCGAGGCCGGCTGGAAAAGCTTCGGCCAGGAGCATGAGCACCCGAATGCCCACTTCCAGCGGACTATTCAGCGGCGTTTTCATGCCCCTGACCTTGTCCAGGTAAGCCGGTCCTCGTTGGCCAGCTGGTGGCAAATCCCCTTGCGGTCTTCAAGGTTGGCCACCGACACCAGGGTGTGGCTGCTCAGGTCAAGTTGCGCTGAAGTGGTGAGCACGTGCGTTAGACGATCCATTCCGGTGGGGTGCTCCGACTCTGCTACCTCGACGACACCCGCGTGGACGTCGTCCTGCAGCGCCTGGAAGGTGCCCTCGGGCACCGAGTCGCGAGCGTAGAGGCGAAGCGCCTCAGCGCTATAGAACGAGACCCGCTGCCGCTGAAAGTGCCTCCCCACCTGGGGGTGTGACGACAATGTGTCATGTTCGAAGGTCTCGCCAGGATGCTTCTCGCCATACACCTCGGCAAGCTGGGTGACGTAGCGGGACTCATGGCTCGCCACGTCTTCTGGAGGCGCGGGGCGTCCCGGGCGCGGGAGCAGCGGACCGCCGAATCGAGCGGGGAAGTACGGCGTCTGACGGTGCACTTCGAGTGCGTCGAGGATCTCGATGGACGCGAAGATCGCGAAGTCGCTGCCCTCCGCTAGCGCACGGACCTTGGCCAAGACCTCTGATGTCATCCCCTTGACTAAATCGCAGCCAGGTTCGATCTTTTTCATGAACTGCCCGCGCAGCTCGGACGGGCTACTAAGGAGGCGATTCAGTGTTGCTCCGCATCCCTGTGGCGCGAGGAACGCATAACGGTCGGGGAGTACGTAGTGGCCCAGAGCGGTGTGGGTGAAGACCTTGAGGATTTCCGGGATGACGTTCGACAGAGCCAAGGGAGTCGCGTAGTGCTTACCCTGGTAGCAGTCCCACGCATCCTCGAACCCGTGGATCGTTTTGAATCCCGCCACGTCGACGCCGCGATCGCTGGGGCCGCCCAGGAGCTTGATCTGTTCGTACCCAGCGTCCAGCCCAGTGGCCCATTCCCGGATGAACAGTTCCCACTCCTCGCTGGAGTAGAAATACACCAATTGCTGTGGCGGAACTGGAGACCCTGATAGCGAAGTTACTGCCGAGATAGCTGGCGCCTCCAGAGCCGACAAAACGGGGGAGGCGCCAATCGGCGCACCTGAGGCTGCGGACGTCAACCCTCACTCCCGGCGCCGGTCGCCATCACACATGCATCCTCACACGGCCCAGACTAAACGTCGGGGACGACAGCCAACCCGGACCATCACAGACCGACGGCCATTAGCGCGCCGCGGGAACCGGCCGGTGACGTGCCGCAGCCAACGGCAGGCCGCCCCGGCAAGGCCCCGAGGAAAGCTTGGAGTGAGTACATGATCGCGGTGTCCTTCCGGCGGGCTGACATTTCGCAAGTTTCGTCACGTGACGGTTGAGTTGGGCTAGGGCCGTCGATAGACGTCCGCGCGGTGGTCGACGCGGTGGACCCAGATGGCCTGTGCGGCGTCGTCGATGCGATAGAGGAGGCGGTAGGGGCCGCGGCGGGCGCTGTGCTGGCCGGCCAGTTCGCCGCCCAGTGGTTTGCCGACGCGACGGGGGTGTCGTGCCAAGTCGCCGAAGGCGAACTCGATAATCGCGGCCAGTATCCGTGGCGGCAGCTTGTCGAGGTCTCGCCGGGCTGTCGCGGTGAACCTTGTCGTGTATTCATCAGGGTGGTCCACCTCAGCGTAGCCGCCGAGGCACCTGGAAGGCGGCGCGAATCTCGTCCTCGCCGTAGGTTCGGTCGGCAGCAACGTCGGCCTCGGACTCGGCGACCGATTCGACTATGCCTGGCTGCGAGAGCCAGTGCAGGGTTTCCTGAATCGACTCCCATTCGTCGACACCGATCAGCACGGCGGCCGGAGAGCCGTTCTTCGTGATTGTGATCTGGTCGCGAGTCTCGGAAACGGCATCGACGTACTCGTTGATCTTGCTCTTCAGCTGAGATATCGGCAGTATTCTCATACCAGAAGTGTAGACCTTAATTCAGGTCGAGCATAGACCTGAATTCAGACCGGCAACCACCGTTATGGTCAACTGAGGTGTGCTGCGGTCGTCCACGCAGCACCAAGACTGACACGCTGCTGTCGGGCGGGTCGCGCATGTCGTTTAGCCACGAAACAACGTGACGATCCTGGCGCCCGCGGCGGCGGAGATAACAAGGTACGTGTCGCCATACCTCGCCGTCCGCATTGCGTCATTTTTGTCACTGTGACGCTAAAAAGTGAATTACTCTACAGCGCAGTATGTTTCGTCATGTTTCATGGATAATTGTCATTATCCATGATATGGACTTGCATCTGGCGTCGTGGGCGGGCACCGCGCCTGGCTGCATCGAATCCGCGGGCAAGGTGCAGTCGACGAAAACCCGCCACGGAAACCGGTATTTGAAAGGGGCGCTCGGGCTTGCGGCGTTGGCCGCGTCCCGGTCCAAAGGGAACCTAACCCGCTGTCAGCCGCATCGCCTTCCTGGAGGAACCTAAGTAAAGGTGGTATTCCGGGTGACCGACCCTTCCGCGAGGGCAATGGCCGCTCCACCCGCGAGCTCTTCGATCTGCTCCTGTCCGAACGCGGTGCTGGACTCGACTGGCAGAAG
>JAHZKD010000140.1 GCA_022600605.1 Actinomycetes bacterium
TCGGCGCTGTCGGTCTGCATTGCCTCAGGCCCGATCGGGTTCCTAGCGCCGCAATCCGTGGCACCGCAATAGTGATGTGTGCGGGTACCACCGTGTGGACACCGTGGAGCCGCCTAGGAGAATCGAACTCCTGACCTATTCATTACGAGTGAATCGCTCTACCGACTGAGCTAAGGCGGCCTGCCAGGGCGATGAGCGCTCCTGCGAAGAGCGACCGGCGCCGTCGGCGGCCCGAGTCTACGACAGGGGCCGCCGACTACCCAAGTCAATCCCCGGTCGTCCCCTGCACTCCGTGCGTGGGCCCAACGCTCTCCCCCGCAAGCGGGTGGGCCCACAGCGTGCTAGGGGAGTGCCCCCAACCCGCCGGACGTCAGCCGCGCAAGGCCTGCCCGATAGTGCCCACCATGGCGTCCACCGCGAATTTGGGCTTGACGTTGATCGTCAGAGCTTCGCGACAGTCGAGTACGGCCTCGATGCAGCGCAGCAGCTTGTCCGGTGCTACGTGGGCCGCCATCGCCGTGACTTTCTCGGCCATGTCCGGATGATTGGGCGCCACCCCCCGCGCGCCCGAGGAGATGAGCAAGGAATCGCGGAAGTACATGGCGAGGTCGATCAGCGCCCGGTCGAGCGCGTCCCGCGATGCGCGGGTCTGACGCGACTTCTGGCGCCGCTCAAGGTCCTTGATCGCGCCGGCGGCACCACGGATCGCCCCAGCTGCGCCCTTACCCGTGCCGCCGGCGCCCAGCGCAGTACGTAACTCCTCTGTCTCAGTTTCGTTGCGGTCTCCGGTAAGCGCCTTGGCTTCGGCATCCGCGGTCGCCACCAACTCTTCGGCGGCAGCGTATGCCCGCGACGGCGTCGCCGCGTCCCGCGCGAGAGCGAGCGCACGAAGACGTCTGTGCCGCGCCTGCTCATCGGTTGCCAGCCGGCGAGCCCGCCCAACATGCCCACCGCTGATCGACGCCGCCCAAGCCGCGTCCTTCTCCGGTATTCCGTCGGACTCCACCAACACCCCGGCAATTGCCTCCACCGGCGGGGTGACAAGGGCGACGTGCCGGCAGCGCGACCTCAGGGTGATCGCGATGTCCTCCGGATCGACTGAGGGCGCGCACAACAGAAATACCGTCGAGGGCGGCGGCTCCTCGACCACTTTCAGCAGCGCGTTGGCCGCGCCCTCGGTGAGTCGGTCGGCGTCCTCGATCACGACGATCTGCCACCGGCCGGTACCCGGCCGCCGCGATGCGATCTGCACAATCGTTCGCATCGCGCCCACTCCGATGGACAATCCCTCCGGGATCGTCCGGCGGACGTCGGCATGGGTGCCGGCCATCGTGGTCGTGCACGCCCGGCACTCACCACACCCGGGCACGCCGTCCGAAGTGCACTGCAGGGCTGCGGCGAAGCACAGCGCGGCCACCGACCGACCCGACCCAGGCGGCCCGGTGATCAGCCACGCGTGGGTCATCGTGCCGATTGCGGCGTTCGCCTCATCGGAACCCACAGTGTGAGCTGAATCGCCGCGCGCAGCTCGCGCTGCGGCGCTGAGCTCGAACTCCACAGCGTCCTGACCCACCAGACGAGAAAAAACACCGGCCATCGAGATAACAGTAGCGCCGCGAACCGACACGTCCGCCCGAGGCGCCCCTCGCCGTCAGTCAAGCCCGATACGGTTATCCCATGGTGGCCATCGCGATCAAGAACGGGCGAATCAGCCCATTCCTTCGCTGGGTCGCACACACTCCGTGGCCGGTATTCACGCTGGGCATGCTGCAAGCCGACATCATCGGCGCCATGTTGGTCCTCGGCTTCCTTCGATTCGGCTTGCCGACCCATCACCGCGTCCAGTTGCAGGACCTTCCCACCGCCAACCTGGTGGGCTTCCTCGTCTACCTAGTCGTGTCGTTCACCTGCGCGGCGTACGTGACGCTACGCATGCTCGTTCCCGTCGTGCGCTGGCAGCGCCGCGACATGCTGCTCGCCGGTCGCGACCCGGCTGACACCGAAGCAGCCCGTATCCGGGCGCTGAAGATGCCCTTCTACCGTTCGGTGATCAGCGCCGTCACCTGGTTATTGGGGTCGGTAGTGTTCATCGTCGCCATCTGGCCAGTGGCCAGCACTTCTGCACCCATAGTCGCCCTGGCCACCCTGCTGGGGGCCACCGCCACATCGATCGTCGGCTATCTGCAATCCGAACGTGTCCTTCGACCGGTGGCCGTTGCCGCTCTGCGCAGCGGGGTGCCGGAGAGTTTCCGCGCGCCCGGCGTAGTCCTGCGCCAGGTGCTGACCTGGCTGCTTTCCACCGGTGTGCCAGTGCTGGCGATTGTGATCGCGTTGGTGGCCAGCAAGTTCGCGATCCTCACCGCACCCGCCGAACAGCTCACCGCGACGGTCCTGCTCTTGGCGGTCGCCGCCCTGCTGATCGGGCTAGCAAGCACCGTGTTGGTCGCGATGTCGATAGCGGACCCGTTGCGCCAGCTGCGCTGGGCACTCGGCGAAGTGCAACGCGGAAATTTCAACGCCCACATGCAGATCTACGACGCCAGCGAGCTCGGGCTGCTGCAGGCGGGGTTCAACGACATGGTGCGCGATCTAGCTGAGCGGCAGCGATTACGTGACCTGTTCGGCCGCTACGTCGGCGAGGACGTCGCGCGACGTGCGCTCGAACGAGGCACCGAACTCGGAGGCCGGGAGCGCGAAGTGGCCGTGCTGTTCGTCGACCTGGTCGGCTCGACCCAGCTGGCAGCGACTCGCCCGGCCGCCGAAGTCGTCAGCCTGCTCAACGACTTCTTTCGCGTTGTCGTCGACACCGTCAACCGGCACGGTGGTTTCGTCAACAAGTTCCAGGGTGACGCTGCCCTGGCCATATTCGGGGCGCCGATCGAGCACCCCAACGCCTCCGGAGCAGCGCTGGCCGCATCCCGCGAACTGCACGACGGCCTCATCGAGGTACTCGGGGAGAGCGAATTCGGTATTGGCGTGTCCGCGGGGCGGGCCATCGCCGGCCACATCGGCGCCCAGGCCCGGTTCGAGTACACAGTCATCGGTGACCCGGTGAACGAGGCTGCACGCCTGACCGAGTTGGCGAAGCTGGAAGAAGGACACGTCCTGGCGTCAGCGATAGCCGTCCGCGACGCACTGGACTCCGAAGCACTGTGTTGGAACGTCGCCGAGACCGTCGAGCTACGCGGACGCACCGAGCCGACACAATTGGCCCGCCCCGCAAACCTGGCCACGGTCGACGAGACAAGCTAGGTAGACCCGCGCACCTAGCTTTTCTTGGCGGCTTTCTTCGCCGTCTTCTTGGCGGCTTTCTTCGTCGCTTTCTTGGCGGCTTTCTTCGCAGGTTTCTTTGCCGACTTCTTGACCGGACCCCGCGCCCGCCGGTCGGCCAACAGCTCAGAGGCTCGGTCATCGGTGATGGACAGCACATCATCGCCCTTACGCAGACTGGCATTGGTCTCGCCGTCAGTCACGTAGGGTCCGAACCGCCCGTCCTTGATAACCATCGGCTTGCCGCTGGAGGGGTCGTTGCCCAACTCCCGCAACGGTGGGGCTGCCGCCCCCTGCCTACCACGGCGCTTGGGCTCGGCGTATATCTTCAGCGCCTCATCCAGCGTGATGGTGAACATCTGCTCCTCGGTGGCCAGCGAGCGAGAGTCGGTGCCGCGCTTGAGGTACGGACCATATCGCCCGTTCTGGGCGGTGACCTCTTCATTATTGGCAGGGTCGACACCGACCACCCGGGGCAAAGACAGCAGCTTGAGCGCATCCTCAAGCGTCACCGTCTCGAGATCCATCGTGCGCAGAAGCGAGCCAGTGCGCGGCTTGGGGCCGGTCGGCTTCTTGCCCTTCTTTGCAGGAGCTCCAGCAGTGCCGCCATCATCGTCCGGCGGCGCCGGCAGCACCTCGGTCACATACGGTCCGTACCGACCGTCCTTGGCGACGATCTCATGCCCCGACACCGGGTCCACACCCAGCTTGCGACCCTCTTGCGGTGTCGCGAAGGCTTTTTCGGCGAGCTCCAGTGTCAACTCGTCAGGTGTCAGATTGTCGCTCAGGTTGGCTCGCTGAGGGGTGAGCTCCTCGGGCTTTTCCGGGTCTGCGGCCACCATTCGCTCGAGATACGGTCCATTGCGGCCGACCCGGACATTGATTGGGGTTCCCTGGTCGTCGTCAAAGAGCTTGATGGAGTTGACCAGCCGGGCGTCGATCTCTTCGAGGTTGCCGCCGACGAGTTTCTTGAGCCCGCCCGCACGCGCGATCGAGCCCTCGACGCCGTAATCGCCTCCGAAGTAGAAGTTGTTGAGCCAGTTGGACCTTCGCTGAGTACCGGAGGCGATCTGGTCGAGCTCGTCTTCCATCGCCGCTGTGAAGTCATAGTCGACCAGGCGCCCGAAATGCTGCTCAAGGAGCCCGATGACGGCGAACGCCACCCAAGATGGGACGAGCGCACTGCCTTTCTTGTGCACGTAGCCGCGGTCCTGAATGGTCTTGATGATCGATGAGTAGGTCGAGGGCCGGCCGATGCCGAAATCTTCCAGCATCTTGATCAGCGATGCTTCGGTGTACCGAGCGGGCGGGTTGGTGGTGTGCCCGTCGGCGGTCAGCTGTGCCGCGTCGACCCGCTGCCCCTGAGTCAGGTTCGGTAACCGGCTCTCGGCGTCATCGGCCTCGCCGCCCGCCTGTTCGTCCAGGCTCTCCACGTACGCCTTGAGGAAGCCCGGGAAGGTGATGCTGCGACCGCTGGCGTTGAACACCACATCCCTTGAGGGTGCGTCCTTGAGCTGAGAACTTCCGGCAATGCGCAGTGACAGCGTCGTACCACGGGCATCGGCCATCTGTGAAGCGACGGTGCGCTGCCAGATCAGCTCGTAGAGTCGAAACTCGTCGCTGTCGAGTGCCGAGTGCAACTGACCCGGGGTCTGGAACACATCACCTGACGGGCGAATGGCCTCGTGGGCCTCCTGAGCGTTCTTGACCTTGCGGGTGTACTGCCTCGGCGAGGGGTGCAGGTATTCGTGACCGTATAACTGGCTGGCCTGGTTACGCGCGGCATCAATAGCGCTGGCCGACAAATTCGTCGAGTCGGTACGCATGTAGGTGATGTAGCCGTTCTCGTAAAGACGTTGCGCAATGCTCATCGTCCGCTCCGAGGAGAATCGCAGCTTGCGACCGGCTTCCTGCTGCAGCGTCGATGTCATGAAAGGCGGGTAGGGCCGGCGCGTATAGGGCTTCTGCTCGACAGAGGACACCTGCAACGCGGCGCCACGCAAACCCAAAGCCAGGTCGCCCGCTGCTACCTCGTCCAGGACGAGTACCTCGTCGGGTTTCTTGACCGCACCCAGGGAGTCGAAATCACGGCCGGTTGCCACCCGCCGCCCATCGACGGTGTTGAGCTTGGCAGTGAACTTGGGAGGAGAGGCGGCTGCATCGGACACGCTGGCGTCGAGCTCGGCGGTGACATCCCAGTATCCCGCGCTGTGGAATGCCATTCTCTCGCGTTCCCGTTGCACGATGATGCGGGTCGCGACGGACTGCACCCGGCCTGCCGACAGCTTCGGAGCGACCTTCTTCCACAGCACCGGGCTGACCTCATAGCCGTAGAGCCGGTCGAGGATGCGCCGGGTCTCCTGAGCATCCACCAGGTCGTTGTCCAGGTCGCGCGGATTGTTGGCGGCCGCGCGGATAGCCGGCTCGGTGATCTCGTGGAACACCATCCTTTTGACCGGTATGCGCGGCTTCAATGTCTGGAGCAGATGCCAGGCGATCGCTTCACCCTCACGGTCACCGTCTGTGGCCAGGTAAAGCTCGTCGGCGTTCTTGAGCAGGCCTTTCAGCTCGGTTACGGTGCTCTTCTTATCGGGGCTGACGATATATAGCGGTTCGAAGTCGGCATTGACATTGACTCCGAGGCGCGCCCACGGCTCGGATTTGTACTTCGCAGGAACGTCTGCGGCGGCCCTGGGCAGGTCACGGATGTGTCCACGGGATGACTCGACGACGTAGTTGGACCCCAGATATCCCGCGATCTTGCGTGCCTTGGTAGGCGACTCGACAATTACGAGTCGCCGGACGCGGTTCTCGTCAGCCACCTTCGCCTAGCTCCACTTCTTCGGCTGCCAGTCGGACCGCCGCCATTCGTGCGACCCGCCCCAGCAACTGACAATTTGGCACCCCCGGCCTGCCGACGCAAACCGGCCCCCGGCCGTGAATGTCGGAAAGGCTGTTATACCTGTGGCCAACACGCCAGCGCTTCGTCACCATCGGGTGGTTCCCCCAAGTTCTCTACCAGGCGCGATAACCGCCGCCGACCGCTGATCCGCAACGCCGGAGCCGTCCCGCGGGTGCCGACCAATGTCGGCGCAATCCCCACCCTCATCATCGCCGACGCGAGCGGCGAATATGTCTCGGGGGCATGCGGGTCCAATCCCAGCAGGTAACGGTCCGAATCGGGCTTTCCGGATGCCAGCACCCAGGCCCGCAATTCCCGAGGCCCGGGCAGCCACTGCGGCGGGACGGTCTTGACCGCTCCGCTCGTCCACTCGCCGGCAATCTTGACCAGGCGAGCATCCAGCGCGGTGCGGACCAACGGCGTGCCCTCGTCGGTACTTGCGATCTCAGCGCGCAATCCGGCCTCAGCGATCATCTCGCCCAGCGCTTCGGCGCGCCACAACCGATCCACAACCACCGACAACCGCGCAGCCGGTTCCCGTGTGCTGCGCACCAGGGCGATCTGTCCGGGCGCAGCCAGTATTCCCGTCAAGTCGGCGATGGCCGGTGGTACCGACTCAGCCGAGAAGAAGGACAGCTGGCTCACACCAGTGACCCTAAGGCAGCGGGGCCGCAATGCCCGCTGGCGGGCACTGTGGCGGACACCGTGAAGGGCACTGCATGAACAGAGAACACCCCCGCGCCTTCCGTGCTGGATGACGGGGGGTGGTCAACAGGTCTCTGGTTAGGCCCGCTTCTTCTCAGACGGCCCGAACGCCGGTGGCCTGCGGCCCCTTGGGGCTCTGACCGACCTCGAACTCGACCTTCTGATTCTCTTCCAGGGTGCGGAAGCCGCTGCCCTGAATCTCCGTGTAGTGGACAAACACATCAGCAGAGCCGTCCTCCGGGGCGATAAAGCCGAAGCCCTTCTCCGCGTTGAACCACTTCACCGTTCCCTGTGGCATTTCTCGTACTTTCCTTCTCTATACCGGGAGCGGTCCACCGACTTCCGGTGCACCGGGCCCGTTCCGACCGCAATCCTTCCAGGAGTGATCGGAACTCGACCCGACCTACAACCCCCGCAGGAACCGCGACCACAACGATGATCCTGCGAATGCGAAATACACGAACACAGAAGCTGCGACCGCAGCTAGTCAACCATGTTTGAGGGCCGCGGCGACAGTCTCGGAAGAATCATGTGGTGAACAATTCACCTGCGGCCGCCGCTGGGCGGCGTTCAGGCGACATCTGGGAGGGTCCGAAGTGACAGATCCGGTGTCGAATTTCGGCCGTGACCTGCTAGCGAGCGCTCTCGCCGGTACCGTTGCCGGCGAACACCCCCTGCGCCATGTCACAGACCTTCCGCCACGGCGCGCCGAAACACACCCGTGGCCGCATTGGGCCGACCCGGATGTGGTGAGAGGCTTCCGTGATCGCGGAATCGATGCGCCATGGTCGCATCAACTGAAGGCCGCCGAGCTCGCTCACAGCGGGCACCACGTGGTACTCAGCACGGGTACTGCTTCTGGAAAGTCGCTCGCATATCAGCTGCCGATACTGACTGCTCTGAAGGAAAACCCGCGGTCGCGGGCCCTGTATCTGGCGCCAACCAAGGCGCTCGGACACGATCAGTTGCGCTCGGCTGCGGCGCTGACCTCCGTTGTGCCCGGACTCGCCGACCTCGCTCCGACACCCTACGACGGCGACAGTTCTGCCGACGTTCGGCGCTTCGCGCGAGAACGATCCCGGTGGATCTTCTCAAATCCGGACATGATCCATCTGTCGTTGCTGCGTAACCACGCTCGCTGGGCGGTATTCCTGAGGAATCTCAAGTACGTCGTGGTAGACGAGTGCCATTACTACCGAGGGGTTTTCGGATCAAACGTCGCCATGGTATTGCGCCGCCTGCTCCGGTTGTGCACGAGGTATTCGGCAACGGGGGCTGACCCCGGCGGGCCCACGGTGATCTTTGCCAGCGCGACCACCGCACAGCCCGCCATCACGGCATCCGAGCTGTTGGGCCAAACCGTGACCGAAGTTACCAACGACGGCTCACCTCAGGGGTCGCGCACGGTCGCGCTGTGGGAACCCGCCCTGATCGACAATCTCATCGGGGAGAACGGAGCCCCGGTGCGACGACCAGCCGGGTCCGAGGCCGCACGGGTGATGGCCGACCTGATCGCCGAGGGAGCCCGCATGCTCACGTTCGTGCGATCACGCCGGGGTGCTGAACTCACCGCGTTGGGAGCCAAGGATCGACTGGCCGCTACGGCACCGCAGCTCGCTGAGCAGGTCGCCTCCTACCGAGCCGGTTACCTCGCCGAGGACCGACGCCGGCTCGAACGCACACTGGCCAGCGGCGAACTACGCGGCGTGGCCACGACCAACGCCTTAGAGCTGGGGGTGGACATCGCAGGTCTTGATGCCGTCGTCTTAGCCGGCTTTCCTGGCACCGTCGCGTCGTTCTGGCAACAGGCGGGCCGCGCGGGCAGACGCGGGCAGGGAGCACTCGTCGTGCTGATCGCCCGCGACGATCCCCTAGACACCTACCTGGTCAACCACCCCGCCGCCCTACTCGACAAACCCATCGAGCGTGTCGTCATCGATCCTGGCAATCCGTATGTTCTAGGACCACAGCTTCTTTGTGCCGCCAGCGAGCTTCCGCTGACCGACACCGAGGTACGCACCTGGGACGCCGAAGCGGTTGCCCGCGGATTGGTCGACGACGGATTGCTTCGCCGGCGGCCGCGTGGCTACTTCCCCGCTCCGGGAGTCGATCCGCACCCCGATGTGGACATCCGAGGCACAACGGGCGGGCAGATCGCGATCCTGGAGGGCGACACGGGCCGCATGGTGGGCACTGCCGGGGCGGGACAGGCACCAGCGTCGGTCCACCCCGGGGCGGTATACCTGCATCAGGGCGATAGTTACGTCGTCGACTCGCTCGACCTCGAGGACGGCATCGCCTTCGTCCATGCCGCCGATCCCGGCTACACGACCTTCGCCCGAGAGCTGACCCATGTCGAGGTCACCGGACAAGGCGAACGTTCCAGCCACGGACCCGTCACAGTCGGTCTGGTGCCCGTTTCTGTCAGCAACACCGTGACCGGATACCTACGCCGCAGCCTCGAGGGGGAGGTGATCGACTTTATCGAACTCGACATGCCGACGCGCACCCTCCAGACCGTAGCTGTGATGTGCACGATCACCCCAGAAGCGCTGCAGGACAGCGGTGTCGACGCACCACAGATCCCGGGATCCCTGCATGCAGCCGAACACGCAGCCATCGGGCTGCTACCGCTGCTCGCCAGCTGCGACCGCGGTGACATCGGCGGGGTCTCTACTGCGGTGGGCCCGGTCGACGGCCTACCGACGATATTCGTCTACGACGGCTATCCCGGCGGCGCAGGATTCGCTGCCCGCGGATTCCGCACCGTCACCACGTGGTGGGAGGCCACGGCCGCAGCCATCACCGCCTGCGAGTGCCCGATGGGCTGCCCATCCTGCGTGCAGTCGCCCAAATGCGGAAGCGGCAACGACCCATTGGACAAGGAGGGTGCCGTCCGCCTACTACGGCTCGTAGTCGGCCAGCTCGCGGCCCCGATCCCTGGAATTCTTAGAGCGGCCGACCCCTCGACGACCGCCTCTGAAAACGAGAATTTCAGACCCTGCTGAACATCGCGACAACCAACGAACTGCGGCGGGGAACAGTTGGGTCCGCGAGATCCTTTCCGGATCCCGCCTACCAGGCTGCTGGCAAATTACCCGTGGAATCTGTGTTTCGCAACACGGGGATGGGCAGCTCACCGGTAGGTCTCGGTACGTCTCGGCACGTTAATGTCGACGTGGCCGATCTTGAGACGACTTCATCACCGGCCGGATCACCGGCCGGCTTCCGGCCCCTCGGTACGATGAGCGCTATGACCCACGACTGGCTGCTCGTGGAAACACTGGGCAGCGAGCCTGCCGTCGTCGCACAGGGAGCCCACACCAAGGATTTGGTGCCGATCACTACATTCCTGCGACGAGATACCCACTTGATGGCCATCCAGAGCGCCATTGGTGAGACGGTCTTGGCCCGCAAGGGCTTGACCAGCATCACGCCCAAGAACGACCGCGTGATTCGTACCGAGGTCGTTCAGATGTCGGATGGGGAGATCCACGGGGTGCAGATCTGGGTGGGGACACCCGACGAGGAACCACCACCGCGTCCGCTGGTCGGATCGTTGGTTGTGGATCTCACTGCGAGGACCGTCACCGACACACCCGAGTCGCTGCGCATCGGTGGGTGGGATCCAGCTCAGGAGGCCATGCTGGGACGGGTGTTCGCCGAGGCACTTCCCCGGCGTGATCTCGACCCCAGCGAGTCCGAGGTCATCAGCATGGTGATCAACCCCGAAGCGGGGCAGTCGATCTGCGATACCTGGGACTTCACCGATTACCTAGGCGAGCGGATCACCGTCGGATTCGTCACCCGCTCCATGTCGGAAACTCGAGAGGACGGCTCGGAGCGAGTGATGAGCCGGGCGATGAATTGGCGCAGCGTTCAGGAGGGTGTGAGCATCCAGGAGGATCTCCTTGCCCAACGTATCCTCAACAACGCAGCGGAACCGGACGTGCATCGCGCCCTCGTCGACCCGAGGAATTGGTCTCTGCTGAAGTGGCTCGACGACCCCGCTCCGTTCTTCGACTGGAGAGCGGGGGTTGTCGGCGACCGGGCTCACCCAGACGACCAGGCCACGCTTGCCGCGATGGCGACGGAGTTCGCCAGCGGGGCAACCTCGGGTGTGTTGCAGATGGTCGCGCTCAACGGGGGTTGGACTCCGGTCCATGTGACCGTGCACCGTGTCGAACTCGACAAGGGTGTGTACGCCGGCGAAGCGGCATTTCGATTGCCCACGCAGGACGAACTCGCCGCCACGAAACCACCCGGTGCCGAGCAGCCGACCGACGGTAAGCGAAAAGCGCGCTCGCGCAAAGCAAAGACCTCCGCGAAAACCTCCGCAAAGACCTCCGCCGAAGACTCTGCTGGCGACAAGGCCACCGAAGAAAACTAACCTCCGGAGTCTGCCGGACCAGCCCTGGCGATGGCCCGAGCCGGTCCCATCCGGGGCAGGCTCAACGTGGTCGGCACCTCCACGCTGACGACGATGTCAAGCCCGTGCAGTGCACATGCGACCGTGGTCGCCCCCATCGCACGCGCCAGGGCAGAGGCTTGCGCGCATGCGGTATCCGTTCCGGCGGGAACAGACCCCGCACCAGCGAGTGCGGCCAGGTCCGCAGCTGCCTGCGCACGGTGGCGCGCGATGACTGCCGCTCCAACGTGCGCACCGCCCACGGTCATCGCAGCCAGTGCCGCGATCATGGCGGCACCGATCAGGCTGGTCGATCCTCGTTCACCCAACGCCAGGTTCAACCGCGGCGAAAGCCTCGGCGTTGATTGAAACCCCGGGCAACAAAGCCGATCTCGAGGAGACGGTCGCAACCACATAGTCTCGGCTACGGCGTAGATGCAGCAGCGCGCCCGCCGGTCCGATGACCTGCGCCGCTCGGTCAGCGCCACTTTTGTCACCGCGCGCGGCCAGACGTGCCGCCTCCCGAGCCGCATCCACACAGCGCACCTGCATGGACACTGCGGTGAAGCCTGCCATCGAGACCGCCAGGACGGCCACCAGCGCGAGGATCGCGAAAGCCGTCTCCACCGTGGCGATTCCGTATTCGCCACCTAGACGTTGGTGTTCAACGCCCGGCCGATGATGTTTGTCAACGCGCCGACGATCGAGTCTCCGGTGACCGGTGTAGAGGATGGCGCCGAACGCAGCTGCTGCCAGCGTGCCGATTGCGTATTCCACTGTCGACATCCCGTCGTCGGCCAGCGCCATGACGACCAGGCGGCTCCGCAGATCCTGAAAACGTTGTCTCATCAATATTTCTCTCCTTCATTTCTGATTACAGAACTCCCGAGCGCATGACCTCGCCAGTCAGTCCAGCGATTACCGGCACCACGCCTAAGCACAGGAATGCCGGGAGATAGCACAGCCCCA
>JAHZKD010000016.1 GCA_022600605.1 Actinomycetes bacterium
CGGGTTCTGACCGATGTGGCGGTGATGCTCGCTGATGGCGGTGAGGCTATTGCTGACATCGATGTGCTGCGCCATCAATCCCCGGTGTTGGGTCCGGTGGCCTCCGCACCCACGGTGTGGCGGGCCCTGGCCGAGTTGACCTGACTTCGGACACTGTGGGCTGGTTTCCGGTTCAGCAATCGACTGACCTGCGGCTTTTGGCTCTTTAGTGCCCCGTTTGGGGCACTAAGCGGGTATTTTCGGACGGTGGCATACGTGCGGAGGGTGCGCACGGCCTCGGGAGCGGTTGCCGTGCAGGTCGTGCGTAAACATCGAGGTCAGCGCACGATCTTGGCGCATGTCGGGTCGGCGCACACCGATTCTCAGCTGGGGATCCTGCTAGAGCAGGCTCGCCGACTGGCTGCCGAGGACCAAGGCGTTCTCGATATCGAGGTGCCTGCCCGGACCCAGTCAGTTGACGGGATCGCTGACTGGAGATCGGGCACGTTGAAGTTGTCGCCGGGTATCCCTCACGGGGCGCCGGCGCCGGCAGGGCGTACCGCGGCCACACATTCACGGTTGCTCTACGACGTTCTCGGCGGGGTCTATGACTGGCTGGGGTTCGACGCGGTCGATGATGCAGTGTTTCGCGACCTGGTGATCGCACGGATCGTCGAGCCCACCAGCAAGGCCGATGCGGCCCGCGTATTGTCCGACCTGGGTGTAGACACGGTGTTGTACAGGACAATTCAACCTCACCTCGGGAAGGTCAGCGCCGGTAACTACCGCGAGCAGATCGCGGCCAAGTGCTTCACCCATGCCGCCGATCGGGGCGGGCTGAGCTTGCTGCTCTACGACGTCACGACGCTGTATTTCGAGGCCGAGAACGAAGACGACCTGCGCAAGGTCGGATATTCGAAAGAGCGACGTGTCGACCCTCAGATCGTGGTCGGCCTGTTGGTCGACCGCAGCGGATTTCCCCTGGAGGTCGCCTGTTTTGAGGGCAACACCGCCGAGACCACCACGTTGATACCGGTCATCAGCTCCTTCGCGGCCCGCCATGATCTTGGCGATACACCGATGGTGATCGCCGCTGATGCCGGCATGCTCTCGGCGGCCAACCTGGCCGCGTTGGATGACGCTGGGCTGGGGTTCATCGTCGGCTCGCGGATGACCAAAGCGCCCGGCGATCTGGAGTCGCATTTCCATTGGAACGGTGATGTGTTCACCGACGGTCAGATCATCGACACCGTCACCCCTCGCCACGCCAACAGCACCGTCAACGACGCGGCCAAGCGTGCTGAACCGGTCTGGAATCCCGATGAGCACGCCGGGGCGTGGCGGGCGATCTGGGCATACTCGGCCAAACGGGCCCGACGCGACCAGAAGACGCTCTACACCCAGGAGGGCCGCGCCCGGGCGGTGGTCAACGGTGAACGCGCCGCCAAGTCCACTCGGTTCGTCAAGACCACCGCCGGAGACCGTGTGCTCGACGAAGCCTCCCTGGCTCGCGCGCAATCGCTGGTCGGTTTGAAGGGCTACGTCACCAACGTGCCCACCACCGTGATGCCCGTCGGCGAGGTGATCGCCAAATATCACGAACTCTGGAGGGTTGAACGCTCATTTCGGATGTCCAAGAGTGACCTTCGCGCCCGACCCATGTTTCACCGCACCCGCGATGCGATCGAAGCTCACCTGACGATCGTGGTCACCGCCCTGGCCGTGGCCCACAACATCCAGGAACGCACTGGCCTGGCCATCGCCAAGGTCGTTAAGCAGTTGCGGCCGCTGCGCTCAGCGACCATCGCGATCAACGGGACCACCGAGACCTTCCCACCAGAGATCCCCGAGGCCCAGCACAAGATCCTGGCCGGCCTCAACATCCCCGAACCGGGGCACTAAGCAAAATGTCCGAACTCGGGTCGGACACACCGTAACCATCGAACCCGCAGCCTGACCCCACATCACCCACCTGGAAGATCCGGCTACGCCGGATGGCTTCGCCCTGCTCGGTCACCTTCGATTCACGAACCAGCCGACAAACCGCGGTGCTGACCCAAGTCAGGTCGGAAGATCCGAGTTACCACTGCTGGACAGGTACTCCCGTGTATCTACAGGCAGAAAGCCCCGATTAGCCGTGAACGATCCGGGTCAACGACGGTGACGCGAAAACAATGTTGGAGCGTCGAAGCTTGGCGGAACGGGCCAGTGGTTCAGAAACCTGTTCGTAAATGCCGAAAATACGATATCCGTACTTGTGGAGGTACGACGTGAAATGTTCAAAGTACACATGGAAGTTATTCTCTGGGTTCATACCTGCTTCTACCTGGATCAGATCGATGTCCCGATTTTCTATCAACGGCTCCGCTCCGCGGAGAACCTCGAGATCAAACCCTTCTGTATCAATCTTAAGAAAGTTAACGCGGTCAATATGATGTTGGCGACAAAAGTCGACTGTCGTCTTTATCGTCACTTTCTCATTTCCATCGTTACTGATTTTGAAGCTGCTAGAGTGAATTGCGGTGGTATCCATTTTCGAATTTTCGCTGCGGGATCCAAGCGCAAAATTATGGCAATGAACGCGTGGATTTCTAGATGTACGCCTCTGGAGTTCGATGAAGGACTCGCGAACAGGCTCGAAGCTGTCTATGCGCGCGTGAGGAAATAGAGCCGCGTATTCGATAGCGCTCTCTCCGTGGTGGGCACCCACATCAAAGATATTTTCAATTTCAAGCTCCCGGAGGAATCGACCGAGGTCTCGTGCGAAATAGATACCCTGCGGGAAATGACGTGTAACCGGCCAGCGCAGGGTTGCAGAAAGACGACTTTTTATTTCGTCGCGAAATGACACGGAATTAGCCTTTCCCCTGGGCC
>JAHZKD010000141.1 GCA_022600605.1 Actinomycetes bacterium
CGTTGTGGCTCAACCCCGCTGCGGGTCAGGACAATTCGTCGGCCAGGGCGCGCAGCGCGGTGGTCGCCATCGGGTCCAGGGGTTGGTCGGCTTCGGCGGCCTCTACGGCCGCGGCGGGCACGCCGGCTGCGTTGGCGGCTTCTTGTGCGCTCAAGCCCACGCGGCGGCGTGCGGCATACAGTCGTTGCCCGAGTGTGGCCGTCGGTGCTTGGGCGGCGGTGAGCATGAGTTCGTCGTAGGTTTTGCGGATCTTGCCCAGGCTGATCGCGATGGCCGCTGAACCGCGGGCAGTGCGCGCGGCCCCGCCGGCGAGGTCTTCTAGCCGGCGCAACTCCTGCAGGACGGTGCCGACCGCGGCGGTGTAGCCCGGGCTCGTCGGTGGTGGTAATTCGGCGATTCGGTGACCGATGGTGTCGAGGGTCAGTTGCATGGCGTTGGCCATCAGCGGGGCGCCCACACTGTTGGACAGCGATTCGGTGGCCTCATCGCGCAGCTGGTTTAAGGTACCTGGCTGCCATTCCAAGGCTTGTTCGATCTTGGCGATCGTCTTGTTGCGCGGCCATCGGCGACCTTTTTCCAAAGCGATCAGCGCCCCGGCAGCCACGACACCGTCGCGGGCCAGGCTGCGCTGGGTCAGGTCGAGTTCCTGGCGGCGGACCGCCACCGCGGCGCCCACCCGGGCGATGGCCGGGTCGACCTCGTCGCTGGACTCAACATCGGAGTCGTCATCGCTGTCCCCAGCGTGGTGGATGTGGCCGGGTTCATCGTCGCTGACGCTTTGAGCGGGGGCTTCCTCGGTGCCGCCGCTGCGCGCGATCTCTAATTCGACAGCGATCCCGTCGGCGGCGCCCAGATGCAAGGTGAGGTCGTTGTCGACAACAACGCGTGGTTGTCGGTGTCCGTGGTAGAAGGTGCCGTTGCTGCTGATATCCACGGCCAGCCAGTGGCCGTGGGACGGTTGCAGACTGACGTGCCGGCGTGAGATGCGTTCGTCGGCCAGTTGCACGGTCGCGGTGGGATCGCGGCCGATGGTGGCCGCCCCGGCGGCGGGGTCCAGGGCCCGCACTGCGGGCCCAACCCGCACCAACAAGGTCGGGGCTTGCGTCATTGCTGCTTCTCCTTGCGTCGGTTCACGTCGGTCACGTTACATCATTGACGCGTGGTTGTGGTGCATCAGTGCGGTCGGTGCGAGCATTTTAGCTCGGTGATGCTTCATCTTTGGGGGCGTTGAGGCGGTGATGAGCACCGCGGGTAGTGCCTTCAACAGTCATAATTTACCCAGCGTAAAGCGGTCTGGCCGGGTGGGTTTCGGGTGGGTCACCGTGCTGCATCGGGAAATGTTGCACCATGGCGGGGCATGTGGGTATAGTTCCCCGCCAAGATGCTGCATCTGCAGATGAAACGTCACGATGGTCGAGGAGGTGCCGAGTGCGCATCACCGAGCCTTACAACCCGGCCGGGCTTTGTCGGACCGCACCCCTTCGCAGCGGTCTGTCCAGCTAACGGTCAGCAACCTGTCAGAAACCTGCCTCAAACTGGCACCGTCATAGATTTAGGAGCAACCAATGACCTCAGAGCACGATCGCTGGCGGGTCGCCAACCCAGACGACCCTGAGAGCACTGTTGTAGCGCCGCGCCCCCCTTCCGGTGCTCGGTCGGTCACTCCACCGCCGATGGCGCCGCCGCCGCAATGGCAGGCTGGGCCGCCGCAACCCCCACGCAGCGGGCCGCAGCCCTATCCGGGCACCCCTGTGGGGCCGCCCCCGGGTCCGGTGCCGCCACAGGGCCCGCCGCCGGGCCCCGGTGCGGGATTTGGCCCTGCGCCGGCCGGCCACGGTCGGCATCCGGGCTACGGCGTTGGGCCTAATGGCCAGCCCACCCCTCCGTCTATGCCGCCACCGCCGCGCGACTACCGCGCTGATGTCAGAGCTGCGCTGAACAAAGGCAATTCCTGGCTGGGTCGGTTGCTTCGCAAAGGGGTCAACGGCGAGCTGATCCCGGTGCCGGCGTTTCAGAGCTACCGGATGCACAAGCCGGTTCCGCTGATCGTGGCGGTGTACATCACCGGGCTGGTCCTCGCCGTGGTGTTCAACCGGTCCGCGGGGCTGATCGGCATGGCCCTCGGTGAAGCCATGTGGGCGCTGACCGCCTTCGTGCTCATCGCTATCGGCACCAAGGGCGCGCTGCAGACCGTCGTGTACGGGATTGGTTTGCTCGGCGCTCTGGACTTCGCCAGCCTCGCCTACGTCTCGTTCACGTCCTATTCGATCGTCTCGAGCAGCCCCTACGGCGGCTCCGCCTCGGGTCTATCCCTGGGCATGCTTGTCATCGGATTCATCGCTGTGGTGCTGGCGGTCGTGCACAGCTATATCGGCATCCAGGTACACCGGGAGATCAGAAAGATCGCCTCCGGTCAGTAACCGAAGGGCAACCGAGCGGGGCAAACAACGCCTACCCGCACCGCGCTCAAGCACAGCTGCCGAGGAGGCAACCACAGGGTTGTGGCCAATGCTGAGCCCATCTAAGGCCACCTATTTCAAGGAGTACCCGAATGGCTAACTGGCCCGGCCCGAGCGGTCGCCACGATCAGCTCGCCCCCTCAGCGCCACCTGAGCAGCAGAATCGGGGTTCTGCGGCCCAGGGTGGGTATCGGCAGCCGTGGGGCAACTCCGATTCGGCCCCCCAGCAGGGGCCCGGGGCGCCTGATGCCTACCAGCAGCCCTGGAATCAGCCTGCGCCGCAGGGAACATCGGCTCAGCCTTGGGCCCGGCCTGCACCGCAGGGGGCATCGGCTCAGCCCTGGGCCCAGCCTGCACCGCAGGGGGCATCGGCTCAGCCCTGGGCCCAGCAGCGCGGCCCGGGTGGTCCGCCGCCGGGTTGGGCGCCCGGGCCGAGCGAACTCGGACTCGACGGGTCGCCGCCACCGAAATCACCCAAGCGGCTGATCATCACCGCCGCTGTGGTGGCGCTGGTGGCCGCCCTGGCCTTTGTGGGGTATCGCGTGTCCAGCGGCGAGGGCATCGCCGGCTTCGGGGCGAGCGCGACGTTGTCGCCGGGCCAGACCGCCCAGCAATACCTCGAGGCCCTGGCTGCCGGCGACGCCGAAAAAGCGTTGTCATTCGGCGCTTCTCAACCTGCCAGCACCGAGCTTCTCACCAACGAGATCCTGGCTAAGCAGAACGCTGAGATGCCGATCACCAACATCCGCATCCTTGACCAGGACAACACCGGGGGATACACCGGAGCTGCGACGACGGTCCACGTCGCGGTGAACTTCGGCGAGGTCGTCGACGATGTTCAACTGCGGTTGAAAAAGGGCGGCGACGACGTCTGGAAATTGGAGAACGCCGCGGTCAAGATCGACTCGCCGCCAAGCGCGGCCACTAACGAGGCCCTCCGTACTGTCACCGTTTTCGGCAAGACTTTCGATAAAGGCTCGTTGTATCTGTTTCCCGGCTATATCGATGTGGGCAGCACCAACAAGTATCTCGATGTCACCGCCGAACCTCTCCTGCTGTCGGGGCTGGGTGCCTACACCTCGTCGTACCTGCGCACACAAATCGCCCTCAACGACGCTGGCAACGACGCTCTCGAGCAAGCAGTTGCCGACCAATTCGCCAATTGCCAAGCCAGCACACAACTCAACCCCCCCGGATGCCCCACCAAGGTCAGCGGATACGACTCTCGCGGCGCTGTCGACGGCACCGTCAACTGGGGTCCGACCGACCTGTCTGGGGTCACCTTCGGCGCGCTGAATCCCTACGATATGACCGTGTTTATCAGCGGCCAGGCAACAACGCCGCTGAGCTTCCAAACCACCGACGGTGAGACCAAGAGCGGAACCGTCACCACCTACGTCAATGCACAAGCCGACATGGCAACCACACCCCCAAACCTCAAACGCAACTGACCGAACGATTCCTCGGCGCACACGAGCTGGCCGGTCTGCCCAGCGGCAGGCCGGCAGCCGGTCCATAGGGGACAAAGATGAGGACCGCAGAGGATCCAATCACCCAGGGCCGCTATGCCATTCGGATAGGGCCGCCGGTTTCCCTAGACCAGTGCCGCGATCTTCTTACGGCCAGGCAGGACGCTCATGACTGAAATGTCCGAGGAAATGGTGTCGGTGATCATCGACCGTGACAGTGTCGCGATGGGCGATGATGTGGACTCACATCGCGAGTTCTGGCGTTTTCCGGCCGATGCGACGATCGACGATCTGCTTGTGGGCATCACCAACAGTTATGTGCCCGGGATTGCGGGGCTGGCCTGCTGGGTTGTGGACGTGAACACCGACGATCAGCCGCACTCCTCGCTGCACCCGCAGGTCAGTGCCTGTCGCCGCGATATCGGGGTGATCTATACCGAGATTATCTGGGCCAGGAAGCTCAGATCGGCCGATTAGCAGAAGGTCGAACGACTCTGGCTGATCTGGCGCGCATGGCGGGAGTGCCGGATCTGGATGTGAATGTCCGCTACAGGTCCGGGGATATGGCTCGGCTGCTCAGCGTGAGCGAGGTGATGGCCAGCGCGTCATTCACCGGCCGGCAACTGGTGAA
>JAHZKD010000142.1 GCA_022600605.1 Actinomycetes bacterium
GCACATGATCGGCAAGGACATCATCCGATTCCACACGGTCTACTGGCCGGCGTTTCTGATGTCTGCCGGTATCGAACTACCCCGGCGAGTGTTCGTGCACGGGTTCCTGCTCGTCAGCGGCGAAAAGATGAGCAAGTCCGTCGGCAACGTCGTCGACCCTGTCGCGTTGGTCGACACTTTCGGGCTCGATCAGGTGCGCTACTTCCTGCTGCGCGAAGTGCCGTTCGGGCAGGATGGCAGCTTCAGCGAAGAAGCCATCATCGGGCGCATCAATACAGACTTGGCCAACGAATTCGGCAACCTCGCCCAGCGGTCGCTGTCGATGGTCAACAAGAACCTCAATGGAGTGGTGCCCGATCCGGGCCCGTTTACCGACGCCGACCAGGAACTGCTGACTATCGCCGGCGGCCTATTGCCGAAGGTCCGTGCACATTTTGAGGTACCCGCCATGCACCTGGCCCTCGAAGCGATCTGGTCGGTGCTGGGGGCAGCCAACCGGTATTTTTCAGCCCAGGAGCCGTGGGTGCTACGCAAGACCGACACTGAAGAGGCGCAGCTGCGATTCGGCACCGTGCTGTACACGACACTGGAGGTGGTGCGCATCGCTGCGCTGCTGAGCCAGCCTGTGATGCCGGAGTCGATGGCCAAGCTGCTCAACCTGCTCGGCCAGCCAGCTGATCGACGGGCATTCACGGCGGTACAGACGCCGTTAGAGCCCGGCTCGACGCTTCCCGCGCCTATCGGGGTCTTCCCGCGCTACCAATCGGACTGAACTTTCTCCTGATACAAGAGACTCACCATGGCCGGAGAAGCTGGCCACCGTGACCGTGCCCAGACAATCGGCCGATAGCCCGCGCGGCGGCTAAGTTCAGCCGGGCATGAAAAGCTGGGCCAGTGCGCATTGAGCGACTCGGCAACTTGGGCAGTGCACCGTCGGTGCTCAGTGTCCTTGCTGCGGCCACGACGCGACTCGGCTTACCTGCGCCCGCCGCCCTCATCGGTGAATGGTTCGGATCACGGGCGGTCATCGCGCCAACACTGCACGCATCCGAGGTGGCGACCAGCGACGTCTTCGCCGTGGCGCCCGGGGCGCCCGGGAACCACGTCGATGGGCCTGTCGGGGGTGGCTGGTTCGGCTACCTGTCCTACCCCGACAGCGCGGCCGACGGACAGGGGCCGCGAATCCCGCGCGCCGCCGGCGGCTGGTCGGACACCGTGCTGCGATGTGACGCCAACGGCACCTGGTGGCACGAAAGCCTGTCAGGCGCGGCGCCCTCGGACTGGATTGCCGACGCGCTGCAGACACCCCCGATCCATAGAGACACCGTCATCGACTGGGGCGAAGCCGACCGGGCGGCGCATCACCGTGGCGTGCTCGCCTGCCTGGAAGCTATCGGCGCCGGCGAGGTGTACCAGGCTTGCGTGTGCACACAGTTCACCGGAATGCTCGACGGCGCCCCCTTGGACTTCTTCCTCAACGCCGTAGCGCGCACCGCTCCTGCGCGCGCGGCCTACGTCGCGGGAGACTGGGGTGCGGTGGCCTCGCTATCGCCGGAGTTGTTCCTACGCCGCCGCGGGGAATCCGTCACATCGAGCCCGATCAAGGGCACGCTGCCCGCTCACGCCGACCCGGCAGGCCTGCGGGCATCGGTCAAAGACGTCGCAGAGAACATCATGATCGTCGACCTGGTCCGCAACGACCTCGGGCGGATAGCACGCACCGGAACGGTGTCGGTGCATGAGCTGCTCGCGGTGCGCCCGGCGCCGGGGGTGTGGCATCTGGTGTCCACGGTGTCGGCGCAGGTGCCAGTCGAGCTGAAGATGACGGCCGTGCTCGACGCGACGTTCCCCCCCGCGTCGGTGACCGGCACACCGAAGACGCGGGCCCGTGAACTGCTGACCGGATGGGAGCCGCGCCGCCGCGGGGTCTATTGCGGCACAGTTGGTTTGGCGTCACCGATAGCTGGCAGCGAACTGAATGTGGCGATTCGCACGGTGGAGTTCGCTGCCGATGGCACCGCGATATTCGGAGTCGGAGGCGGGATCACCGCAGACTCCGTACCGGCCCGCGAGTGGGAAGAATGCCTGCACAAGGCGATCCCCATCATCGGTCGAGCTGGCGACAGCGTTCAGTCCCGAGCACGCAGAACCGCGTCATAAAGCTCGCGGCGCGACGGGGCGCCGGGATTCGCAGCGATCACCTGCGCGCAGGCGTCCTTGACCCGCATTCCGCCGTCGACCAGACGGTTCACCTCGGCCACCAGAGCGTCGGGGTCAGCCCTCGGCGTTGCGCCCGCCAACACCACGGTGACCTCCCCCAGCACCCCGTCAGCAGCCCACTGGGCGAGCTCGCCGAGTGAGCCCCGCACGACCTCTTCATGGGTCTTGGTCAGCTCCCGGCAGACCACCGCTCTGCGCTCGGGTCCCAGGGCGTCGACGGCATCGTGAAGGCAGTCGGCAAGCCTGCGGGGCGACTCGAAGAACACGCATGTCCGGGGCTCTGCGGCCAGTGACCGCAACCACGACGCCCGTGCCGTTTTCTTGCGAGGCGCGAACCCCTCGAAACAGAACCGCTCTGACGGCAGCCCGGCAACGACCAGCGCAGTCGTCACCGCAGACGGGCCAGGCAGACACTGCACGGGCAGCTCATGCTCGATGCAGGCCGCCACCAGCCGGTAGCCGGGGTCGCTGATCAACGGCATGCCGGCGTCGCTGACCAGCAGCACCACCGATCCGCCCCGGATGTCATCCACCAGCGCTGGCACGCGGGAAGCCTCGTTCTGGTCGAACAGGCTGACAACCCTGCCGACGAGGCCGACCTCCAGCGCTTGAGCCAGCGTGCGGATCCGCCGGGTGTCTTCGGCGGCGATCACGTCGGCGCTGCCCAGAGCCCGCACCAGGCGGGCCGAAGCGTCCGACGGCTGGCCCAGCGGCGTGGCCGCGATGAGCAGTCGGCCGGTGGTCATTCGGTGGTCATTTCGGCGGGCAGCAACGTAGCGACCGAGGGATCGTCATCAGCACAGCCTACGATCGCAGACGTGAGCGCCCCGGCCGACGAACTCGTTGTTCGCCACCGACCGGCTCCTGTGATCAGCCCCGCGCCATTGGTCCCCGTCGCCGATTTCGGTCCGGTCGATCGGCTCCAAGGGTGGGCGATGACCGCGGTCCTCACCGCGCTGGCCACGGTGACACGATTCCTCAACCTGCGGTCGCCCACCGACGCGGGCACTCCGATCTTCGACGAAAAGCACTACGCACCGCAGGCCTGGCAGATGGTGCACAACAACGGTATCGAGGACAACCCGGGCTACGGGCTGGTCGTACACCCGCCGGTGGGCAAGCAGCTGATCGCGATCGGCGAGGCGCTGTTCGGCTACAACTCGCTGGGTTGGCGGTTCTCCGGAGCGGTTTGCGGGGTCGTTCTCGTCCTTCTGGTAGTTCGCATCGCGCGGCGGATCAGCAGATCCACCCTCGTGGGCGGCATCGCGGGTCTGTTACTGATCGCCGACGGGGTCAGCTTCGTCACCGCGCGCACCGCGCTGCTGGACGGATTCCTGACGATGTTCATCGTCGCCGCGTTCGGCTGCCTGATCGTCGATCGCGATCAAGTCCGCCAGCGCATGCACGTCGCCCTCCTCGAAGGCCGCATCGGCGAGACGCCGTGGGGTCCGCGCCTCGGAGTTCGGTGGTGGCGGTTCGGAGCGGGTGTGTTGCTTGGGCTGGCGTGCGCAACCAAATGGTCGGGGCTGTACTTCGTCATGTTCTTCGGCGTGATGACAGTGGCTTTCGACATCGCCGCACGCCGTCAGTACCGCGTTCCGCGACCATGGCTGGGGGTGTTTCGTCGCGACGTGGGGCCGTCGCTGTACGCGCTGGTGCTCATCCCGTTCGGGGTCTACCTGGCGTCGTACACGACATGGTTCGCCTCCGAGACCGGGATCGACCGCTACGAAGTCGGCCGGTCCATCGGACCCGACAGTGCCTTCCCGATGCCCGATGCGGTGCGCTCACTGTGGCATTACACCTACGCGGTGTACCGCTTTCACTCCGGGCTGACCAACGCGGACGGAAATCATCACCCGTGGGAGTCCAAGCCGTGGACATGGCCGATGTCGCTGAGGCCGGTGCTCTACGCGATCGACTCCGAGAACATACCGGGCTGCGGCGCGCAGTCGTGCATCAAAGCCGTGATGCTGGTGGGTACCCCGGCGATGTGGTTCATCGCGATACCGGTACTGGTGTGGGCCCTGTGGCGGGCATTCGTTAAGCACGACTGGCGATTTGCGGCGTTGTTGGTGGGCTACGGCGCGGGCCTTCTACCCTGGTTTGCCGACATCGACCGGCAGATGTATTTCTTCTACGCGGCGAGCATGGCACCGTTCCTGGTGATGATGATCGCGATGATTCTTGGCGACATCCTCTACAAACCGAGGCAAAACCCCGAACGACGAACCCTGGGCCTTGTGGCGGTGTGCTGCTATGTCGCGCTCGTGATCACAAACTTCACCTGGATGTATCCGATCCTCACGGGTCTGCCGATCTCAAAGAGCACGTGGAATCTGCAGATCTGGTTACCTTCCTGGCGCTAGCCGAACCTGAACCCCAGCGCGAGACCTCAGCGCGAGCGCCCGACCCGAACCTCAGCGCGAGCGCCCGACCCACACCTGAGCGCCGAACCTCAGCGCGAGCGTGAAGGTGGCTGCACGCTCGCGCTTGAGCGTGAAGCCACCTTCACGCTGGGCGTTGGCCCGCCGGCAGTGCAGCGCAGCGCAGGAGTCTAGAGCGGATCGCGGCCCACCGGGCACGACATACACCGGGGACCACCTCGACCGGTACCCAACTCCGAGGCCGAAATCGACAGCACCTCGATACCCGAGTCGATGAGCCGGGCATTGGTTTCGATGTTGCGTTCGTAGGCCACCACAATACCGGGGGCCAGCGCCAGTGTGTTGTTGCCGTCGTCCCACTGCTCGCGTTCGGCGGTGACGGGATCCAGCCCGGTGTCGATGACACGCAGCTTGCCGATGCCCATCGCGTCGGCCGCTGCGTCCACGAACGGGACAGCTGCGTCGATCTTCACGCCCTCGGACGCGCGCCGGATCGTGAAAGCCGTCAGCGAGTCCACGATGTTCGGGTACATCACGACCGCATCGGTGTCCACCATCGTGCACACGGTATCTAGGTGCATCTGAGCCCGCCCCTGCGCGATCGGCACCGCCAGCACCGTGTGCGCGAGGCCGTCGTCGAAAAGGCTGCGCGCCAAAGCCTCGGCGCCCGCGGGTGTGGTCCGCTCCCCCACTCCGACCGCAACGACACCGGATGCCAGCAACAGCACGTCGCCGCCCTCTACCGGCGCCGAGCGCGACTCGTATGCGCGGCGGACCCCGAGGAACCGCGGATGATGGGCATAGATCACATCGGTCAGCGAAGTCTCACGCGCTCTGGCGGGCAACGCCAGCGAGGTGATGGCCACCCTCGGACCGATCCAGAACGACGAGTCCCTCACGAAGAGCAAGTTCGGCAGCGGATCGACGACGAAGTCGCCGCCGTGGTGCATCCGGCGCACCAGCGACAGTTCATTCTCCCTGAAGGGCAACTCGTCGAACGTCATTCCGGCCATGAGCACATGCGCCAGCGCGGCTGCATCGAGAACACGCAGGTATGTTGAAAGTTCTTGGGCCAGCGGCGAACCCAGACGTCGAGAATCCACCGCCGCCGCGATCCCGTGCATGCGCGCCGCGCCACTGTTGGCGAGCGCTTCAGTCAACAGATCCGCTAGCAGCAGCACCTCGACGCCCCGCGAGCGCAGCAGCGCCGCGAACGCATCGTGCTCCTCTTGCGCCTTCGCAACCCAAGGCAGGCCGTCGAACAACAGCGTGTCGTTGTTGCGGGGTGTCAGCCGTTGCAGTTCGGGCCCCGGACGGTGCAGGACGACGGCCCGCAACGTGCCGACCTCCGAACTGCAACCCAACACAGAGTCCGTCACATCTAGCACCGTAAACCCCACCGCAACTTCAGCACGCCTGGCGACCAATCGCACCGCACGGGCGACTGCTTCTGCACTGTGCACCATCGGCACCATGCGGCATGCGCCGTTGGGCACCTTCTGCACTGGGCACCTTCTGCACTGGGCACCATTGCTGCACCTTCCGCCCCATTCGAGACTGGGCGCCTGCTGCACTGGGCACCGTTGGGCACCGACTGCCGCCGGCCTCGGCCCGGGCCAACAATTCGAACATTTGTGCGATAGTATGTGTTGTATGAAGCCGGTGCTGCAAAGCTCGCTGTTCAACCACACCGATCGCCGCGACCTCGGAAATGGTGCGTGGCTTGAGGTTCGTTGCGGATGGCTGCAACAGGGCGGATCGAGAGAGGATTCGCTGTTCGGCGAACTACGCAATTCGGTCTCATGGCGGGCTGAACGTCGGCAGATGTACGACCGTGTCCTCGATGTTCCTCGCCTGGTTAGCTTCCACAATCTGGCGGATCAGATCGCGGCACCGCCGCAGCCCCGCCTCGCGCAACTTAGGAGACGGCTCAACGACGCATACGCCGGCGAGCTGGGCGAACCGTTCGTGACCGCGGGGCTGTGCCTCTACCGTGACGGCAACGACAGCGTCGCCTGGCATGGCGACAAGATCGGCCGAAGCAGCACGGAGGACACCATGATCGCCGTCGTAAGCCTGGGCGCAACAAGAGTTTTCGCGCTGCGCCCACGCGGAGGCGGACCCTCGGTACGGCTGCAGCACTGCCATGGCGACCTACTGGTGATGGGCGGATCATGCCAGCGAACTTGGGAACACTCCATCCCTAAGACCACGCGGCCCACCGGTCCGCGCATCAGCATCCAGTTTCGGCCCTACGGCGTACGCTGAATCATCCCCTGACCAGGGTCACAGTCTGGACGACGAGCTCGCGGGCGCGCACCGTATCGAGGTGAACGACTGGTGCGTCCTATAGCACCACAGCGTCGGCGGTGACGATCACGATGAAGTTTCCACACTTCGCCGCGCAGTTGCAGAGCTCGTCGGTGCGTTGGACATCGTCGCTGATGTACCCGAGCGCACAGGCTCAGCCACGAAGCGCCGACACGACCTCAATGAGAAGCTCGGCAGCGAAACCCCGCTGCAGGGGGGCAGGCGACCCTGGGTCGGTGACGAGCAAAACGAAACAGACATAGCCTCCCAGGTAGGCGACGAACGTGTCTGCGCGCGAACGTGTTTCCGTCCCGCCCTCAACCACTGTCGTGACGACGGTACTCATTGCGACGGTCTCGGCAGCTTCGATATCGGGGGCGGGCTCCGCGGTAACTGTCCCGGAGGTGTGGCCAGAGGTCAGCGTCCACCGTGCGCATTCTGCAAGCAAAGCTGACTCGGGCCGCTCCGGAGACCCCGACGCTGCTGCCAGCGCGTAGATGATCCCGCCGGGCCCAGATGCTGACCACCCCCTGGTCGTGGCGGCATCGACGGCCGGCTCCGCTAGAGCCCGGCACTGCGGCGGCTCGGAGACCGTCGCGCCCCCGAAGCTCCACAATCTGAGGGGCGCAGCCGATCCGGTGTATTCGGCGACCTCGTACCCTTGCGGAAGCTGCCCGCGGGCCCAATCGACTCGCGCGGGGTTGATCTGTGTCCAGACCGTTTCCGTCGATGTCGATGTCGATGACGATGTCGATGTCTGTGTCGGTCCAGGAGGCTGCCCGCATGCGGCACACGCCAGTGCCAGCGCGCAGACGCCGAACAGCCTCACGGCCTGTTGATACCACGCTGACGCCGTTATGTAAGGAGTGACATCTGGGTCATGACGCGCCGGCCGGGGCAGGCTCGGCTCCGCAAGCCCCCAACCGGGACTCCTTCAGTTCTGAACCGCCCAATGAAGATTTTGACTGAAACCAATAGGTTAATTTCGCGGGCCTTTCGGTGAGATCTCGGGCGCGGGCAGCTAAACTGCGCTGCGATCGGGCTTTAGGTCGCACGCAGACCGCGTCAATGCCAGGGGCCGACATAGACAGGAGAAGACATGAGCATCCCCATCCGGGCAGGCGTTATCGCTATCTCAGCCGTCGCACTCGGAATCGGCCTGTCCGGGTGCGGCTCGGACACCAAGACCGAGGAGTCAACGACAACCTCGGCGACGGAGACCACCCCTAGCGAAGATCCCATCGCTTCGGCTGAGGCGGAGGGGCCGGCTAGGACCATCGTCGACTACATCAAAGAGAACAACATCACCGAAGTCGGGGTGAAGCGGGGCGATCCCGGTGCCCCATCCATCGACATGCCCATTCCAGAAGGCTGGGAGGACGCCGGGGATAAGACCCCCGACTGGGCGTATGGCGCGATCGTTTACACCGGCGACCCGGCGATGGCCCAAGATCCGCCATCGGTCATCGCGATTCTCTCCAAACTGACGGGCGACGTCGACCCTGCAGAAATTCTCCAGCTTGCTGCGGGTGAGATCCACAACCTTCCGAGTTTCGACGGGCCATCAACCGGCAAGCCCGGCAAGCTCGGTGGGTTCGAGGCAACACAGATCGGCGGCACCTACACCCGAGACGGCGTGGACCGAATGATCGCGCAGAAGACAGTCACGATCCCCAGTGGGGACGGCCTCTACGTCCTGCAGCTCAACGCTGACGGCACCGAGGATCAGGCTGTACCGCTCATGGAGGCCACGCAGATCATCGACGACGAGACCACGATCACGCCCTGAATCGGCGCGTTGCGCGACGCGGATTTTCGCGTCGCGCAACGCAACGTCGTGTTCTTCAGCCCCACCAGCCATGCCGGTCCCAGCCATGCCGGTCGGCCGCCTCATCCAACGGCACGGGTGACCTGACGGGCGACATCGCGGATCTGCCGAGTCAACTCGGGTGAGACGGGCAAGTCCTTGGGTTGGGGCACGTCGATTTCTGTGATGACCACTCCGAGGTCATCACGGTGCCAGGTCGCACCGAAATGATCGAGTATCGCGCGCATCGCCTGATTGTCGCTGAGAACTCGGGCGGTGAAACGCTGAACGCCGTCATACCCTGCGGCCACCGAGATGGCGCCCATCAGGAAGGTTCCGATGCCTCGACCTTGGTATGCGTCGCCTACGATGAAAGCGATCTCGGCCTCAGCCGGGTTGGTTTCGTCGCGGACGAACCGGCCGTCGGCCACCACCTGACCGTCGGGACCGTCGGTCAGGACGAACACGAAGTGTTCCAAATAGTCAACTTCGAACAGGTAGCCCATCAGTGCCTTCGACGGAGTCCTGACCGACTGGAACCGCCGGTAGAGCGTCTCGCTGGAGAACTCGACCGCGCCGTTCGCGGTGCGTTCGCTGTCGCCAGGCAACACCGGGCGCAGGTAGAGAACAGTGCCGTCAGGCATCGGTACCGGGATCGGCGCAACGAAGGCGGCAAGGCGCTGGCGAGCCGTGCGTACCAGTTTGTCGATGACTCCGGGCACTTCGAGCATGGTGGCGAAAGCCTCGCGACCGCCGACCCATCCAGTCAGCGGTTGAGTGGCCATCACCGTAGCGGTGCGCGGCGCATCTCGCAGCAGTGCGATCTCGCCGATGATGAATCCCGATGCCACCTCGATGACGGTGTCATGACTATCGGAACCGGTGTGGATGACTTCGGCACGGCCTGATCCGATCAACAGAAATGACACCGCAAGCTCACCCTGCTGCATCAGCACCTGACCCGTGGCGGCAGTCAACGGTCGTAGCTGCGCAGCCAGCGGGACCAATTCCTCAACAGGGGTTCCCGAGAAAACATCCAGGACGGCGAGATCATCGGCTCGTACAACGGTCTGGCCGGACACGTCACGAGGCTACGGCGGGGTGGGATGGCGGGCAAGGAAACGTTAGGAGGGTGGCCCTATGGACGCCGTTGCAGCATGGACGCCGTTACAGTTTCAATGAGATCTCCTCTTGAGCCACATCCGTTTAAAGAATGGCATCGTCAGAGTAGATAGCGTAAATCCAACCGTCGGGACAATCGCATTTAACCACGCATGGTTGATATCTATCGCTGCAAGGTAAACAGCGACAGAAAAATAGGTAAACAGGGCGATAAGAGCCTTGCGCGGCCAGCTAGTTTCCCAGGCCTTGTCTTTTTCTACCCTTTCATTCCGGTTCTCAATGGCGCTTATTCGTCGTTCGAGGTTCAATTCATGCACGGTCCGTTGTGTATGTGGACCTACGGCGGGGTCGGTCATCGTGGCCTCTCAGCGGGTGAACTGATCGTAGCCTCAATTACCGCGACGGCGATGTCACGCACAGCACGCTGAACTGGCCCGATCAACTCGCCGAATGTTGTGTGCTGGACAAGTTCGTTGCCGCCATTGCAGATTGCAGTCCCTGCCGGCGGGCCCGAACCGGTGAGCTAGCGCTTCTCTGAAGACTGGACCGGTACACCGGGCCCAGTCGCCCGGGACCACATCCGCATGAGAACGCTCGCTATAGTTAGGGGGCTTATCCGTGGTGTGAGCACTCAGCCGAGCTCATTGAGTTACCCAAAAGTGTTAGGACGCTCGTGGAGTCGTCATTGCCGGCATCACGGCGTCCGTCTCAACGTTCGCTTCGTGGACTGGATGCGCTGAATTTCTTCTTGGCCGACGTCCGCGACGGGCTCGGCCCCTACTTGGCAATTTATCTGCTTGCGGTGCGCGGTCCGGAACACGGCTGGAACGAAGCGACGGTGGGGGCGGTGATGACAACCGCCGGAATCGTGGGGCTAGTCGCCTACACCCCAGCGGGAGCCTTGATCGACCGTTCCCGTAACAGGCGGCTGGTGGTCATCGTCGCGGCCGCGGCGGTCACCCTCAGCTGCGTTTCACTGCCCTTTGTTCACAGTTTCGTGCTGGTGGTCTTGACACAATCCCTAGCCTCGCTGGCGGCTGCTGTGTTTGCGCCGGCCATCGCCGCGATCACGTTGGGCCTCGTCGGTCCGAAGATGTTCGCGCCGCGCATTGGCCGCAACGAAGCCTTCAACCATGCTGGCAATGCGGCCTCGGCGGGGCTGACGGTTCTGCTGGCATGGCAACTGGGGCCGGTCGTGGTGTTCTGGTTGATGGGAGTTCTTGCGGCACTGAGCATTGTGGCGACCTTGAGGGTTCGCAGGAGCGAGATCGACAGCGACCTAGCCCGTGGCCTGGATCAGCGGCCGGGCGAGCACGAGAAGGCCACGGCGTGGCAGGTCCTGCTGACAAACCGCCCCCTTCTCGTGTTTGCGATCATTGCGTTCACGTTCCATCTGGCCAACGCGGCAATGCTGACGTCGGTCAGCCAGCTGTTAACTCACGTTGTGGGCGTCGCCCACGCCACTTCACTGGTTGGGGTGTGCATCGTGGCTGCACAAGTTGTCATGATTCCGGTCGCCGTCGTTGTCGGCCGCAAAGCCGACCACTGGGGACGAAAGCCAATCTTCCTCGCTGCCTTCGCGGTGCTGGCAATTCGGGGCGTGCTGTACACATTGTCCGACGACGCCAACTGGCTCGTGGCAGTGCAGTTGCTCGATGGAATCGGTGCAGGAATTTACGGGGCGCTGTTTCCGGTCGTGATCGCTGATCTCACTCGCGGCACCGGCCGATTCAATGTGTCGCAGGGCGCAATCGCCACTGCACAGGGGCTGGGAGCAGCGCTGAGCGCCATTCTCGCCGGCACAATAATCGTAAGTGCCGGGTACACGCCGGCGTTCCTGGTCCTGGCACTGATCGCTGGAATCGGTTTCGTCGTGTATCTCCTATTCATGCCAGAAACAAGACAATTCACGGCGCAAACAGCACACCAACCCGCCCTAGATCCATCCGCTTGAGGGATAGCGACGCCCCGCCACCGCTAGAAGTTTTGAGCTGATCTGGGTCAGAGCAATGGCTCAGGCACTGCGGGGTCCAACGCATGAGGTTCGCCCGGCGCTAAATCTGGTATTTCCTGTAATTCAACTGGTCCCGGCAATTCCAGTTCGGCTCGTCCGTGCGGTTCCAATTCAACTGGTCCTGCCGATTCAAAACCCCCCTCGGGGGGGATCCCCTCGTCGGGGCGTACTGGCTCGGACAAAGGCCCTGCCGGTTCCATATGGTCAGCGCAC
>JAHZKD010000143.1 GCA_022600605.1 Actinomycetes bacterium
CAACCAGTCGTTCGTGGGCGTTGTCGCCGCGGATCTTGCCCTTGGACTGGCCAACCCACCCTTCCAAGACGTCGCGCCAATCATCGATCATCCGCGCCCGCCGCACCACCGGCGGCAGACCGGCGTCGCGGTCTTCGACCGCTTTCTTCACGGTGTGGTGCGAGCACCCACACAGCTCCGCGGCAGCACGATAGGACCCGGTCAGGTCGTAGGCAATGAGTATTTCCATGAGTTCTCCGTCAGACTTCAAGTAGGTCTCTCCTGCGGTTTCGGTTCGACTAGGCATCGACATCGAAACCACAGGAGAGGCCGCCACGGCGCTGACGCGCCGGACGGCATCAAACAGGTCTGGGCAGATTCATGTCCGCCTGCGGGCGCTTTCGTGTCCGCTGATGGGCAGTTCTTATTGGCCGCGCATGGGCACTTTCGTGTCCGCCAGTGGGCAGTTTTTCATGTCCGCCGACACTCGAATCCGTCTCGCTAAGGGTTCGAGGACATTGTCCTAGCTCAACGGTCTTCGGGACCCGCGGCCACGCCCGACTTTTTCAGGTCGAAGTAGCTATGCTTCGCGGATTGTGTTGGCAGCAGCCGATGGCGGAACCAATACTGAACTTGCCGAGCGGCTGGGTTTGTCGATCGTTACGGTGCGGCGCTGGCGTAACCGGTTTGTTGTCGATCGTCTCGACGGACTGCTTGACGAGCCGCGTCCAGGGCGGCCCCGGGTGGGGGGCGATGAACAGATCAAGGGGTTAATCACCCAGACTCTGGAGAGCGCACCGCGGGTTGCCATGCATTGGTCGACGCGGTCGATGGCTAAGCATCTGGGGTTGAGTCAGTCGATGGTCTCGCGAGTGTGGCGGGCATTCGGATTGGGTCCGCACAAACAGGATTCGTGGAAACTGTCGAAGGATCCGCTGTTCGTGGAGAAGGTCCGCGATGTGGTTGGGCTGTATCTGGACCCGCCGGATCGGGCGCTGGTGCTGTGCGTGGATGAGAAGATCCAGATCCAGGCGTTCAACCGCAGGCGACCGGTGTTTCCAATGCTGCCTGGTGCGCCGGCGCGGGCCAGCCACGATTACCTCCGGCACGGCACGTCCAGTTTGTACGCGGCACTGGATCTCGCCTCGGGTCAGGTGATCGGTTCGCTGCACGCCCGCCACCGCTCTCAAGAAGGCCTGGCATTCCTCAAGAAGATCGGTGTCGAAGTCCCCGCTGATCTCGACGTGCACCTGGTGCTCGACAACGCATCGACCCACAACACACCGGCGGTGAAGCGTTGGCTGACAAACCATCCCAGGTTCGTCATGCACTTCACGCCGACGGGCTCATCATGGCTCAACCTCGTCGAGCGTTGGTTCGCCGGACTGACCACCAAGAAGATGCGCCGCGGCACCCACACCTCAGTGCGCCAACTTAACGCCGACATCCGTGCCTGGATCAACACCTGGAACGACAACCCTCGCCCGGACGTCTGGACTAAGACCGCCGATCAGATCCTGGCCAGCATCGGCAACTACTGCACCAGAATTAATGACTCAGGACCCTAGCCGCTGCGGTCGAGTTGCAACGAAGATGGCCCCACCACTACCGTCGCGCTCAGGAGACCATGGCGTGAATGTGGTCGAAGTGAGCGCTGACCCGCCTCATCGTGTAGGAAACACCAAACCGTCCCGCCTGGCTTTGGATGTCGGCGTTGATGGCATCGCCTAGAGCCATGTTTGAGCCGATCATGATGTCGATAGCGCGGCCGCTCGGGTGATCGGGCAGCGGGTCCGCGCGCACACCGCCTATGGACTGGACACCGGGGTAGGTGGCGATGATGTAGGCCGTGAGGGCCCTAGCGTTGGGGACCAGACCGCGCGTCCCGACGGTGGGGATGGCCGCCCCTGGGCCCAGCGCTGCCTGCATAGCGGGGGTGAGCGAGGCGTAGCTTGCCTTGACCACAGCTACCTGCGTCTTCAGTTCAGAGTGTTTCCCCTGTAGGTCTGCTCGTACGGCGGCGGCCGCGTCGGCGGCGGCTTTCGCGTCAGCCGCCGACTTGGCCGAGGCCGCCTCGATGGTCTGCGCCTCCTGCTCAACCTGGCGGAAGCTCTGCAGCTGTTGGGACATCGTGGTGTCAACCACACGCTGGGTGGCCAGCTTGTCGATTAGGCGCTGCGGGGACGCGGCAGTCAGGAACGCGTAGATGTCTTCACCACTCCCACCCATGTAGGCCGCGGCCGCAATATTGTCGACTGCGGCCTGGTGGGGGATCAGCTGGGCCTTGGCGGCGTCGAGCGCTGCCAGATCATCGGCGTGCTTCTTGTCTGCCTCGCGTTGCAACCGCAGCATCATGTCGAGGTCCAGCTGGGCCGCTTGCACGGCCTCGAGCAGCTGTTCGGCCTGCCGGGACAACTCGTTGAAACTTGCGACGTTGTCCTGGGCCGGATCGGCGTACGCGCCGCCACCCCACGCCAAGCTGAGGGCCGTCAGTCCGACGATCACCGCGACTACTGGCTTGTAGACAGCGGATTTCGACACAAAAGGGTAGTGAGCTTTCAAGACTGCGCATCCTTTGACTGCTGCCGACGTCTTCGCCGAACCGCTTCCCCATGAGCCTCGGCCTTCGATTAGGTTACGAAACGGTCTCGGCTTTGTCCAACCACACGGGGCCTAACACCACACCCCGGGAAGTCATCGTTAGCGCTGGCAATGCGCACCGGCCGCTATTGCTTCGCGTGCCGCGGGGGTCGTGATGAAAGGCTCGGTGGATCGACCTCGTAGCGCGAGAGCGGTGGCGGCGCGTAGTGCCTGTGGTGGTCGTCGCCGCGGTCTTGGTGCTATGGATCCGTCAGCAATTCAACGTCGACCTGCCGACGGGATGATGGCCCGCCCGACTAGGATACATCGGCCGAATTAGGAATGCATACCGCCCATCATGCCGCCGCCCATCATGGCCGGCATGCCTTCGACGACGAGACCGGTGACTTCCCGGGCATGCTCACGGATGGTGCGGGTCAGGTCCGGATCGCTCGCGGTTTCTTCGACGACGACGCCATTGGCGGTGAAGGTGAGCTGGCGCTGATAGTCAGTTGCGCGGCGGAACAATGTGGGCAGGCTTGAGCTCATGCACATCACCTCGGCGCCCTGGTCGAGATGGGAGTACATCGCCGCCACGTGGGACTGCAACTCGGCGACGAGGTCGGGGGCG
>JAHZKD010000144.1 GCA_022600605.1 Actinomycetes bacterium
GGCGCCGTTGAGCGGGCCTACGTCGGACTCGTAGTGCTCAATGACCTGGTCGACGAGCCCGGGATCGACCGCTCCCTTCTCGACCAACAACTCCTCAAGGGCCGCTACCCGTGCAGCGGCGCTTTCGCTCACGCCGACTCCAGGTAGGGTTCGTACAAATCGACCCGAACCTCGGTATTTGGCTCCGCATCGTCCCCCCACAGGCAACCGCCATCGAAAGCGACCGTGTAGAGGTGCTGCGGCCGGAACCGCTTTCCAACCGCGCGTGCGTCCGGGAAAAGTGTCGAACCGAGGTGTGCGACGACCACGCCTGGCTTGCCGGTCACGTAGCCCGGTTGCCGGGTATGCCCAGGCGCGCGGGTGTCGCGGACCTGAATTCGATCCCCAACTGAGAAGCGCCGGCGGCGCAGTGCGAACCGCGAATTGCCCAGCAGCCGGGGAAGCACGTAAACCGCCAGCCCCCGGGGGAGCTCAGGACGCAACATCAGGCGCATGACCCGCGATGTGGCCGCACGACGTGTTCGCGATATGCGCCGCCGGCCGGGCGTCCCCGCCTCACCCGCCAACCGTGCATCGACCTCATCGGGTCCGAGGTACCCGGCCTCCACTAGCCGTGTCTCCAAGCCGGCGAGCCAGCGCCGGTAGTAACTCGACAAGTAGATCTCGCGCGGCAACCGCTCTTGGGCATAACGGAGGGCGTCGACGTTGCGACCCAGCGCCGGTAGCAAGGATAAAGTCAGGCCGAACACGCGGGCCTCCCAGGAATGGTGGAAGACCGGTTCGTTGGGCTCCGCAATCACACGGCCGAAGAATTCGGTTTGCCCACCCATGTCGCTCGGCGCCGCCACAATTTCGAATCTAGCAAACAGTCGGCTTTGCTGTCGCTATGCGTCGTAACTCAGCCGCGAATTTGCAACGCGGGTAGGTCTTTCGGTGATGAAGAACTCTCGCGCCGAGTGAGTTGGCATGCTCGACCCAAGATCGGAGGTCGAGCCGTCGATTCAGCCCGATTACTTCACACCCCGTGAGTCGAAGTGTCGAAGTACCGGAGTAAGGAGGCTAACTGATGACAGCGCCACCACCATCCCTGGCGCGGATCGTTCACAGGTGATCGCATTTGTGAGTGTATAGATGCGCGGAAGTGTCTGTCCGGCAGCCGTTTCCCGGGATGCAGACGTCACAAGATTGCTGCCAAACTCTCCCGGGTCGGTGCGGCGCAGTCCAACTCGCGATTGATCGACCGGAAGTACCAGCCGCCGTTCTATGCGCTCGCGGCGTGAGGTTCTTTAGGGCTGCGTGCTTGTGCACAGAACGCCCCGGCCCACCGCCTCGCCAGCGGACGAACTGTTGAGATGGCCGAATGCTGACGCGCTTACCAACAGCAATTCAGTTATTCCGCTTCGTGACTCGGCTCGCGTCGCCTAGCCTTGGCGCCCACCGGTGCCAACTGCATGCGAGCCCTAGGGAGGCCAGCTCATGACCGCACAACCACGACCGAAGAAGCGCGGCGCAAGCCAGACGTTCGCCGCCGGTACGACGTTTGCTGCGGGTGCTTTGCTGCTGACCACCGCGCTACTGGTGCTGAGCCAGGGCATATCGGCGCTGCGCAGCGACGGCCTTCTGGTCATCGGGACCGACTACGCCTACCGCCTCAATCCCACTGTGTGGGGATGGATCCACATCGTTCTGGCGATCCTCATGGGGCTGGTCGCGTTCGGTTTGTTCTTCGGTGCCGCGTGGGCACGCATCGTGGCGATCGTGATGGCATCGCTGTCGATCGTCGCGATGTTCCTTTGGCTGCCGTACTACCCGGTGTGGTCGATCGTCGTGATCGCTCTCGATATCATTGTGATCTGGGCCGTTGCCACCTGGGACACATCCCGCACCTGACCTGGCCCGACCACATCGACTGCACCGTACCGTCGTGCTGGCTGGACCGGTCGAGTTCAGCGGCGACCCAACTCTCGGTATCCGCACCCAGCGCCCGTCCCGCCCGATAGGGCCCTGTTCGGCACGCATGGCCGGACCCCGAGAACTGGTCTACAGCGGATAAGAGTCGTTCATCGGTGGGTACAGGTGACCAGGAAACGCAGCGCGCAAGCCCGGTCCGTCAGGGCCGGGTTAGCGCGTCAACTTCCCTTTTCGGGGCCGCCGGGTCGTCTCTGGTCTTCGATGTATTGCTTGACCCCATGGAGTGGGGCACCTCCGCAGGATGCTGCGAAGTAGCTGGGGCTCCAGGGGTCTACTACTCCCTATACGTCTTCGCCATTCGCCACCGATCTCACGGTTGGGCACCCAACCCGACCGGGTGTCGCAATACGGAGGCTAACCGTCAGGAGGTTGCGCATGCGTGGTACTGCGATTCGGTGGCACGCGGACTACCGATCTGCCGCGCACCGATAACTGGGACCGCAGGTTTGGCCATCGCAGTGGCTCTCCCTCTGGCGTCACTATTAGGATTTCCTGATTGACCGGCCCAGATGTAGGTCTGCGGATGCCAGCACCTCCGATAGGAGACAGCTCATGACCAAACCGATTCCGCCGCTTGATCTTTCCTGGCTGCTGATCGAATCAAAGGCCGGCACGACACACGTCGGCGCGATGCTGTTGTTCAAAAAGCCGACTAAGCACGCGCCCATCGTGCGCGAGATCGTGGAGACGTACCGCGCGTATCCGCCGACGCCGCCGTTCAACTATGTGCCGGAGCTCCTGGGTCGCAGCGGGCCCCATTTCCGGGAGGTGACGAACTGGGACTCGCACTACCACATCGAGCACCTGGTACTCCCCGCCCGAGCCTCCTACGATGACCTGCTGCGGCTCATCGCCGATCTGCACGAGCCGCAACTCGATCGCGACCGGCCGCTCTTTCGCTGCTGGGTGATCGATGGAGTGCCGGACCGAATGTTCGCGATCTACACCAAGACTCATCACTCAATCATCGACGGTGAATCCGGCCTGAAGCGGCTATACGAAGGCCTGAGCACATCCGATCGGCACACCGTCCCCAAACCTGGCTTTGCACTCGACGTGCCGGCACCCACGCCACACCCGCCGACCCCGATCACGGAGAGAATCGCCGGCACCATCCGCGGGGCACTCACGCAGGTCGAGGCACTCAACCAGATTTCGGTCGGCGCGCTGCGCAAGGTGCTCGGCGGGCTTGTGGGATCGCATCTCGAAGGAAGCCTGCCGTTCAGGGCGCAGCACGCCCCGACCAACGAGCCGCTCAAAATCGGGCGAACCTTCGCAACACTCTCGCTGCCCCTTGAGGAGATGCACGAGGTCGGTCGGCACTTCGGGGCGACCCTCAACGACGTGGCGGTCACCGTCATCGACGCGGGGCTGCATGCCTACCTTCGCGAGACCGGCCGCGCCTTCGCACACCCGTTCATCGCTATGTGTCCTGTGTCGCTGCGCGCCGACGGCGACACAGCGATCGGCACCCGAGTGTCGGCGATCTTCGTTCGACTCGGCGTGCCTGGCGCGACCATGCCGGAGCGGATCCACCAAGTGGTGGACTCGATCGCCACGGCGAAGAAGGAGTTGGCTGGCTTGTCGACCGGCGCGGCGATGACCTACGCGGTCGGACTCGTCGCGCTCGCGGGCCTGGCTGCCTCCACCCACCTGGACCGCGTCGGGCACCCCGCGTGCAACCTCGTCATATCCAACATCGCGGGCGCCAAGGAGACCCGGTACCTCAACGGTGCACGCCTCCTCGGCATCTACCCGGTCTCCGCACTCGCCGCCTCAGTTGGGCTCAACGTCACATTGTCCTCCTATCACGACTGCATGGATTTCGGGTTCGTCGCAAACGCCGCGGCGATCGACGACCTACCTCAACTCGCCCACCACACGCTGCAGGCCTACAAGGATCTCATGCAAGCGGCGGGAACACAGCCAGCGCGTCCGAAGCGCGACTCTTCCTGAAAGAAGGCTTGCCCTGGCGTCTCAAACGGCGGCGCCGCCAAATATCAGGCCACCGAACCGCTAGCCGACCAAACGCCAAATCGCCTAGCATTCAGCCAGGGTTGTGAAGGTGGACTGCGACAACCGTTGGGGAGATGTCATGGAACAGCTGACAAGCCGGACCGTGACTCTCCGCGGCCACGAGCTCTCTTACCTGGACAGCGGCACGGGCCCGGTGCTGCTGTTCATCCACGGGATCCTCGGTTCGCAACAGCAGTGGAGCCACCTCATCGACAGGATGCATGACGGCCACCGGGTGATCGTGCCGGACCTCTTCGGGCACGGCGAGTCAGACAAGCCGGTAGGAGACTATTCCCTCGGCTCCCAAGCGGCAACGATGCGCGACCTGCTGGACCGCCTCGACATCGACCGGGTAAACCTCGTCGGACACTCCCTCGGCGGGGGGATCGCGATGGTGTTCTACTACCTGTTTCCGGAGCGCGTCGATCGGATCGTGCTTGTCGGGAGCGGCGGGCTTGGCCGGGAGGTCAACCCGATCCTGCGATCGGCGACGCTGCCCGGGGCCGGATGGGTCCTGCCCGTCCTCGCATCGCGGTGGATGCTTTCGCGGGCCGAGGGCGTCGGGCGGGCCCTGGCCAAGGTGGGCTGGACACCCAGCTCGGACATCACCGCGATCTGGCGGGGCTTCACCTCGCTCGGCGATGCGGCGAGCCGGCGCGCCTTCCTTGCCACGACCCGCGCCGTCATCGACCCCGGGGGCCAGACTGTCAACGCCCACGACTACCTGCCCGACACCCTCCCGATTCCGACGCTCATCGTCTGGGGCTCCCGGGACCGGATGATCCCGGCATGGCACGCGATCAGTGCACAGGGGTCGATGCCGTGGTGTCGCATCGAGTTGTTCGACGGAGCAGGCCATTTCCCGCACCTCGATGAACCGGACCGCTTCGCCGACCTGGTGCGTGACTTCATCGCGACGACCTAACGTCAATCATCGCCCAAGTCGGAGTCTGCGCCGAGCGGACACTGTCACGTTGATTGGAAAATATTGAGCGAGGTCGAGTCATCAATCAGGCAGTACTGGGCAGATCATCCTTTGTTGAGCTGGCGTCTGGTGATGTCGGCTCAGTGGGTGTAGGGGCCCAGCCAACGTAGGTCAGATACAGCCCGACCAGGCTGAAAACGATGCAGAACGCCACCCACAGTGCTTGCGCGCCGATCATGCCGTCAGCAAGCGAAACGACGGGCGTGGGGAAGACCAGATACAACAGCCCCTCCAGTACGGCAAGCCAGCCCACCACGGACACGATAATCGCCGCGGCCCCTCGCCAATATGGATGAAAAGCGACAACGACAAGGCCGAACAGCAGAGCCAATACGCCGCTCAACCAGCTCACCATCGAATTGGCGTCAAGCTCCGAAAACAATGCTTGCATGTCCGAGGCGCGCACCACTGCCGCCACGCAGGCAATGACAATGTAGGGACCGATCACACGGCAGAACATGCGCGTCCTGGTCTGCGATTGTTGTGAAACGTTCATTGCCCTGCCTCCATCTGATGCCCAACATCACAAAGACCTACTGCTACCCGATCATTTTCCGAGGTGCGTCGATAGAGCACGAAGTCCCGCCCTACACGTGGCCCGCCCACGGCGCGCTGTGGCTTGTTTCTTGGCCTACCGATACCTGCTGCTGTCGCGGTATTCGCCACCGTTGTCCCTCGCTGTGGGCGATCGTCTCCTGACGCGCTATCGCACCAAGAGGTGCGGATAGGCTTGGCGGCGCGGGCGGACGTTGGGCGATTCGACATCCGCGCCACTGCACAGTCAGTCAATTGAAAAGGGGACGATGTCGTGACCACGTTGTCAACCGACCTGCGGACGCTCAGCTACGAGGCTTTCGTCTACTTCTATCCGCTGGTGACGATGGACATCACTCGACTGCAGGCCATCAACCGGGCGGACGGCCCATTGGCCAGCGCCCCGAACCAGTTTCAGCACATCCGTGCGTACCCAGACGCTGATTTCCGCGCCGTGGTGCGACCTAACTTTGACACCCTCTACTCCACGGTTTGGCTGGACCTGACTGGTGGCCCGGTCATCCTCGTTGTCCCCGACACCGGAGATCGGTACTTCATGCTGCCGCTACTCGATATGTGGACCGATGTCTTCGCCAACCCGGGCAAGCGAACCTCCGGCACAGGTGAGCAGAAGTATGTAGTGGTCGGGCCAGGATCAACGGGGCCGCTGCCTGACGGCATCCCGGTCATCAAGTCTCCAACGCCCTACGCGTGGATCATCGGTCGCACGCAGACCAACGGCCCGGACGACTACTCCGCTGTGCATGCCGTGCAGGACGGCTACTCGATCACTGCGCTGACGCCGCCGGCGCCTCACGTAAAGGACGACAGCTTCGACGTTTCGACTGAGCCGCCGCGCAAAGTCAACGGCATGGCTGCGCTGGACTACCTGACCTATGCCGCCGATCTGCTCGCAGTGAATCCGCCTCACGCCACGGATTTTTCGATCATTGCCCGACTGGCGAATATCGGCATCTATCCGGGTAAGCCCTTCGACGCAGGGCGATTCACCGCAGCCGAGCGGACCGAGATTGAGGCCGGCAAGCAGGACGCGCTGACGGCGCTACAGTCCGGCGCGACAGCGCTGGGCAACATCATCGACGGCTGGATAAGTGTCACCGAGAACATGGGGGTTTACGGAAACTCCTACTTCCGCCGTGCGCAGGTCACGCTGGTCGGCCTAGGCGCCAACCCCCCCGAGGACGCGGTCTACCCGCTGCTGTTCACAGACACGACCGCCCAACAGCCATCCGGGGAGAACGACTACGTCATCCACTTCGACGCCGACAAGCTGCCGCCGGTCGATGCGTTCTGGTCAGTGACGATGTACGACGAAGAGGGCTACCCGGTGGCCAACGAAATCAATCGATTCGCTATCGGTGATCGCGACGCCCTGAGGTACAACACGGACGGCTCGCTGGACTTGTACTTGCAGCACACCAATCCGGGACCGGAACGGGAGTCGAACTGGCTCCCAGCCCCGCGGGGCCCGCTCGGGGTGACGATGCGGCTCTATGCGCCAACGCGTGCGGTGCTCGACGGCGCCTGGACCCCACCGCCGGTACGCAGGGCCTAAAGCCGCCCACGCCTGGCGGTGTCACGTTGGTGAGCGGGGGCGTAGCCCTCACAAACCGCCTCGTTGGGGCTGCTCGAGTACTGTCATGCCGTGATTCCGGTCGCCGGCGACGCCGTCACGTTCCTCCTCTACGCGAGCGCGATGTTGCTGTTGCCCGCCACGATGGGATTCTCCACCGTCCTGTGCCTGGCGCGATCGCCGAGCCCCTTCACGCTCGTCGCCGTA
>JAHZKD010000145.1 GCA_022600605.1 Actinomycetes bacterium
CGCCTGGACTCCGGGGTGGAGACCGGTTCGGTGATCGGCGGACAGTTCGACTCGATGCTGGCCAAGCTGATCGTCACCGGAGCCACCCGCGATGAAGCGCTGGACCGGTCCCGCAGGGCTCTGGCCGAGTTCACCATCGAGGGGCTGGCCACCGTCATCCCATTCCATCGCGCTGTGGTCAGCGACCCCGCCTTTATCGGCAACGACGAGGGCTTCGACATCCACACTCGCTGGATCGAGACCGAATGGGAGAACACCGTCGAGGCATTCACCGGCGGCGATCCGATCGACGAGGAAGACACCATCCCGCGCCAAACCGTGGTTGTTGAGGTCGGTGGCCGTCGCCTTGAGGTGTCCCTTCCCGGCAATCTAGCGGTCGGTGGTGGTGACGCCCACGGTGTCATCCACAAGAAACCCAAGTCGCGCAAGCGCGGTGGCGGCGGCAACACCGCGGCCTCGGGTGACTCGGTAACCGCCCCGATGCAGGGCACTGTCGTCAAGGTCGCCGTCGAGGAGGGTCAGACCGTTGCAGAAGGCGACCTGGTGGTGGTTCTGGAAGCCATGAAGATGGAGAACCCCGTCACCGCCCACAAGGACGGCGTTATCACCGGCCTGTCCGCCGAGGCCGGTGCAGCGATCACCCAGGGCACCGTGCTCTGCGAGATCAACAGCGACTAGCTCTTTCTCGGCGAAGAGGCGGTCAGATCCGGCCGACCCGCCGCAGACCCTCCACGGTGTCTGCCAGTGTTTCGGCCGGGTCGCGCTGCGTGATGCCGAAGTCGCGCTGGCTGGGCGCGTCATCGGACGGCGGCATCTGGGTGTAGTACTGCATTGCTGCGGAATTGATAGGTGTGTCGAACGGCAGGTAAGAGCCGACGGCGTCGAACAGTGCGCCGACGCCACGCAGTGCGGTGTCGGGAACTGGGTACACCGCAAGCGAGCGGTCGGTGGCGTCTCCGATCATCGACGCCAAGCGCTCGACCGGGATCCGTTGCCCGCCAGCCATATAGCGCCGCGGCCCCCTCCCCGGCTCCAACAGTGCGAGGTGCAGGGCCGCGAGGTCACGGACGTCGATGACCGTCCAGGCGGCACCACGTCCCGGCACGCCATGCATCGCGAGGGCAGCCTCGACACCTTCGGCCGCCTCGCCGAACTGTTCACCGGCCGGTGGTCCGAGCACCATGCCGGGATAAGTGATGTCGACGGGGGCGCCGCCGTCCTGGAGACCGCGGGCGTACGCCTCGACGACAGCCTTCGACCTGCCGTAGCCGTCGCTGCCACCGACTACCGGCAGGTCGGCGTGCAGCACCTCAAGGCCCGGACGGAACAGCGCGGTGAAACTCGACACGTGAACGATCGGATCCAGGCCTCGGGCGGCGGCTGCCCCCAAGACGTAGCGGGCCCCTTCGAGGTTGGTGTGCAGCATTTCATCGGCCCGAGCGGGATCGGTGGACACCATTGCGGCACAGTGGATCACCGCATCGCAACCGTCCAGAGATTGAGCGGCTGAGGCGGCATCGGCGATGTCGCCCAGGACATAGTCGGAGACGCCGACCCCGATGCTCCCCGCGCTGGCGGTCAGCCGTTCCACGCTGCGCACCAGGAACCGGACATCGTGGCCCGCGTCCTGCACAGCCTTGGCAGTCCAGGCGCCGACAAAGCCTGTGCCGCCAGTGATCAGTACTTTCATCTGCCCCTCCGATATGGGAACGCCCCCGGCGGTCCTCAGTCTTACTACCGTACCCACGGGCCGACCGTTCCGCGTCGGGATGACAGGGTCTGATTCGGTACCTGTTTCCAGACTGAGTTGCCTGACCTGACGATCCGCCTCATGGCGTTCACCATGCTCAGCTGAAAACCCCGAATTAAGTCACTCATCAATATGAGTTCCATACAAGTGCGTCATCGCGTACTGTTTGCTACACAGGGGGAAGTGAGTTAGCTGAGGGGTGGAGCGGCCCCGCCTCGACGGTCACAAGCCGATGGGAGCGGGGCCGATCCCCTTTCGGAACCGGGTGGCACAATAACCCGGTGGAACCCGTAGAGATCAACGCTGGCACCTGTTACCTTCGTGCACTCCGTGCCGATGACCGGGTTGATGACCGACCCGCCCTGGTCGACCTTGGCGAGTGCCGTGCGGAATACGTGGCCCTTCTTGCGACGCAGTGGGATTCAGAGACTTTATATTCCTGGGCAGTGTGCGAGCCTACGACCGGTGAGTTACTCGCCGAGGTGACGCTGGAGCCGTCGACCGGGGCAATCGATACCCGCGCCCGCCCTGGTCACGAACAGGCCGCCCGGATAGGCGCGAAGGCGGTGCAGCGCTTTGCTGACGCCGCGCTTGGGAGGTAGCTCAATGCCTTCTGCGCGCAGGGGGTAATCGCGGGGAGGCAGCCTAGCTGGGGCAATAGCATGTATTCCACGGCATGTAGCTACATAGGTTGGGCCACCACCCAGAGGTGAGACCGGCAGCGGGCCAAGACGGACATCAGGGACCAGGCTTGACCTGAGGTGTCGCACCCGGGGCCTACCATGCCTGCGTGACCCGGCTTCGGTGGAAGTTGTACGCGGCGCTTGGAGTCGCCGTGGGCGCCACTGCCTATCTGATCGGCGCCGGCCTCACCGTAAGCTTCGCGCTCGCAGTGCTAGCGCCGATCATCTCATCTGCCGCACCACGTTTTTTGCTGGCCGCCCTCGTCGGTGCAGTGACGCCTGGGACCGGTGAGCGGGTGGCCGGCGAGGATATGTCGGGCACCGAATTCGAAGATTACGTCGCGCGGATCGCACGCTCGTGCGGCGTCCCGGTGATCATGACCTCGGTCACCGGGGACTGGGGCGTCGACCTCATCGTCGGCCACCGGCCCAACCGGTTAGCAGTCCAATGCAAGCGGCGCGCGCGCCCGGTCGGCGCCAGCGCCGTGCAGGAGGTGGTCGCCGGGGCCCCCATGCAGGATTGCACCGTGACGATGGTGGTCACCAACAACGAATTCACACCCGCGGCACGTAAACTCGCCGAACAACACGGGTGTGAGCTGGTCGGGGGCGCGGATCTGCCAAGACTGCCCTCGGTGATCCGCCGACTCACCCAGTCAGCCAATCCCACATCACGCTGAATACGGTGCCAACGGCGTCGGCTACACCCTCGATCTCGTCTTGCGACACCTTCACCGTGGGCGGAAGCGGACGCTGTCGGACCGACGGCCTGACATGATCACCCGAAACGTTCACACCGATCGTCTAGGTGCCAACCACAACACTCTGTACGTGGCGATCGAATAATGTAATACGGCAAGACCTTTCGTTGCCGACCTTTGCGCCCGTCAGCAACTCCTCGGTGCTGCCGCCGACCTGCGTCGTCCGCTTCGGTTCCTCGGAGCGGCCGCTGACCCAAGGCGCCCACGTCGGCTGACCTCCCCCGCCCGCGGCCCTCCCCACGGACCAAGCGTGTCGTCCGGCGACACGCCGCTACTGGCCTACACGTGCGCGTGCTCACCGCCGACACAGGCACACTCGGGGCATGGAATTGGACGGCAAAGTGGCCATCGTCACCGGAGGCGCATCGGGCATCGGCCAGGCGCTGGCGTCGCAATTGGCGGCACACGGCGCCCGCGTCGTCGTCAGTGACCTCGACGAATCAGGCGCTCAATCGACGGCCTCGACAATCCGCGCCACCGGTGGCGCGGCAGCTTCGTTGCGAGCCGACGCAGCCGACCAGACAGACATCGAGGCACTGATTGCGCTGGCCGGCCGGCAGTTCGGCTCCGTCGACATCTACGTCGCTAACGCCGGAGTCATCGGAAAGCCCGGCCTGGGGAACGAACCCGACTGGGACGCTGTCCTGGAGGTCAACCTGCGCGCACACATCCGCGCAGCCCGACTGCTCGTACCGCAGTGGCGTTCGGCGGGATCTGGCTACTTCGTGTCGGTCGCTTCGGCTGCGGGACTGTTGACACAGCTGGGTGCGGCCGGTTACGCCGTCAGCAAGCACGCGGCGGTGGGTTTCGCCGAGTGGCTGGCGGTCACCTACGGCGATGAAAATATCGGTGTCAGCTGCGTGTGTCCGCTTGGGGTGGAAACCCCTCTACTGCAAGCGATCCGGGACGTCGACGACCCCGACGCTCGACTCGGAGCCTCAGCAATCGAGCGTTCGGCAGAGGTTATTAGCGCCACTGATGTCGCCGCGGCGACCGTCGAGGCGATGCAGTCGGGGCGGTTCATGGTGCTTCCCCATCCCGAACTGCTGGAGATGTACCGGCAAAAGGGCTCCGACTACGACCGCTGGATCGCGGGCATGCGCCGGTATCAACGGACGTTGCGTCCAGACTGACGCCCTCGCCCTCGGTGCTGACTGGAATAGTGCCAACGAATACGGCTCAGCGCCGACGCGGCCGATTCCCGCCGCCGCCACCTGGCCGATTCCCCGGCGTACCTGGCAACCCGACACCGGGCGATCCGGGATCGAGGACCAGATTTACGCCCCAGGAGTTTCCGTAGCAATACGGGTCGTAACCGCACGGATACGGCATGTAGGGCCCCGAGCTGCCGCTCGGGCCGTCACCGGTGTCAGCACCGCGCGATTGCCCCTGCGAACAGATGGTGGTGCCGCCGGCGCTCGTGCAGTCGGCGGCAGCAGTCGGCGCAACGGCTAGCCCGCTGGCTACCACGACGGATGTGATTAGCAGGTACTGCAGTCGCATCTCTGATCCCTTGTTCGTATCGTTCAGTCAGTCATGCCTGCTGGGAGCACAGGACCGACCCAGCGTTGGCAGACGGCCTTACTCACGGTCAAGCGGGCCCGGGCCGCCACCACAGCGATTGCGGAAGTCCACCGCGGGCTGGCGGATGCCTTGGAGTTCCCCCTTCACCTGTGGGTTGGCCTCCAGGAACGCCCCCAGTGCCGCCTTCTTCTCATCAGGGGGTAAGTCCCCCATTGAGGTCATGAACTCGTTAACGGGCGGATGGGTAAACAGGTAGACCGACGTAGCGGCGGTGATCCCGGACATGACGCCCGCGAGATCTGCGGACGTGCAGTTCGGCGGATCCGGCTGGGCGTGCGCGGGCAGACTGACGCTGAGCAGGACTGCCCCGGTGCCCACCGTCGCCAGCAGCACCCTTCGCGCAAAACTCTTGTGAGACAACAACATTGATTACTCCTCTGTCCACTTGGTTGGATTACGGTCAGCAGCCATCATCAGGGTGGGAAAGTAGCGCGGTTGGTGCGAGGCTGGAAGGAC
>JAHZKD010000146.1 GCA_022600605.1 Actinomycetes bacterium
ACGCGCCGGAAAGGTCATTGCCGCGGTGGGGCCGAAGGAACCCCTGACGGCCGGGGATCGGCTGGTCTTTGTCGGAAACCGCGAGCGCGTGTTGGACCTGCAGCGCATGTCGGGCCTCAGGTCGGCTGAAGCGCGCCACTTCGACGACCTGGAACACAATTCGCAGCGTCAGTTCGTCGAAGCGGTCATCGGTGCGGGATCCCCGCTTGTGGGAACGAGCCTGAAAGCTACCGGATTCCGTCGCCGCTACGGAGCGGCGGTGGTGGCGATCCACCGGGCCAGCGAGCAGTTGTCCGGCAAGCTCGGCGATGTTCGCCTGCGCACCGGCGACGTTCTGCTGCTGCTGGCCGGGCCCGACTTCCGTTCTCAATACCGCCAGCACCGCGATTTCGCGATGGTCGCTCCACTCAACGAGGACCGTCCGATCCGCCGCGAACACGCAAGGGTGGTCGAGCTGTGCATACTCGCGCTGTTCGTGGTGGCCGGCACCGGCCTGCTCAATCTGCTGCAGATATCTCTGTTCATCGCGTTCGGGCTAGTGCTGGCCAGAATCGTGACGCTGCAAGACGCACGCCGGTTCATTGACGTCAACGTTCTGCTGCTGATCGCGACGAGCTTCGGCCTTGGGCGGGCGGTGCATCAAAGTGGCCTGGCTTCGGCGACGGCCCACCTTGTCGTCGGTGCTGCCGCTCCACTGGGCGCCTTCGGACTGCTGGCAGCCGTGCTCGTGGCCACCATGCTGGTCACCGAGGTCATCACCAATATGGCCGCAGCCGCACTGATGTTTCCGGTCGCAACCGCCATCGGTGAACAAGCAGGCTACAGTCCCATGCCATTCGCAGTCATCGTGATATTCGGGGCTACGCTGTCGTTCCTCACTCCTATCGGATATCAAACCAACACCATGGTCTGGACCATGGGCGGCTACCGATACACCGATTTCGCCCGCCAGGGATTACCCCTCACGCTGTTCGTTTTGATCGCGACCCCCGCGCTCGTCCCGATATTTTTCCCGTTTCACTAGTGCTGCCCTGCTGTGCGCAGTGCTGCTGCGTCCTGACTCCACTGGCGTAGTCAGTACACGAGGTGTGTTGTCTGGTGTGTGATGCATGCCCGTGTTGGCCACCGCGCGCAGGGGTGGGGCAGGGTGCAGTACCCGTGTGCTGTGGTGGTGTGTGGCCCCCGGGGGTATGGCCTTGCCGGCAGGGGTCACCCATTGGTGGACAGCACAGCGAGGGCGTGCTGTTAACTGGCAGTGCCCTGCCGGGTTGTTTGCATCGTCGTAGGTCAGAGGCTTGCAGTTTCGGCTACAGAGCCATTGTGAGGTCGATCACCAAACTTCGCCCTCGCGCCAGTCGCAGGTGATCGCGCTGCTCGTGTCCAGCACCAGCGTGGGCGGTAGCTCGCCAGGAAGGACGAACGGTAACCCGTCGTTATCCGGTGTCTGCGCCAATCCGTCCGGTGCCAGCACCGACGTCGGCCCGCTCCACGGCAGCCACCCACGTGCGGTGTACAAGGGCTTGCCCGATTCGCTCGAACGAAGCGCGCCCAGGTGGTACCCGCCGCGCACCACCTGTTCGACGGCGTCCATCAGCGCGCTGCCCAGCCCCTGACCGCGGTGGTCCGCACGCACCGCGATGGCCTCGACGTAGCCACAGCGCAGCGAGGTGCCACCGTAGAGGAAACGCCGCTGAACGACCGCCGCGTGTCCGATCAGCGCACCCCGCTGACAGATCAGCGCATGCATCCCCCCGAGAGCGTGGTCCCAGTCGGTGTCGGTGAACTCGTAATCAGGAGCTTCGCGGAAGGCTTCAATGACCATCGAGCGGGCATGCTCGCGGGTCTCGTCGTCGAGATCGGACGTGTGGACCAGGCGAGCACGCACACCCTGGTTCTACCAGCGCGGGCCGCTACGCGCTTCACTACCGCCGGGTCCGCTCACGACACCTCGGACACTTCTCTCGGTCGCGACCAGTGCAACCGCACCGTTTGGCCGGCCCGCGCCTGTGCGGCGCGATCGATGTCGCCGTCGATGACCACACCGACCACCGGGTAGCCGCCGGTCACCGGATGGTCCGGACCCAGGATCACCGGAAACCCGTTCGGCGGAACCTGGATCGCCCCCCGGGTCGCTCCCTCGCTGGGCAGCTGGCGTTCGGGGGTGCGGTATTGCAGTGGCGACCCGACCAGGCGCATGCCAACACGGTCGCTGCGGTTGGTCACCTGCCAGTTGGTGCGTACCAGGACGTCAGGGTCGACGAACCAATCCTCACGTGGTCCCGGCACCACCCTGAGCGCCAGCACGTTGCCGACGATGGGAGCCACCGGCGCCTGGTCCAACTCGGGAAAAATGTCGCCGTGATCGCCGACTGGCAGCACATCGCCTGGCTTCAGCGGCGGCGGGCCGATCGCGGACATGACGTCATAGCTTCGTGAGCCCAGCACCGGCGCCACATCGAGGCCGCCGCGCACGGCCAGATATGAGCGCAATCCCGTCCGAGGTGCCCCCAGTGAAATCACCTCACCGTCGCGCACGTAGTGAAAACTGTTGGTACCAAACGGAACTCCGTTCACTGCGGGGTCAACGTCGGCGCCGGTAACGGCGATTCCCACATCCCCGCCGCGTACCCGGGCGGTCAGCCCACCCAGCGTCACCTCGACGGTCGCCCGATCATCGGTGTTGGCGACCAGCCGGTTGGCCAGCGCGTGCGACCGCCGATCGGCCGCCCCGGAGCGACCGACTCCCAAGTGGGACAACCCTGGCCGACCCAGGTCTTCGACCAGGGCAAGGGGGCCCGTCTGCAGAATCTCCAGCCTCACGGTCACTGTTCGACCGCCCGAAAACGAACCCGCGCTCCGGGAGTCAGCAGGGCTGGGTTGTCCCGTTCGATATCCCACAGCACCGCGGTGGTGCGCCCGATAAGCTGCCAGCCGCCCGGCGATTCGCGAGGGTAGATGCCGCTGAATTGACCTGCGAGCCCGACGGATCCGGTGGGTACCGTTGTGCGGGGGTCCGACTTTCTGGGAACGGCCAGTCGCTCATCGCCGCCCACCAGGTAGGCGAAACCGGGTGCAAAGCCACTGAATCCGACTCGCCAGGGTCGTCCGGTGTGCGCTGCGACGACCTCGTCCTGAGTCAGTCCGGTCAGCTGGGCAACCTCTCCGAGATCATCGCCGTCATAGGTAACGGCGATGACGATCTCCGTGCGCTCGACTGATTCGGTGCCTGCGTCCTTGCGCAGCCGCAGCGTGCTCAGCCGCCGCCGGGTGGGTGCCTGAAACCGAGGTCCCGCCAGCTTCAACAGAATGGTTCGAGCGGCTGGGACGATATCCATGACGCCCAACAGATCGGCACCGCGCAGCACGTCGGCCCACGCCAGCACCGCGGCGGTACTGCCGAACTCAAGGAGAAGCGCGCGATCGCCGTACTCCAGAACGCTACTCGGGCCGTCCGCATGCATAGCTTCCATCACATCCGCTGGCGTATTTGGGTACCAACGCTACCGTCGAGCTGCGGCGGAAGCTGCTGCTAGGAGAAACCGTTCGACGGCGCTGCCTCACGCTGTGGCTGATAGGTCGGTTCACGGCGCTTGATGTAGCCGATTACTCGGTAGGTGATCGGCAGCAGGGCGACCTCGACGGCGCTCTTGTACAGCCATCCCAGCGCGGTGTAGGTGACGAAATCGCCGAAGCTGTTGATGCCGATCACGCTGGCTGCGATCGCGCAGAACACCATGGTGTCGCCCAGCTGCCCAACGAACGTCGACCCGATGAGCCGGGCCCA
>JAHZKD010000017.1 GCA_022600605.1 Actinomycetes bacterium
GCGTCACTTTCCAGATCAAGAACGAGGTGCTCAAGCTCACCACTCGCGATGCGACCGACGCCGAGCGTGACGAGTACTGGCCCAAGCTCGATGCGTTGTATCCGGACTTTGCCAACTACCGGACCTACACCGACCGCAAGATTCCCATACTCATCTGCGATCCCGCCTGATCAAGCGCCGTAGACCGGCACCGGGCGCCGAGTCTCGGCCAGCAGATCGGTGACCACCGGCCCCAGTTCGGCGGGATCCCACCTGGCATGCCTGTCGATCTGCGGACCGTGGGCCCACCCTTCGGCGACGCGGATCTTGCCACCCTCGACCTCGAACACCCGGCCGGTGACGTCCCGGGATTGCACGCTGCCCAGCCACACCACCAGCGGCGAGATGTTCTCGGGGGCCATCGCGTCGAAATCGGCGTCCTGGGTCGCCATCATGTCGGCGAACACGGTTTCGGTCATCCTGGTGCGCGCCGACGGCGCGATCGCGTTGACGGTAACCCCGTAGCGGCCCATCTCGGCGGACGCAACCAGCGTCAGGGCCGCGATTCCGGCTTTGGAAGCGCTGTAGTTCGCCTGTCCCACACTGCCTTGCAACCCGGCGCCGGAACTGGTGTTGATGATGCGGGCATCCACCTTTTGACCCGCCTTGGACTTCGCGCGCCAGTACGCGGCGGCGTGCCGCATGGTGGCGAAGTGCCCCTTGAGATGTACGGCAGTGACGGCGTCGAACTCTTCCTCGCTGGTGTTGGCGATCATCCGGTCGCGGACGATGCCCGCATTGTTCACCAGGATGTCGAAAGAGCCGAAGCTGTCTGCGGCGGTCCGAATGAGGCCCTCGGCTTGCGCCCAGTCCGCGACGTTGGCGCCGCTGGGTACGGCCTCGCCACCGGCGGCGACGATTTCGTCCACGACACCCTGCGCGGCGCTACCCCCGCCGGCGGCCGAGCCATCCAGTCCTACGCCGATGTCGTTGACCACGACCCGTGCACCTTCGGCCGCGAACGCCAGAGCGTGCGCTCGCCCGATTCCGCCACCCGCGCCCGTCACGATGGCCACGCGGCCGTCCAGCAATCCCATTCCTAGTCTCCTCTTCCGTGGCTGCGTGTGTGATGCGCTATGTGATGTCGGCAGTGGTGGTCGACAGGTAGTGCGGCGGTTCTCCACCGCCGTGCACCTCAAGCGATGCACCGCTGATGTACGACGCTGCATCCGAGGCGAGAAACGCGGTGGCCCAGCCGATGTCCTCGGGCTTGCCCAGCCTGCCGAGCGGCACGTTACCTGAGATCGCGGCAATGGAATCGGCGTCCCCGTAGAACAGTTCCGACTGCTCGGTCTCGACCATGCCGACCACCACCGAGTTCACCCGCACCTTCGGCGCCCACTCGACCGCCAGTGTGCTGGTGATGTTCTCGACGCCGGCCTTGGCTGCACCGTAGGCCACGGTTCCCGGAGTTGGACGTCGGCCACTCACGCTGGTGATGTTGATGATCGATCCGCCGGCACTCTGGCTTTGCATCACTGCGTTGGCATGCGTCGAGACCGACAGTGCACCAAGCAGATTGAGCTCAACAATTTTCCTGCTGAACTTGGCTGACGATTCTGCCGCGAGCACGTAGGGCGAGCCTCCCGCGTTGTTGACCACCACGTCCAGACGGCCGTGGTCGGCCACGATCGCGGCGATGAGCGCCTTGACCGACTCGTCGTCACGGATGTCGCAGGAATGGAACTCGTAGGGCAGGCCTTCCACCGGGCGGCGCGCGCAGGTCACCACGGTCGCACCCTGGTCGGCAAAGACCTTGCTGATACCGGCGCCGACGCCGCGCACCCCTCCGGTCACGAGTACGACGCGGCCGGCCAGCGCGAACCGGATGGCGCGAAGAGCACTGTCGACGGTGTCAGTCACTGTGCTAGCGTACCAAGCAAGTGCTTGCTTAGGTAGCCGCCCCAGGACACCCAGGAGTCCCGTTGACCATCGTCTCGAAAACTGTGGAGCCGGGCATCGTCTCGGTCACCGTCGACTACCCGCCCGTCAACGCGATCCCGTCGCAGGGCTGGTTCGAACTCGGCGACGCCATCACCGCAGCGGGCCGAGACCACACCACCCACGTGGTGATCCTGCGGGCCGAGGGGCGCGGATTCAACGCCGGTGTCGACATCAAGGAGATGCAACGGACGAAGGCAGAGGGGGCGGGATTCACTGCTTTACTCGATGCCAACCGCGGCTGCTTTCACGCTTTCCGTGCGGTGTACGAGTGCCAGGTTCCGGTCGTCGCCGCAATCAACGGCTTCTGCGTTGGCGGGGGAATCGGACTGATCGGCAACGCTGACGTCTTGGTGGCCTCCGACGACGCCACCTTCGGACTGCCCGAGGTGGAGCGGGGCGCGCTGGGAGCTGCCACCCACCTATCCCGCCTGGTACCCCAGCACATGATGCGCCGACTGTTTTTTACCGCGGCCACGGTGGACGCCCAAACCCTGCACCACTTCGGGTCGGTGCACGCAGTCGTTCCGCGGGCCGAACTCGACGAGGCCGCGCTCAGCGTCGCCCGCGACATTGCCGCCAAGGACACTCGGGTGATCCGCGCCGCGAAGGAGGCGCTGAACCTTATCGACGTACAGAAAGTTAACTCCAGTTACCGCATGGAACAGGGTTTCACGTTCGAACTGAACCTTGCCGGGGTGGCCGATGAGCACCGCGACGCGTTCGCCGGCACGGACAAGGGGAAGCATGCCTGACAAGACAAGCACGTTGGACGAGGCGGTCTCGTCCATCGAGAGCGGTATGACCATCGGCATCGGCGGTTGGGGTTCCCGGCGCAAGCCGATGGCATTCGTGCGTGCCCTGCTGCGCACCGATGTCACCGACCTCACCGTCGTCACCTACGGCGGCCCCGACCTCGGGCTGCTTTGCTCGGCAGGCAAGGTCAAGCGCGCGTACTACGGCTTCGTGTCACTGGACTCACCGCCGTTCTACGACCCTTGGTTCGCAAAGGCCCGCACTTCAGGGAGCATCGAATCCCGCGAGATGGACGAGGGCATGCTGCGCTGCGGGCTTCAAGCCGCCGCGCAGCGGCTGCCGTTCCTACCGATTCGCGCCGGGCTCGGCAGCGACGTCCGAGCCTTCTGGGGCGACGAGCTCAAAACCGTGCGCTCGCCCTATGCCACCGATGGGGCATTCGAGGAGCTGGTCGCCATGCCCGCGCTAGGGCTGGATGCGGCGTTCGTGCACATGAATCTCGGTGACGCGCAGGGCAATGCGGCCTACACCGGAATCGATCCCTACTTCGACGACCTGTTCCTGATGGCCGCGGAGAAACGCTACCTCTCGGTCGAACGGGTGGTACCCACCGCAGAACTCGTGAAGTCTGTTCCGCCACAAGCACTGTTGATCAACCGCATGATGGTGGACACCGTTGTCGAGGTACCCAATGGTGCCCACTTCACCACCGCCGAGCCAGACTACCGGCGCGACGAGAAATTTCAGCGCCACTACGCCCAATCGGCCGGCTCGGATCAGACGTGGGCGGCTTTCGTCGAAACGTACCTGGCCGGAAGCGAAGCCGACTACCAGGCCGCTATCGGGAAGTTCGCGGCAGCGTCGGAGGCAGATATGGAGGTAGCCAAGTGAATTCCGTGACCCGCGCCGAGGTGTGCACCGTGGCGTGCGCTGAACTCTTCCGCGATGCCGGGGAGATCATGATCAGCCCGATGACAACCGTCGTCTCGATCGGTGCAAGGCTGGCGCGGCTGACCTTTTCGCCAGACATCCTGCTGACCGACGGCGAAGCCCGAATCATCGCCGATACTCCGGCCATCGGCGCAGCAGCCGCGATAGAGGGCTGGATGCCTTTCGGCCGGGTCTTCGAGACACTGGCGTGGGGCCGTCGCCATGTCGTGATGGGCGCGAACCAGATTGACCGTTACGGAAACCAGAACCTGTCGGCATTCGGGCCGCTACAGCATCCAACCCGCCAGATGTTCGGTGTCCGGGGCGCACCAGGCAATACTCTCAACCACGCCACCAGCTATTTCGTCGGCAACCACTCCACGCGCGTGTTCGCCGACTCCGTCGACATCGTATCCGGGATCGGTTGGGACAAAATTGATCCAGGAAATCCCGCATACCGCTTCGTCAATGTGTATCGAGTGGTGTCCAACCTCGGCGTCTTCGACTTCAA
>JAHZKD010000147.1 GCA_022600605.1 Actinomycetes bacterium
ACCGACTGCGTCGCCGTCTGGGGCGGTTCTCATCCAATTCGCCAGCAGCAGCATGCCGAGGGCCTGCAGAGCCCCAATAGCCACGACCGGCCAGAACACACCTGCCATGACCACTACCGCTACTTGAGTTCGTGGGCTAGTCCGTGGATCGGAATACCGGATGGCCCCGCCCATTCCGGCCAGCGCGGTAGCGAGCGCACCACACAGGTAGACAATCAGCACTGGGACCACCTTCTTCTCGCGACTACTTGCCATTCAGTATGGGTACCGACAATGACAACGGGATGAGGAAGCGGTAACGAAACATGCACGGTCGGGTCAAGACTTGTACACGCCATTGGAAACACCGTTGTGTGCAGGTGCGCGTTAGTTTCGAAGAACCGGTTGTGGGTGTCCCGGTGCTGCTAGGAGCGCAACGCCAACGGTAAGCGGACCAAGGATAAACAGCCCCACACAGAAGAATACGACTCCGTTGAGGTACCTATTGGTTGCCATAATTCCGGCAGTGACCGCACACGCGAACCACCACAGGGCAACCGCGCTCACTAAGAAGATATCCATACCGTCGATGATCCCTCGCCGTGACCACTTTGCAACCCCTGCCAGAGGTGGCTATCGACGGCGGGGGTGCCACCACGCAGCGGTGGCCGACGAAGCCAGCCGTTCGCAGTCAGCCGCGGCCCGCGGCACGATGACGCCCACAACCCGCAGGCCGATGGCGTACACCGCCCGCGGCAGGCCTGCGGCTCAGGCTCAGGCTCAGCAGATTCGCGGAAGCTGTTCGCCGAGTTCGCGTTCCACAATGCGGGTGGTGCCGAACGCCGTGCGCGCCACTGCCATACCGGGGTGTTCACTGACCACCCGGCCGATCACCGCGGCACCCGCACCTTCCGGGCATGACCTCATCGCAGCCAACACCGCATCAGCATGATCGGGATGGACAAAGGCGACCATCTTGCCTTCGTTGGCGACCTGAAGTGGGTCCAGGCCCAGAAACGAACAGGCCGACGCGACAGCCTCGGGGACTGGGATGGCGCTCTCGTCCAGTTCGACGCCCACCGATGCCGCACGGGCAATTTCGACGACTGAGGCCACCAGCCCCCCGCGAGTGGGGTCACGCAGCGCATGTACCGCTCCGATATCCCCCGCGTCGGCGGCCGCGGTAAGCATCGCGGCGACCAGGCGGTGCATCGGCGCGCTGTCGGTAGTCACGACGGTGCCGAAGTCGATGCCCGCACGCACACTCATGATCGCGATGCCGTGTTCGCCGATGTTGCCCGAAACGATGATCACATCGCCGGGCCGGGCGCGGTCCGGCCCGATCGTCACTCCCGCGGGAACTACCCCTACCCCCGATGTGTTGATGAACAGTTGATCCGCGCTGCCCTTTTCGACAACCTTGGTGTCCCCGGCGATGATGGCGACTCCCGCGGCCGCGGCCGCCCTGCCCATAGTCTCGGCGATCGCACCGAGCACATCGAGCTGCAGACCTTCTTCGATGATGAATCCCGCAGTCAGCCCCACCGGTTGCGCACCGCTGCAGGCGATGTCGTTGATTGTGCCATTGATGGCGAGGTCACCGATGTTGCCGCCGGGAAAGAACAACGGCTGCACCACGTATGAGTCGGTGGTCAGCGCGATGCGCCCGGAGTCGACGTCGACCAGCGCCGAGTCGCGGGCGGGTTCGGACTCGGTGCCGAAGGCGGGCCGAAAGAGGTTGTCGACGAGTTCCTCGGAGAGCACGCCCCCACCGCCGTGGCCGAGCACAATCCGCTGGGTTTCGCGCAGCGGCAGCGGACACACCCAGTCGGCGGGATCGGCGGGCGCCGGCCGGTCAGGCATGCGCGGACGTTTCGAGGCGGCGGAAATGGTAGTAGGCCGCACATGCCCCCTCACTGGAAACCATGGTGGCACCCAGTGGGTTTCGCGGTGTACAGCTCAGCCCGAAGGCGGGACAGTCGGTGGGTTTGAGCTGACCCTGCAACACTTCACCGCTACGGCACTGCGGCGATTCGGCTATCTGCAGGTGCCCGACGCCGAATCGCTGTTCGGCGTCGAACTCCGCGTAGCGCGGCGACAGCGCCCACCCCGACTTCGCGATCAATCCGATTCCACGCCACTGCCGGTCGGTGACTGCGAAGACGTCGGCGAGTATCTTCTGGGCGACCGTGTTGCCGGCATCGGTGACCGCGCGCGGATAGGCGTTGCGCAGTGCGGGTGTCCCCGCCTCCAGAAGTTCGACTGTCTGGCGGACGCCTTCGAGAAGGTCCAGCGGTTCGAAACCGGTGACGACGATCGGCACACCAAACTCCTTGACCAACGGTCCGTATTCGGCGGTGCCCATCACCGAGCACACATGGCCGGCGGCGAGAAAGCCCTGGACCCGGTTGGTCGGTGATGACAGGATCGCTGTCATCGCCGGCGGCACCAGCACGTGGGACACCAGCATCGAGAAGTTTGTCAGCCCTAGTCGTTGCGCGTGCAGGACTGCCATGGCGTTGGCCGGAGCGGTGGTCTCGAAGCCCACACCGAAGAACACGACTTGTTTGTCGGGGTTGTCCGCAGCGACCCGGGTGGCATCCAGCGGCGAGTACACGACCCGGACGTCGCCACCGCGAGCGCGCACACCGAACAGATCCTGGTGGCTGCCCGGAACGCGCAGCATGTCACCGAACGAGCAGAAGATCACATCGTCGCGCGCCGCGATGTCCAGCGCACGATCGATCATCTCCAGCGGTGTCACACACACTGGGCAGCCCGGGCCGTGAACGAACTCGACGGTCCCCTCGAGCAGCTGGTCGAGGCCGTTGCGGATGATTGAATGAGTCTGTCCACCACAGACTTCCATGATGGTCCAGACCCGGGTGGCGCGGCGCTTGATCGACGCAACCAGTGTCTTGGCAGCGACCGGGTCACGGAACTCGTCGAGGTATTTCATGCCGGATCCCTCCTGTCCGGTGCCACGGCCTGACCCTCTGAACCCGCCAGTTCCTCATCGAGCGTGCCGAGGTCGGCGAACATCTGGAGGGTGACGTTAGCCGATTCTTCGTCGAGCGTGGCAATCGCGAATCCGGCGTGCACGATCGCGAACTCACCGATCTCAATGTCGGGCAGGAACGCCAAACAGACGGTCTTGGTGATCCCGCCGAACTCGACCAAGGACATCGGCGTCCCGGACTCATCCCAGATCTCGATCACCTTGCCGGGGATTCCCAGGCACATAAGCCATTCCTTTCGCTTGAAGGGGACGCGGATAGCCGGGCCGCGGCGACTGCTGCCTGTCCCAACGCCAATCCCCCATCGTTGCAGGGCACAACACGGTGAGTGAGCACCTCCAAGCCGCGCCCGCGCAGCCCGGCCACGACTCCGTCGAGCAGTCTCCGGTTGACAAAGACTCCTCCAGTGAGTCCGACGGTGGAAATCGCAGCGGCATCGGCGGCATCGGCGGCCGCTCGTACCGTCGCGCGTAGGACCGCGTCGTGGAAGGCCGCGGCCAGGTCGGCGGCTGCGCTGCCGGACCGCATACCGCATACCAGCGCCGCGATCACCGGAGCAGGATCGATAATTCCATCGGAGACCTCGAAATCAATTACGGGCCGGCTCTTTGCCGTACGAGCTAAATTTGCCGTACGGGCTAGATGTTCCAACTCGACGGCCGCCTGGCCTTCGTAGCTGACCTGCTGGCAGACACCCAGCAGGCTGGCAACGGCATCGAAGAGCCGGCCCATGCTGGTGGTGGGCACGCAACCAACGCCGCGCTCCAACTGCTGAGACAGAATGCGCATTCCCGCAGACCCCATCGCCTTGACGGGCGGCAAGTCCTCGGCAGCCGCGACCCCGGCCCGGCGCAGCAGATCCAGCGCTATCCGGGCCGGCTGGCGAACTGCGCCCTCACCACCGGGCAGCGCGAACGTGGCCACGTGGCCAACCCGGGTGAAATCCGCGGGGTCGGAGATCATGAGAAGCTCGCCACCCCAGACTGTTGTGTCTGTGCCGTAGCCGGTGCCGTCATAGGTCACCGCGATCATCGGTTCACCGAGCCGGCCGTGTTCAGCCAGCAGCGACACCGCGTGCGCGTGGTGGTGCTGAACGGCGATAATCGCATCCACACCGCTATTGTCTGCAGCTTGGCGCTGCGCCCACCGCGTGCCGGCGTATCCCGGATGCAGATCACACGCCAGGACCGTGGGCTGCGTGCCCGTCATGAATGTCAGGTGCTCCAGCGCTAAGGCAAAGCAGTGCTGCGTGCGGGGGTCGGCCATGTCGCCCAGATGCGGGGACAGGTGTGCTCGACCGTGGGCGTCACGCAGGGCGAAGGTGGTCTTGATGTCACCGCCGGTGGCCAGGATCGCCGGTGCCGGTGGGCTGCCATTAGCCGTGACGGGCAGCGGAGCGTATCCACGGGAGCGCCTCAGCGGTACTTCATTTCCTTGGCCATCGAGGCCTGTCACGGAGTCTTCGCACGGTACGTGGATTGGCCGGTCATGGGTCAGCACGGCGTCGGCCAGTCCGTCGATCCAGCCCAGGTCCTCATCGCGAAAAACGATAGGGGACCCACCCTGGTTGGCCGAAGTCATCACCAGTGGCCGGCGGCCAAGCTCGGCGAACAGCAAGTGGTGGATCGCCGAATAGGCGACCATGACACCGACATCCAGCAGGCCGGGTGCCACCTGGGCGCAAACCCCCTCCGAGCGGGCCGGCAGCAGCACGATCGGCGCGGCGGGCGAGGCCAACGACCGGGCCGCGGCGTCATTGACCTGGGCAATCAGGCGCGCGGCGGCAACGTCAGCCGTCATCACCGCGAACGGCTTGGCGGGTCGGTTCTTGCGCTCGCGCAGCCTTGCGACCACATCGTCGGACTCGGCAAGGCACGCGAGGTGGTAGCCGCCGATGCCCTTGATCGCGACAACCAAACCGTCCCGTAGAGCGGCAGCAGCCGATGCCAGCGGCGAGGCGCCGGATCCAGGCCCGCGCCACGACAGCACCGGTCCGCAATCGGGGCAGGCGATGGTCTGGGCGTGATATCTGCGGTCCGACGGATCGTCGTACTCCGAGGCGCAGGACGAGCACATGGGAAATCCGGCCATCGTCGTTGCGGGACGGTCATAGGGCAGCTCAGTGGTCACCGTGTAGCGCGGCCCGCAATTGGTGCAGGTAATGAAGGGGTGCAGATATCGGCGGTCAGCGGGGTCGAACAGCTCCCGTAGGCAATCGGCGCAGGTCGCTATGTCCGGCGAGACCAAGGTGCGGCACCCGGCCTGGACCAGAGCATCGCTGGCCAGGATGTGGAACCCGGTTTCGCCTGTTGGTCGCAACGGGTCGGTGCGCACCGAGTCGATGACGGCCAGCGGTGGCGGCGCGGCGCAGATCGCGGCGACAGCGGCTTCGACGCCAGATGGCGCTCCCTCCAGTTCGCACCGAAGTTCGCGGGAATCGTTCAGGACGAAACCGCTCAGCAGATGCTGGTCGGCGATGCGCGCGACCGTGGGGCGGAATCCGACACCTTGGACCAGCCCGCAGATGCGCAAACCGATGCGCACGGAGTCACCCGGGTGGGCGCCACCGCTGAATTCCGGGCGTGCGCTCATCGGGGCGTTCTCCTCGGCCGCTGACACCAGCTGTACCTGTGGGCTATCGGCACAGATCGGTGAAGCGAGGCTAGCCCGCCATCACCTCGCCAACAAGCCGCAATCAGCGAAGTACTCAATCAGCGAAGTACTTCTGCCCATGTCGACTGCCAGTCCACCACCTGCTGCCCACCGGCAGGATTACCGTGGGGCTGTGCACGAATTGTCCTTGTGTCATGAGATCGCCAGAGTCGTGAAGACACACGCGGAGGGCCGACCCGTCGAGGTCGTGCGTGTCCGGGTCGGCGCCCTGCGCCAGGTAGTCGCAGAGTCGCTGACCTTCTGCTGGGGCATCGTTCGCGAGCATGAGGATCTTGGCGACGCGGAGCTGGAACTGGAACTGGTGCCGGCCGCGGTGGAATGCCAGACCTGCCACACGCAGTCCGAAATCAGGTCACGATGGTCGATCTGCTGCCCGGCGTGCGCAAGTGTCGACGTTTCGGTGCTGCGCGGGGACGAGTTTCTTGTGACGTCGATCGATGTGGCGGCAGGTGCCCGCCATGGGTAGATGGCACCACCACGACGGTAACCACCAAAACCACGAAAACCACGACGACGACCACCACCACCACGACGACGCTGTGCATGATGACGATCATGATGACCACAGCGGATACCGGACTGGGGCACAGCGTGTTGACGTCCTGAAGGCCATCTTCTCCGAGAACGACATCCGGGCACAAGAGAATCGGAAGATCTTCGAGTCCAAGGGAATTCGGGCGTTGAACTTGATGAGCTCACCGGGTTCGGGCAAGACCTCGGTGCTGGCTGCCACGCTCGACGAGCTGGCGGGCGACCTCGCGATCGGGGTGATCGAGGGCGATATCGCCACCGATCTGGATGCCGAACGTCTCGGCGGCCGTGGCGCGCAGATCTCACTGCTCAACACGGGCAACGGCTTCGGCGGTGAGTGCCATCTCGACGCGCCGATGGTCAACCGCGCACTGGGCGGGCTCGAGCTGAGCGCACTAGACCTGGTAATCATCGAGAATGTCGGGAATCTGGTGTGCCCTGCGGAGTTCGATGTCGGTGAGCACGCCAAAGCGATGGTCTACTCACTGACCGAGGGCGAGGACAAGCCGTTGAAGTACCCGGTCATGTTCCGCGCGGTCGACCTGGTGCTGCTCAACAAGATCGACCTGGCGCCGTATCTCGACACCGACATCGCCACCTATACCGAACGGATTCGACAGGTCAACCCGGCTGCGAAGGTGCTCGCGATGAGTGCCAAGACCGGAGAAGGCATGGCCGAGTGGTTCTCGTGGTTGCGCGCCTTCACCGTGGGCGGCTGAAGGCTTTACAGCGGAGACGCACCGCGCAGATGTTCGAAGATCAGCGAGGTCTGCGTGGCCGCGACGTCTGCGTCGGCGCTGAGGTTCTCCACAACGAAAGACCGCAGATCATCGGTGTCCCGAGCGGCGACGTGCAGAATGAAGTCATCGGCGCCGGCCAAAAAATACACGTCCATCACCTGGTGTTTGCGGCGGATCTGCTGGATGAAGCTTGCGATCTTGCTGCGCGCGGTGAACTGCAGCCTGACTGAGATCATCGCCTGGAGGTTCAGCCCGATCGCCGAAGGATCGATGTCGGCGTAGAAACCGCGGATGACCCCGACCTCCTGCAGTCGGCGCACCCGGCCGTGGCAGGTTGACGCGGCGATCCCGACGAACTCGGCCAGCGCACTGTTCGACATGCGTGCATCGGCGTGCAGAGCGGTCAATATGCGCCGGTCAACATCGTCGATCGCAGCAGGCTGAACATCCTTCGATGCGCGCCGTTTCCGTCCGCCATTGTTCGATGATTCTTCAGCCACAGCAACACTCTAGTGAATCTTTACCGCTCTTGTTGAAGTTAGATCGTCTGATCTTCATAATTGGAGTGGTCCGGCCATTATTGCGAGGAGCGATCATGCGTGTCGGTGTCCCGACTGAACTCAAGAACAACGAATACCGCGTCGCCATCACCCCATCCGGGGTCGCCGCACTCGTCGACCGTGGCCACGAGGTTCTCATCCAGTCCGAGGCGGGCGACGGATCGGCGATCTCCGACGCTGACTTCAAGCGCGCCGGGGCACAGCTGGTCAATGGGGCCGACGAGGTGTGGGCACACGCCGATCTGCTGCTCAAGGTCAAAGAACCAATCGAGCCAGAGTATGGCCGAATGAGATCGGGCCAGATGCTGTTCACCTACCTGCACCTGGCAGCGTCCAAGCCGTGCACCGAAGCGCTGCTGGATTCTGGAACAACGTCGATCGCCTACGAGACCGTGCAGACTGCCAGCCCAGATGGGTCAGTCGCACTCCCCTTGCTCGCGCCGATGAGCGAGGTCGCGGGAAGGTTGTCGACCCAGGCGGGGGCATACCACCTGATGCGCAGCGAGGGTGGTCGTGGCGTGCTGATGGGAGGTGTGCCCGGCGTCGCGCCGGCTGAGGTGGTCGTCATCGGCGGCGGGACTGTCGGGCGCAACGCCGCACGGGTGGCGGCTGGAATGGGCGCACATGTGACCGTCTTCGACGTCAACATCAATACGTTGCGCGAGGTTGACGCCGAGTTCGGCGGTCGCATCCAGACCCGCTACTCCTCGGCCCTAGACTTGGAGGACGCCGTGAAGGCAGCTGACCTGGTCATCGGCGCCGTCCTGGTTCCGGGCGCCAAGGCGCCTAAGATGGTTACCAATTCGACTGTGGCACATATGAAGCCGGGCGCGGTGCTGGTCGACGTGGCGATCGACCAGGGAGGGTGTTTCGCCGATTCGCGGCCGACTACTCACGACGACCCGACATTTGGCGTGCACGACACCGTCTTCTACTGCGTGGCCAATATGCCCGGCGCGGTGCCGCGCACATCGACCTTCGCGCTGACCAACGCCACGATGCCCTACGTGCTTGAGCTCGCCGACAAAGGCTGGCGGGCCGCCTGCAGTGCTGATGCCGCGCTGACGAAGGGACTCTCGACGCATCAGGGAGCGCTGCTGTCCGAACAGGTCGCCGTCGACCTCGGCCTGCCGTTCACCGACCCGGCCGACGTGCTCTAGTCGACCCGATCTCCGTCGAGGTAAAACCACCGGCCGGCTCTCAACGAGAATCGGGAACGCTCGTGCAGGACGCCGTCCCGGTAGTGCGCGCGGAACTCGACCTCGCCCGAATCGTCGCCGGGTTCGCCCGCGACACTGTCGATGATCTCAAGACCGGTCCACACCAGCCCGGCGTCAGCGACGTGGTCGGGGCGTGTGCGCGGGTGCCAGGTCCGCCAGAGATAGTCGCAGTCTCCCACGGCGTAGGCGCTGTAGCGCGTTCGCATCAGTTGCTCGGCCGATCGCGCCTCCCGCTCGCCGTGATGACTGGGCAGACAGCAGCGGCCGTATGGGTCGCCACTGCCGCATGGGCAAGGGCTGTCAGGGCGCACAAATACAGTGTGCCTGAATTGACGGGTGTCAAGTAAGGTCGACGCATGCTGTCGCTCAACGAAGTCCTTCCGAACGCCCCCACTGCGACCGCCGATGCGCTGACACTGTTCGACTCGCAGCCAGCCGTCGAACCGGACTTTATGATCGGCACCTGGCATGGCCTCGAACTGCCGACCAACCATCCTCTCGACGGCATGCTGGCCGCCACCGGTTGGTGGGGTAAAGCGTTCCTGGACTCCGAAACCGTTCACCCACTGCTGTTTCCCACCGGCGACGGCAGCGGGCTGTGGCCGCTCAACCCCGTCCTGGCGTTCGGCGGCCTCGGCCTGGTCACCAAGATCCCCACCCTCAAACGGCAGAACTTCAGCAGCACCATCGCGACACTCAAGCCCGCGCTGCGGGCCCGCGGGCCCAAAGCCCGGCTGCGCGTGACGCGCTACCGCGACGTGGACACAGCGACGATGATCTATGACCAGCTGCCGATCAACGACGTGTTTCGCCGACTGGACGAGAACACCGTGCTCGGCGCGATGGACCTGCGCGGGATCAGGCTGCCGTACTTCTTCGTGCTCCGGCGCGACGACTCACTTCCCCTGCAATAGGTCGCCTACCGCGATTGCGGTTAATTCACCGATCATCGGACGCTGGTTCGGCGCGGCCGGATCGTCGGTGGCCGACCTGCTCATCATCGACAGCAGTAGCCGGCGCCCGTCCGGGGCGTAGGCGATGCCGACATCGTTGGTAGTGCCGTAGCCACCGCTACCGCTCTTGTCCGCGCTGGTCCATCCAGCGGGTAGACCGGCCCGCATGCTCGACGTGGCATTGCCCCGCATCCAGTCGGTGAGTTGCTGACGGCCGGCGGCCCCCAGCGCCTCGCCAGCGAGCAGGTTGCGGTAGCCCAAACCCAGTGCGCCCGGCGTGCTCGTGTCGCGGAGATTCCCCGGCACGGCGGAGTTCAGCTCGGTCTCCCAACGGTCCAGCCGGGATTCCTCATCACCGATGCTGCGGGCAAATTCGGTGATCGCCGATGGGCCGCCAAGCACCCGCAGCAGCCAGTTGGCTGCTGCATTGTCGCTTTGCTGCAGCGCCGCCTGACACAACTCGGCCAGCGTCATCGCCGCCCCCACCCTTGTTCCGGCCACCGGCGAATGGGCAATGATGTCGGCTGGCTCGATGGTGACCGTGTCGGACAGGGCGATCTCGCCGCGTTCGGACTTCCGGACCACCGCCGCTGCGGCGTAGGTCTTGAAAGTCGAGCACATAGCGAACCGCTCTCCGACGCGGTGGGCCAACGATCGACCGCCCAGCAGGTCTAGCGCCCATAGCCCGACGACGACACCGTATCGCTGCTCCAATAGTTCGATCCGGTTGTCAGTCGTCGGCACCGGCGGTCCGGCGTCGAGATCTGCCTCCGGTCCGGCGTCGAGATCGGCCTCAAGGTCGGCGGCTGGGCCGGCGCCGGTGTCGGCCTGGACGGCACCCGGCGGGTCCGAGCATGCGGCCAACATTGCCAGGGACAACCCGCCCACCAAGACGTGCCGTCGGGAAAACGGTTGCGGCTGACGCATCGCGAACAGGCTACCTATCAACCCGCAATCGTCTGTAGTGGCGCCGGCAGTGATTTCTTGGACCGCACCGGCCCCAGGACCGCCGCCCCGAACGGCCGCGTCAGCAGAAGCCGGGCAACCGCATTGACCTCGTCCAGTGTGACGGCCTCGATCCGGTCCAGCGTGGAGGCGATGCTGCGATGGTGCCCGTAGTTCAGCTCGCTGCGCCCAATGCGGTTCATCCGCGACCCTGAGTCCTCCAGACCCAGAACCAGTCCACCCCTTAACGAGCCCTTGGCGATCCGACATTCCTCTGCCGTGATCCCGTCACGGGCGACGTCGGCCAACACGTCCGTCGTCACCCGCACGACCTCGTCGAACCGCTCAGGTAGACACCCTGTGTACACCGAGAGCGCACCGCTGTCGGCGAACGTGTCCACCGACGAGTACACCGAGTACGCCAACCCGCGCATCTCCCGAATCTGTTGAAAGAGACGGGAACTCAAGCCGCCGCCGAGCGCGGTGTTGAGCACCGACAACGCCCAACGATGATCCCAGTTCCGTCCCGGAGTACGCACCCCCAAGGACAAATGAGTCTGCTCTGCCTCACGGTTGACCACCTGCAGCGTGGGACGACCCGCAACCCGTCCAGCACCTCCACGCGGCGGAATCGCGGATCGGCCACGCATCAACCGTGGGCCGAAGTGCTCAGCCACCAATCCGACGACCTCATCGTGATCGACGTTCCCGGCAACCGCCACGACCATGCGATCGGGTGTGTAGCGACGAACATGAAACGAATGCAGTTGCGCGCGTGTCATCCTCGAGATCGAATCCACACTGCCGATCACGGGGCGACCCACCGGGTGTCCGCCGAACATCGACGACAGGAATACGTCCCCCAGTGTGTCCTCCGGGTCGTCGTCACGCATGGCGATCTCCTCGAGCACGACATCGCGCTCGACCTCCACGTCGTCAGAAAAACACCGGCCGCGCAGCACGACATCGGCGACCAGATCGATAGCCAGCGCCAGATCCGAGTCGAGGACATGTGCGTAGTAACACGTGTGCTCCCTGGCGGTGAACGCGTTCAGCTCACCGCCGACGGCATCCACCGCCTGGGCGATCTGCACCGCGGTCCGAGTCGGTGTCGCCTTGAACAGCAGGTGCTCCAGGAAGTGGGCGGCACCGGCCACGCTGCGACCCTCGTCGCGAGACCCCACACCGACCCACACCCCCACCGACGCCGAGTGGACGTGCGGAATGTGCTCGGTGACCACACGCAGGCCACCGGGCAGGTCCGCGCGGCGCACGGCTATCGACTTGTCAGCCGCGTCGTCGATTGCCCTTCCCCGGCGCAGCGACCCCGAACTAGCTACTGACGGTCGCTGCATCGACAGCAACAGGCGATCCGGCTCCGGCGGCGGGTGCATCTGCTGAGTCCTCTTCGGCGACGAGGATCAACGAAATCTTGCCGCGGTTGTCGATGTCGGCGATCTCCACGCGGAGTTTGTCGCCCACCTTGACCACGTCCTCCACCCTCTTGATCCGCTTGCCACGGCCCAGCTTGGAAATGTGCACCAAGCCGTCCCGTCCGGGCAGCAAGGAGACGAACGCACCGAAGTCGGCGGTCTTCACCACGGTTCCGAGGAACCGCTCCCCGGTCTTAGGCAGCTGCGGGTTGGCGATCGCGTTGATCTTGTCAATCGCAGCCTGCGCCGCTTCGCCATTGGAGGCGCCGACGAACACGGTGCCGTCGTCCTCAATGGAAATCGAGGCACCGGTCTCCTCGGTGATCGAGTTGATCATCTTGCCCTTCGGGCCGATCACCTCACCGATCTTGTCGAGCGGCACCTTGATCGTGGTGATGCGGGGTGCGAACGGGCTCATCTCATCGGGCTCATCGATGGCCTCGGCCATCACCTCCAGAATGGCGATCCGGGCATCCTTGGCCTGTGCCAGGGCGCCGGCGAGAATCTTGGAGGGAATCCCGTCGAGCTTGGTGTCGAGCTGCAGCGCGGTGACGAAGTCCTTGGTGCCTGCGCACTTGAAGTCCATGTCACCGAAGGCGTCCTCGGCGCCGAGGATATCGGTCAGCGTGACGAATCGACGCTCCGACGTGGTGCCAGCCCCACCTTCGGCCGCTACTTCCACATCGTCGGACACGAGCCCCATCGCGATGCCTGCGACCGGAGCCTTCAGCGGCACACCGGCGTTCAGCATGGCCAGCGTCGACGCGCACACCGAACCCATCGATGTCGAGCCGTTGGAGCTCAGAGCCTCCGACACCTGACGGATCGCGTAGGGGAACTCCTCAACGCTGGGCAGCACCGGCATCAGGGCACGCTCGGCCAGCGCACCGTGACCGATCTCGCGACGCTTGGGCGAGCCGACGCGGCCGGTCTCACCGGTCGAGTAAGGCGGGAAGTTGTAGTGGTGCATGTACCGCTTTTTGGTCTCCGGTGCCAGCGAGTCGATCTGCTGTGCCATCTTGACCATGTCCAGCGTGGTAACGCCCAGGATCTGGGTCTCGCCACGCTCGAAAATCGCGCTGCCGTGCGCCCGCGGTATGACGGCCACCTCAGCCGATAGCGCCCGGATGTCGGTCACGCCGCGTCCGTCGATGCGGAAATGGTCGGTCAGAATGCGCTGCCGGACAAGTTTCTTGGTCAACGCCCGGTAAGCCGCGCCGATCTCTTTCTCGCGGCCCTCGTAGGTATCGGCCAGCCGCTCCAGTATCGAGACCTTGATCTCGTCCGTGCGGTCGTTGCGCTCTTCCTTACCTGCGATGGTCAGAGCCGCGGACAGGTCGTCGGTGGCCACCGAGGACACCGCATCGAACACGTCTTGCTGGTATTCGGGGAAGAGCGGGTATTCGGCGGTCGGCTTGGAGGCGCGTTCGGCCAGCTCCTGCTGCGCGGTGCACAGCGCGTCGATGAACGGCTTTGCGGCCTCGAGGCCCTCGGCCACCACAGTCTCCGTCGGCGCGCCCGCGCCACCGGCGACCAGGTCGATGACCTTTTCGGTCGCCTCGGCCTCGACCATCATGATCGCCACGTCGGCGGTGTCTTTTCCGGCTACCTTCGCCGTTACCTTGCGGCCAGCGACGACCATGTCGAAGACCGCGCCCTCAAGCTGCTCCACGGTCGGGAACGCGACCCATTGGCCGTCGATCAGTGCAACGCGCACGCCACCGACCGGGCCCGAGAATGGAATCCCGGAAATCTGGGTGGACGCCGAGGCCGCGTTGATGGCCAGCACATCGTAGAGGTCCTTGGGGTCGAGGCTCATGATGGTGACGACGACCTGGATCTCGTTGCGCAGACCCGAGATGAACGTCGGGCGCAGCGGCCGGTCGATCAGGCGGCAGGTGAGGATCGCATCCGTGGAGGGGCGGCCCTCACGCCGGAAGAACGAGCCGGGGATGCGTCCGGCGGCATACATCCGCTCCTCGACGTCAATGGTGAGCGGAAAAAAGTCGAAGTGGTCCTTCGGGTGCTTGCCGGCGGTGGTGGACGACAGCAGCATGGTTTCGTCGTCGAGGTAGGCCACGACCGAGCCTGCGGCCTGTTTGGCCAACCGGCCGGTCTCGAAGCGGATGGTGCGGGTGCCGAAGCTCCCGTTGTCGATCACGGCGGTGGACTCGAACACGCCGTCTTCAATTTCAACTACAGACATGGACGTCCGTACGGCCTCTCTGGGTCATCATTCAGCTGTTTCGCGTGAACACCGCGCGTTGAATGCGGACAATTGCAGACAACCTCGAGTCTCCCCGAGAAGGCCGGCCCGAATGCGTCGACGGCCGTCGATCGAAGCTGCCGGAGTTAGTCCGGCAGCCACTACCGAAGACCGCGAGTTCAGGCGGTACCTGTCGTGTCACGCGGGGGTAGCGCCCGCGGAACTGCGAGGACCACACCCGATTGTTCGCGCCCTATGGCTGGCGAACGCACTCATCGTACATCCCAACATGTGCGCAAACCCTAATCCGGGCCAGTAGCAGGCCCCGGGGGAACGTTGCGGCCACGCGGCCAAGGCAGGCGATGGGGTCACCCTCCAGCTACGGGCTGCCCACTGCACTTTGGCATGTCCCGAAGAAACCCGGCGTCAGCGGCGTAAACCTAGGCGCTCGATCAGCGTGCGGTATCGCTCAACGTCGATCTGGGCGACGTACTTCAGCAACCGGCGGCGACGGCCGACCAGTAACAGCAGCCCACGTCGCGAGTGGTGATCGTGCTTGTGCATCTTCAGATGCTCGGTCAGGTCTGAGATCCGCTTGGTCAGCAGTGCGACCTGCGCCTCCGGTGAACCGGTATCGGTGCCGTGCAGGCCGTACTGGCCCAGGATGTCTTTTTTCTGTTCGGCAGTGAGCGCCACGAAATAACTCCATCACATCGGTCCGCGAATAGAGGCCGGAGATTGTCGTGAAAGATCTCCGACATGCGCAGCCACCGCGAACTGCAGCAAGCGCAACGTCGGCGGCGAGTCTAACAGCGGCGAAGGCCACGCAGCGAATCGTGATCGCAGCGCTCGGAGGCAACTATGGCTGTGCGGACAGGATGGCCCGGGAGCGTTGGGTGTCGCCCTCGATCGCTGCCACCAGCTCAGTCACCGAGTCGAACTTCTCCTGCCCTCGCAGACGCGCGACGAAGTCGACCGCCACATGCTGGCCGTAGAGATCGGCGGTCGTATCCAAGACGAACGCCTCAACGGTGCGCGTGCGGCCGGAGAAGGTCGGGTTGGTTCCGACAGAAACGGCGGCCTGATAGCGCTCACCAGGGGTGATGGTACCCACGACGGGGCCGCGCCCGAGGACGGTGAACCACGCGGCGTACACACCGTCTGCAGGGATGGCCGAGTATATGGGCGGAGCGATGTTGGCTGTGGGGAAACCGAGCGCCCTGCCACGACCTACACCGCGGACCACCACCCCCTCGACTCGGTGGGCGCGGCCCAACGCCTCGGCAGCCGCGACCATGTCACCGGCATCGACGCAGGACCGGATGTAGGTCGATGAGAACGTCACCGTCTCGTCTCGGGTGGATTCGGCCACTTCGAAAACCAAAGGCAGGGACTCCACCGCGAAGCCGAAGCGGTCACCGGCACTTCGGAGCAGGTCCACATTGCCTGCGGCCTTCTTGCCGAATGTGAAGTTCTCGCCGACCATGACCTCAACCACGTGGAGCCGCTCGACCAGCAATTCATGCACGTAGCGGTCGGGAGTGAGCTTCATGAAGTCGGCAGTGAACGGCATAACCAGAAAGACGTCGACGCCCATCTCCTCAACCAGCTCAGCCCGCCTGGTGAGGGTAGTGAGCTGCGCGGGGTGTCTACCGGGGAACACGACCTCCATCGGGTGCGGGTCGAAGGTCATCAACACCGACGGCACACCGCGCGAACGGGCCGCCTTCACGGCCCGGCCAATCAACTCCTGGTGTCCGCGGTGGACGCCGTCGAATACGCCGATCGTGAGGACGCATCGGCCCCAGTCGGTGGGGATTTCATCCTGCCCCCGCCAGCGCTGCACGCACTTAGACTACGGCCAC
>JAHZKD010000148.1 GCA_022600605.1 Actinomycetes bacterium
ATGATGCCGTGAGGGCCTCAGCCGGACCAGGTATGGGGCCCATCGCATGTTGGACCCCGGATAGGTGCGGTAGTTGGGCGGGCGTCTGGGCCACTTCCGGTGCTACCGCTTGATCGGCGCCCACTGGAACATTGCTGCCTGTCGGAACATTGGTGCCCGCCGGAACATCGGTGCTGACCGGAACATTGCTCTGCGTCGGAGGCGACCATGACTGCGGGGCGTGGGACGGAGTGGCGACCACTTTGCGCACGGCGGGGACCTCGGAGGGAGTGGCGACCACTGTGCGCACTGCGGAGACCTCGGAGGGTGCGGGAACCGTCGCCCAGCCGGGGTTGGGCGCCCCGACCTCCTCGGCGGCCGTCGTAGGAGACTGGAATTGCGACGTCGCACCTGCCGAGAGGCTCAGCACACCGAGGGCCGCAGCCGCGGCAGCGCCAAGCAAGGATGACGCGATTCGCCGGCGGGGAAGCCGGCTGCGCTGCTGTATTACCGGGGCGGTGATCGCCTCATCGGCTTGGGGGACGGCCAGGGCGGCACCGTAGGCCAGCGCCAACCGTGCCGTGACACCGGTTGCTTCCGGATCGACTGAGACTGCCGCGGCACAGGCCATCGGCACGACCTCGACCTCGCTGAATCCCAGAGATCCCAGCTGCGTCCGAAGCCGCAAGCCGTCCTGGGCGGCTTCGTGGGTCCACGTCACGCGGACATGATCGACGTCGAATCCGCACGCCCTGCCAAGAGCGTGGGCGCTTCGGGCGAACGCACCGGCAATCTCGGCGTCCCCGTCCAATGCCAGGGCGTCATGGTCGAGGACGGTGCCGCCAGCGGGGTCCCACAGCACCCAGGCGACGTCATCCGATGTCAAGGACAGCCCGAGTACCGTGTGCACCGCGATCCCCTTCCCCTATCCGAACCTGTGTGTGCGATCTATCGGATATCCCGGGGGCGGCGTTACAGCGGTAGCGGAGAACGGAGTCCCATGCCATGAGCAGCGACAGTCGTGCCAGTCACAGCATGCGCGGTGTCGAAGGGCATCGGGAATCGCATGACTACTTACAAAAGAGGCAACTAAAGAAAGGCACGGCCGGCTGGGTGTTGCTGGCCAGTCTCGGCGTCGGCTACGTCATCTCCGGTGACTATTCGGGCTGGAACTTCGGCCTGGCCCAGGGTGGTTTCGGCGGACTGGCGATTGCCGCAGTGGTGATCGCCGGGATGTACCTGGCATTGGTGCTCGGCATGGCCGAGCTGTCCTCGGCGCTTCCCGCGGCGGGCGGCGGGTACACGTTTGCCCGCCGCGCCCTGGGACCCTGGGGCGGTTTTGCGACCGGCACGGCGATCCTGATCGAGTACGCGATCGCGCCCGCGGCCATCGCGACTTTCATCGGCGCCTACGTCGAATCCCTGGAACTGTTCGGCATACAAGACGGCTGGTGGATCTACCTAGCCGTCTACGCGGTATTTATCGGTATTCATCTGTCGGGTGTGGGTGAGGCGCTGAAGGTGATGTTCGTGATCACCGGCATCGCTCTCGTTGGCCTGGTGATCTTCGCCATCGCCGCCATCGGCCAGTTCAACGCGTCGAACCTCACTGACATCGATGTGACCGACGCGGCGGGGGCATCGGCCCTTCTGCCCTTCGGTGTGCTGGGCATCTGGGCGGCGATCCCCTTCGCAATTTGGTTCTTCCTGGCTATCGAGGGTGTCCCCCTTGCCGCCGAGGAGACAGCCAACCCGGAACGCAATGTGCCGCGAGGCATCATTGCTGCGATGGTCGTCTTACTGGTGACCTGCATGACGGTGCTGGTGCTGGCCACAGGTGCCGGCGGCGCGGCCGCGATGTCGGAGTCAGGTAACCCGCTCGTCGAGGCGCTGGGTGAGGGCGCGATGGCCAAGGTGGTCAATTACATCGGGCTGGCCGGTCTGATCGCGAGCTTCTTCTCGATCATTTACGCCTATTCGCGGCAGCTGTTCGCGCTGTCGCGGGCCGGCTACCTACCGACGGTGCTCTCGGTGACGAACTCGCGCAAGTCTCCGACGCTTGCGCTGGTCGTGCCCGGGGTGATCGGTTTCTTGTTGTCGCTGACCGGCCAAGGTGCGCTGCTACTGAACATGGCGGTTTTTGGCGCTGCCCTGAGCTACGTGCTGATCATGGTCAGCCACATCGTGCTGCGTCGGCGCGAACCCGACATGCCCCGGCCCTACCGCACCCCCGGGGGAGTTTTCACCACCGGGTTCGCCTTGGTCATCGCGGTGCTGGCGGTGATCGCGACGTTCCTTGTCGACAGCGTCGCCGCGCTGTGGTGTCTCGTGGTGTTCGCCGCCTTCATGGCGTACTTCGCTGTGTACAGCCGGCACCGCCTGGTAGCCAACTCTCCCGATGAGGAGTTCGCCGCCTTGGCCGCGGCTGAGGACGAGTTGAGGTGATATCGAGAGCAGGTCTCGGGTCGCACCTAGCGTTTACTCGAGCGTCTACTCGGTATTAGGCGGTTGTGTTGGCCAGCGCGTCAATGCGTTTCAACGCCTCGTCGGCCAGTGCGCCGGTGTCGAAGCCGCCAGCTTTGCCGCACGTCGTGATCTCGATCGCCGCGTTGTGGGCTGCCACGAAGATGTTGTCGCAGTTCCAGTTTGCGGCACGTAGCGACCACCCGATGGTGCTCTGCGGGCTTTCGGTGGCCGCAGGCGACACCGCGAAGGTGTGGACGCGGCCGCGCATCGTTGTCACGGTCAGCGCGGTGTCACCGCAGTTCTGGATCGCCTGGCGCACGGTATCAAGGGCGCGTGCCGGGTCGAAGTCGAACCGGTAGACCGCGACCATCTCCTCGACGTAGGTGGCCCCGTCGGAAGTGGTCCAGTGGCCGCCATCGGTGGCCAGCGGGCGATGCACCTCCAGGAATGGCGGATCCACTTCCTGTGCCAAACCACTGCAGCGCTTTGGTTCGACGGTGACAAATAGATTTCCTTCCCCCCCAAGCACTTTCGCACTGAGTAGATCGGCAACCTGCAGCTTCGAGATCGGCGCGGCGAGATCCGCGGGCCGAGGAATCGGGTTGTCCACCTCGCGTGTGCAACCTGCCAGCGCGGCGAGGGTGCTCGCGGCGGCCACCGTGGC
>JAHZKD010000149.1 GCA_022600605.1 Actinomycetes bacterium
CGGTCCATGCGCGGCAGCAACTTCCGCCCCGGGGTGGGCCCAATACCCACCCGTAGCGAGCACACAGACCACCACCGCCAGCGCGATCACAACGCGCGCCGGCATCCATCGGGCAGTACTACGCGAACTCACAGTGCCCCCACTGTAACAGCGGATCAGATCACGACCGGCCAATAACCCACTTGACGCACACCTGTGACCACATCGCGACACCGAACCAACGCCTACGGGCAAATTCGTTTCACACCAACATATCTCGGGCACACGACAGCACATCGTACGGTGGTGCGAGCCGCAGCGTCCGTGGCCGGTGGATGGGTCACTCACCAGAAGTGCAGCCCTTCTTTGTCGAATCTTCACACAACCACTAGTGCAGCAATACCGCGTGCAGGACAGGTTGCAGAAAATTCGCCGGGCAGCCAGGAGGCTTACGTCATGGACAATCGAAGGGAGACCAACTGTGGTGGACGCTAGCAAAGCCTTTCTCGTGGAGCTGGCCGCGGTGGGCGCACTCGTCATGGCGACCGGTCGATGCCGGCCATGCGCTCTTCGGCGGCGCACCCGGCACCGCCGGCTGCGCCGCCGGGAAGCTGACGTGCCAACGGCCCGATTTACAGGTGCCACGTGCCATCCCCAACTTCCCCGCGGGCAGGGCGCGGGAGAGCCGGAACTTCACCAGCCCGAGTGTGGGGACAAAGCCTTGGGCCAACTTCCGGTTGACGATCTCGACACGGCTGTCGCGAATGCAGTACCCCTCATCGAGGTGTTTGCGCCGCCACGACGGCCGCCGGTACACACCATCGGAGAATCCCGCGACTGCGCGGTCGAAATCACGCAACGCCCGCTGCTGCACCGGTGAGGACCCAGCCGCCGGCCAGTCAAAGGCTTGCCGGGCTTGATCGAGCTGCTTTTGCCGTTTCGCCGACCAGGGCATGACCGGCCCGTGCGCCCCAATTGAACTGCTCTACCGCCAGATTCCACACATACCCGGCATCCGCGCAGTGCCGTTCCATCATGAACACCGACTCCTGCGGAGTCGGGTACATGCGGTACCGGTGAGCCACCAGCTATGCTGCCTTCGCCCGTTTGCGTGCGCCAGCCAATTTCTGATTGGCCACATACCGCCTGACGACCTCCAGCGGCGCGCCGCCCACGGTCGAGACCAACCAGGACGGCGCCCATAAACACTTCATCCGCGCCAAATGTGGGAACTCCTGCCGGAGGTGACGCGAAGAACGGCCCTTCAAAATTTGGACGAGCTTGGAGACCGCCACCTGCGGGGGCAACTCAACCAGCAGATGCACGTGATCGGGCATCGTCTCGACCTCGATCACCATGCCGCCGAACTCACCGACAACCTCGCCAATGATCTGCTTCAACCGCAACTCGGCTGCCTCGCCCAGCAGACGACGGCGGTACTTCAGGCACCAGATCACTTGGTACTTCACCGAAAACGCCGCTTTACGCGTCGACCGGTACTGGATGAACCACCCGGTAAACCCTGTCTACGACAAGTACGGTCCGCTACGCGGACCGACAGACGGGATCGGCTATCCCCCGACTGAAGTCGAGGGCTTGCGCCGAAGAATATTTCGGTCAAGGAGTGCATCCGCGGCCAGCAGACCGCCCACACCAGAGCAAACGCGAGCAGAAGAACCGACAACACCGTGCGCCTTGGCGCCACCCTCACAGAAGGGGGCCGCGGCGCACCCTTACTCAACCGCCGAATAGTAGATATAGGCCGGTCAGGGTGTAGGCGACCATCGTCAGCATCATGGCGAGTTGTCCGACGAGTTGGTGGCCTACCGGCAGCACCCGCAGCGCCTGATCGTGCGCGGCGATCACACCGAGAAGGTGTCCGACGACTACGCATCCGACTTTGATCGTCCATAGCAGTGTCGGATTTTGCGAAAGAAAATACTGTACGTCGCCGGGATCGAGAGCCAGGAGTTGCCAGCCCCTGCCGAGCGGGTCGGCCAGTCGCACGATTGTTTCTTGGCCGCGCTCCACGAGGTAGGAAAGGTAGTGCGCGAAGATGTAGCCCACCACAATCGGAATGAGGCAATGCGCCATTCGGCCAGGCAGTTTTCTCCTTTGCTCTCGACTTACTCCACCGGTTGCCCGTGCTGCGCCCGAAAACGTCACTCCCACAACGACGACGAAAAGTACGAGAACCGCGGTCCGCAGGATGGTTGCGCCCCCATGGTCGCCGACGAGGGGAACGGCGCTAGCTGTGTTGTCGAGGAAATTCCGGAATGTCGATGATTGGGAGAAGCTGTCGAAGGCGGTCGAGCCGAGCAGCACCGCCATCACCGCAACGGTGCCGGCGCGCACCGGCATGGTGGGTAGGTGATCGAGTGGATTCCCCACCGCGATGCGTCCGGTCGCACGGTCTCGCCGTAACGGAGCCATCCGGGACACGGTCACGCTGTAGACCTCGAAGGGGTCAGCTCGCGCGAACCAGGTTGATCCAAACACTGCTGCGCCCAAGAACATCACGACGACGTAGCACAGAATCCAGAGCTTGATGGCCGTCAGGGCTCCCGGATCTGGACTGGCTAGTTCGAGCCACACAAAGGCGAATAGGCCCAGCGCCGCTGGCCAATACCCGAATGTAGACGGATACTTGCGGTGCGCACGCCGCGCTGCGCGAGCGCCACGCCGGAATCCGAAGAGCCGGTAGATCGTGCGTGCCGGTGAGATTGCGCGCCAGATCGGACCAACGACAACCGATATGGCGGCTAGCCCCACCCACAGCAGTACGTAGAACACTCCCGGCAAAGCGTTGCCAGCGCCCTGCGGTCCCCACAACGCAGCGACGACAACCCAGGCCGTGAACGCTAAGGCGGCTAAGGCAACGCCCCAGCGGATGGCCGGGGAGTCAACGGCGTCCGACACCCTCTTCGGCAGCGGGCGCCCCGGTTTGTTCGGATCAAACCGCGGTGTCCGCCAGGCGACTGCGACCACCGCGAAAGTAACGGCTAGCGCCCACGCGGCGCCGATCAGCGCGTAGGACAGTGGTACCGGCAGATCGGTGGATCCACCTACGCCGTGGGCAAGTACTGTGGCAGCGACTGTTGTGGTCACGGCTTAACTTCGATGGTCACCACTGTGCGATGCAGGTTGTGCAGCTCTACGTCGACACGTCCAGGTATTTCGACCGTGAAGTCGAAACGCTGATCTGGCCTGGCCTCTACGTCGAAGACCTTCTCAGGAACCGAGTGCACGTGAAGGCTGTCGGGCGCATCGCTGCTCACCAGCAGGACTATCGGTTGCCCGACCACACCTTGCACCGTTGCGTTAGTGGGGGTTACCGCCCCGTCAGCAATGGCGATATCGATCACCGTCTCAGCCGTCGCTGACCCTGTGGAAGGGGGCGAAGCCATTGCTGATGACGGGCTCTCCGCAGAAGGGGCTACCTGCGGCGGTTGCGCTGACTGGCACGCCGCCACCGCAACCATGACTCCCAGGACAACCGCAGTCAGCCAAACCTTGCCGATCATCGACAGTCGCCCAGCCCAGCCGAAGGTCAGCCCACCTGGCCTCCTTACCTGGATCGAGTCACTCACCGGCGGCCACACCCGTCGATCGACGCGACGCCGCGGCACGGTCGATCGCGAATACGCCTAGCGCCAACGCGATCACCGAGAAACCCAGGGCAGCCCAGGGGATTACGGAAGCCACAGTGCTTGCCCCGTTCTCCGCGCCCGATGCTGCTCCGATCGTCACGGTTGGCACCGGAAACTCCGGGTCCTCGCCCTCAGCCTCGGTTTGACTCCAATCCTTGACCGTGCCGTCGGAGAAGGTCTGCACGGTGGGCAGGGCTAGGGTGGCGGCATCCGGCAGCGGGCCGACATCGAGGGCGAACTGACCGAACTGACCGGGGGCGATACCAGGACCTGTCGCCGTCCAGGTCACCGAGTCGACCACTTCGGTTACCGGAGTGCCGTCATCTTTGTATATCGGCGGAATCGTCCTCTTCTTGATGTCGATGCTCCAGCCCGCCACCGGTCCGGCCAGTACGGTGCGCAGCTGGACATCCTCGGGGATGCGCACTTGGACTTTTGTGGTAGCCGCGGCACCCGACTCGGTGGGCACTCGAATACTGATCAACCCAAACTCACCTGGCCCGGCACCATCAAGCTCGACGCTGATATGTGCAGCAGCGATCGGGCTCACCAGCATCGCCAGGGCGGCGCCCATCACAAATACACCGGCCCCGCGCAGCAGATTTTTCAGCACCGGCCACCCCCATTTACGTTCTGCGCCGACGATCTTCAGCTGTGCGGTCATGGTCGTTTCTTTCCTTTCTGTCGGCCACCGCGTGTGGGCTTGCGGGTGCAAACCTGTTGCAGTGGTTCGGTTTGAGGTGTTCACGCTGACTTGGCTTCCGGCGCTGAGGCAGCCGCGGGCTGCGTGGTGGTGACGAGCAGTCCGGCCCGTTGTAGCGCTAGCAGCGCTGCTGCGCAGGCTAGTCCCAGGCCCGCAAGTAGACCCCACAGCAACTGCGGGATGTGGTGCTGGTGGGCATATCCGAAGATGGCTCCGGTAGCAAGATTTCCAGCCAGAATTCCGATACCCACGATCGTGTTGTACAGACCGTAGTGGGTCGCAACGAGTTGGTTTCCGGCCAGACTGACCACGGTGTTCATCTCGAAGGGGAATATGGCGATGGTCCCGATCGCCAACAGTGCCGCCGACATCAGCACCGCAACAACTGCTGGGGTGGTGCCAGCGGCCGACGTGGTAGGCAGAATCATCGGGGGCAAGAAGGCTGATGCGACAATGATCATTCCCGCTACCAGGCTGCGCCCGGAACCCAATCGGATACCTAGCCAGCGGGTCAATCGTACTTGCCCGCCGATCGCGATCACCCCAGATACCACGAAAATAGCTGTCACCAAGAGGGTCTCGGACTGTGGGGTTCCAGTTATCAGCCCGGCTTGCAAAGGCAGGGCCAGATAGACTTGGAAGGTCAGTACGTAGGAGCCGATCATGGCGGCCGAGAACAGTAAGAACGCGCGGTTGCCAATCACAGCACGCCACTGCGCCAGGACCGGGCGCGTGTCAGTGCGGGCCCCCGCGTGGTCGGCAGGCAGTGCGGTCAGCTGAACCACGGTCAGTACCGCGAACACTGCCGCTGCCACCGCGCAGGTGGTCCGGAAATCGAAGGACATCAGTGCTAATCCGACCAGTGGGCCGCAGAGGATCCCGGCTTGATAGAAAACGTTGAACATCGCGAATGCCTCAACCCGACGCTTGCCTGCGTCAGCGGCAAGGTAGGCCCGCACGGCAGGGTTGAACAGTGCTCCTGCGAATCCTGTGGCCGCTGAGGCGATCAGTAGTGCCGGCAGGGTGTCGACCAGGGCTAGCGTTAGGAAACCGCCGGTGCGCAGAAAGCATCCGGCGACGATGAGCGGCTTGTAGCCCCACCGATCGGCCAGAGTGCCGCCGATGAGGAACATGCCCTGTTGGGAGAAGTTCCGCACCCCCAGGACCAGACCCACTGTCCACGCGGCCAGTCCCAGCGGCCCGGCTAGATAGCCGGCTAGGTATGGCATCAACATGTAAAAGCCGACATTGATACCGAATTGGTTAACCATCAAGACCTGCGAGGCCCGATCGAAGGTTCGGAAGTGGCTGATCATGCTGACCGACAGATCGGGTCGGTGACAGTCGCGCACCGGGTCCAGCGGCTCACCACGCGATCGGCCGATGTTTCGATGACATCGGGATGTGCTTGGGGAACATGCCCCAGCAGTCCGTGCTCACGGCAGTAGTCGTCGTCATAGATGCTGCCGTGGTAGCGCATCGGACCATCGGGAAAGATGGCCACGATCCGCTCCCCCGGCGTTGACGTTCGCGCCACCCACCCGGCGACCAGCCCAACAGCGCCGACACTCCACCCGCCGCTGGCGTGATGATTTGCCGCCAAGGCGCGGCAAGATGCCACGGCCTCGCCAGGGGCCACCCAATGCACTTCGTCGAACCCCGAGTAATCAACGTTTCCCGGATAGATACTCGATCCCAGACCTCGCATAAGACGCGGTGCCGCCGGTTGACCGAAAATCGTGGACCCGATTGTGTCGACCCCGATCAGCCGCATCCGCGGATTATGTCGGCGTAAAAACTGTGACACCCCGGCCGAGTGGCCCCCCGTTCCCACCGAGCACACCAGAACGTCTACGTCGCCGAGCTGGTCGATCAGCTCGCTGGCCAGACCGTGGTAGGCCGCGACGTTGTCGGGATTGGCATACTGGTCCGGACACCACGAACCCGGTTGGGCGGCAAGTATTTCAGCGACCCGATCCTTGCGGGCCAGCTGCCACCCCCCCACCGGATGCGGTTCGGTGACCACGTCGACCACCGCGCCGTACGCACGCAACATCTGATGCACAATCGGCTCAAGTCCCGCATCGGTGACCACCGTCACCGGATGCCGGTAGACGATCCCCGCCAAGGCAAGACCCAAACCCATCGTGCCGCTGGATGACTCCACGATCATCCCGCCAGGATGCAGTTCGCCGCGATCGCGGGCCCGCTCAACCATGTGCAGGGCCGGGCGGTCCTTCATCCCGTTGGGGTTGTGGCCCTCGAGCTTGGCCCAGAACCCGCTGCCAGGATCGGCTGGGGTTGTAGGCAAGAATATGAGCGGGGTGTTGCCCACTATTGAGCTGGTGCCACCACCGGATATCACCGGCCCGGTGTTGTCCGATGTCGGAAGTGCAGTGCGTTCAACCATTGCGATTCCCATGTGAGGGGCCGCCAATGCGCGACCGGGAGCTGCTGACATGCCTCTTGCGGGCACGGCAAACAGATCGCCAGCACCCGCTTAGCGGCGCGTCAGCGACGAATCACACAGAGCTCAACGATAACCATCCGGCCCGGCCGAGCTGGACCGAACCAGACTCGTGGAATCGGCGGAGCCCGCGCTCGAAGCCGTGTGCCGGCAGCGACCATGACGATCGCCATGGCGGCAGCAGCCACGGCGGTCAACATCCGCAACGAATTCATGCTGCTAACCGCCGTAAACACACCATCGACGCCAGGGTGGCTCATGGGGCGTAACACACCCATGTGCGAATGGTCGGCAATAAGTTGGCTTTCCGCTACTGCCAATCCCTGTTGCGCCAAGTCCGAAGCCCGGTCGCCGTGGCTATGGCTATGGCTGTGTTGCGGCGTCCCGGCGGTGTGTCCATCCGGAGCCTGAGCGCCGGCAGCCGCAACCTGAAGCGGCAGGCAGGCCACCACCAGGGCAAATAGCGCGACCAGCCACACGTTGTGCGGCAACGTCCAACGAGGCGCACCAACAACACGGGCACCACTGGCCCAAGCGCTGCGGTGGCCGCGTGTCGACACACGGCCACCGTAACACGACGAAGCCGCATACCCACTTAGGGTATGCGGCCCTATCGCAGCCGCCGATGAACTTGGCGCGGCCCGTGAGAACGAACCAGTTCCCGTCGTGGGGTGGAAATCTTCGGACAACGCTTTGGGCACGGCACGGCGCGAAGTCCAGCCCAGCCTCAGCCTCACGGCGTCGCATTCGGTAGCGCGCGGGACGGCATTCGGGAGCTACGCGAAGCAGATCAAAGCGCCCGAGACCGATAGCGCGATGATCGTAAACGGGGTCACGGCCATCGCCGTAACCGCTCCGCTCAACTTCAGGCGGGTTCGCATTTGGGCAAGGCCCTGCTGTGGATCCTTAAGGCGTTCGGCACGGACGAGCACAGCAACGCGGGCTGCGGCCAGGCCATGCGACGGCGCGGCGGCGCCCGACAAGGTCAATAGCCCTGCAAGCAGCGGCTGATGCCCATGCCGGCGCGCCGCGGCATCATCGGCACACATCTCCAGCAGGGAGCAGACCTCTGCAGCGGCATGGGTGAAGAGTCTGATCTTTGACAGCGCAATACCCAGGCCGCGCACTGCGGCCACGATGTACGCGTGACGACCATCAAGGTGGGCGCGCTCGTGGGCGACTACGGCCGCCAGCTGCGTTCTATCGAGCGCCGCGAGAGTCGCAGTGGTCACGACTATCGCTGGCGGACGCCCTGCCACGCAGTACGCCGCGGGTTCGGCCGCCTCCATGATCACCACATCGTTACCGTCTGAGCGACCTACCAGGCGCACAGCGTCGGCATGGGCAAGGGTGTCTGCGCGCATACGACTCAAGGCGCGGCCGGCTCTGACGCAGACGGCGATCAGCCCTCCGACGGCCATGGCCACTGCAACTGTAGCCACGACCTCCGCCAGCCACCCCGAGTGTCCGAGAAGAATCGACTGTAGGCGCTCAAGACAGGACACAACGAGTGCGTCGGGACTGTCCCAATGCCCGGCAGCCTCAAGCAGCAGCAGCGCCATTGCAGCGATCGAACATCCGAGCACGGTCACGATAGCTGTCAGCCAGGCTGCTATTCCCAAGCGTGGAGCACCACCATCGACGGTGATCCGGAGCAGCAGCTTCGGCCCTGCGGCCAAGACCACCAAGACATACAGCAGCAACGCGGCCGCGACAGTCATCGTCGTCCTGATTTGCGCGCAAACCGTCGCAGTGCAGCACGCAAATCCGCCGACTCCTCAGCATCGATCTGAGCCACGAAATGGTTGAGCACCGCCGCTGAGCGTCCGCCGCCACTCAGAGCTTCGAGCATCAGGCGAGCGCTGTGTTCTTCCCGAGTCAGCGTTGGTCGGTAGCGATACGCCTTGCCGTCACGCTCACGGGAAAGCCAGCCCTTGCCATGCAAGTTGTCCATCGTCGACATCACCGTGGTGTAGGCGATGTGGCGTTCAGTGCTCATCTCGTCGAAGATCTCCCTGACCGTGGTATCGGTTTCATGGTCACGATTCCAGAGGCGATCCATGATCGACGCCTCGAGTTCCCCGAAGCCACGCACGCGAGCCATGCTCGAACCTCCTGAACTAGTTCAAGCACGTAGCTTAAACCCCAACCTTGACCCGCTCACCTCCACGGCTACAGCCGAGGGTCCGCCGCGCTACCGACTTCATGATCGGGCGCCAGGCACGCTGCGGTCCGCCGGGAGGGCTATGGGCTCGCGACTCCGACGCCTCCACGGCGCATTGGTGACCGCAGCGATCGCCGTGGTCACTCGCGCCGGCTGTGTATCGCCGCCCTCAGCGCGACAGCCGTCGCTTGAGGCGGCGCGGCCGTTCGGCTGCCCGAGCACCGGACTACAGCGCCTAGTACTAATCCCCTCCGTAGTTTATGCTACGCATCTAGCTAGTAGATCGCGAAGTTCGCGGTTGAAGCGTGCGGCAGGAGGATTTGTTGGTAACCGAAGCGCCGCCAGTCGGTGAGCTTGAGGCGCGGCGTCCCTTCCGGGCGCGGCTCGGCCCCAAGGGCAACCTGATCTACAAGTTGGTGACCACCACCGATCACAAGCTGATCGGCATCATGTACTGCGTCGCCTGCTTTGCGTTCTTCCTCGTCGGCGGCATGATGGCGCTGTTCATCAGGACGGAGCTGGCCGTA
>JAHZKD010000150.1 GCA_022600605.1 Actinomycetes bacterium
AGCAACGTGCCGATCGGGTGCTTGCACTGCTTGGTGCCCGCATTCTGTCCCGCGCCAGGCTGGCACCGCCGCGCTCGCGGTCCTAATGCTCCGGTACCGTCTGCCCGCCCGACCCACTTGCATCATGCTGAGAAGTAGTCGCCATAGTGACTTTTGGCGCGCAGGTATCTTGGCATAAGCGCACCACAACGCAGCCATGAGCGTCTACGGCAACGGGAAGGGGGGCGATGGCAGCCGAGCGACTTCGGGTCGATCCTATCGACCTGCATCTTTCCTCTGATCACCTGGATGTGCATCACGCCGAGTTTCAGGCTGCTCATGCCAGCGCTGATTCCGACATCGAGGCCGCACAGCGGGGCTGGGTTGGGACCTCGGCGGCGGCGCTCCAGGCCAAGTTCGTCGAGTGGCAGGCCGTGACTGCGCAGTTGAGCAGTGATGTTGAGGCCCACGGTTCGGCGTTTCGTGCCGCTGCGAGGGGCTACACGACGACCGACACTGATAACGCGGGCTCGCTCGACGCCCAAATCTGATGGCGTTGACCCTGGCCGATATCGACCGTTGGGACGAGTCCTCGATCCGGGACGTCGCCTCAGCTTTGGCCAAGCGGGGTGCCAGCGCTCAGGATGTGCGTACTGGGCTGGCCAGGTTGCCTTTGATCTCGTCCTGGCAGGGCGCCGGTGGTGATGCTGCGCGGGCCTCGTTGGACAAGCTCAGTGCCTACCTGGCGGCCCATGGTGAGGAGATGGCCCGGGTGTCCTCGGCGGCGTGTTCGAGCGCTGATGAGATCGAGGGCCTGAAGTCGATGCTGCATCGCATCTATGACGATGCCAGCGCCCAGGGCTTCAGCATCGATCCGATTAGCGGGACGGTCACCCCGACCAACGATGCCTTGTTCGGTGACCCGCTGTATGCCCTGGAGCAGGCCGATCTGGAGGTCCGCATCCAGGAGCTGCTGGCCGCCGCCGAGGCAGCCGACGCGGGCCTGGCCCAGGCCATTGCGACCGCCGGGGGGCATGCCAACCCTGCCGGTGATCAGCCCTCGGTGGAAGATGCGTTGGCCCAGCCGGTGCCCGAGGACCCTAGGCAGTTTCGGGACTTCTGGAACGAGTTAACCCCGGAGCAGCGAGGGGCGTTGTTCCAGCGTGACCCGACGATCGCCAACAACGTTGGGATGCCCGGGGTCGACCGTGACTACTACAACCGGCAGAGGCTGCCCACCGAACTAGCCCAGGCCCAAGCAGCCCAGGCCAGCGTGGAGGCGCTGGAGGCCGAGCATCCTGATTGGGCCAACGGCGAGAACATCCCACCCGTGGGACGTAACGGTCGGGTGTTCGGGCTGCGGGAGACCTACCAAGAATGGAAACGGGAGTACAGTGCCGCCCAAGGCGCCTCCAAGTATCTTTTCGACCTGCAGGCGGTCGACAACGCGGTGCGCGATAAGCCTGGGCGCATGCTGCTGCTGCTCGACACCAAGACGGGCGAACAGGCTCACGCTGCGATAGCCGTCGGTAATCCAGATACCGCCGATCATGTGTCAGTCACCACTCCGGGGCTGAACACCACCGTGCACGGTGCGATGGAGGGCATGGTCGACGAGGCTCGACGAGTGCGCACCGAGGCGCTTGATCAGCTCCTCTTCGCCGGTAGAGGTGGTGATTCTGTTTCGACGATCGCCTGGATTGGCTACGACGCACCCCAGACCCCCGGCGGTGAGGACCTGCGCGCCGCATTGGCCGGTGGCTGGGACGTCGGCCACGACATCCTCGCCGCGGCCGGAGCTCAGGACCTCGCCCGCTTCTATGACGGCCTCAACGCCACCCACCAAGGCCCGCTGAACCTGACTGCGATCGGGCACTCCTACGGCTCGCTGACGACTGGTATGGCCCTGCAAGTGCCTGGTGACCACGGCGTCGACAATGCTCTCTTCTACGGTTCACCGGGCATCCACGCCACAACGCCGGGAGACTTGGGCCTGCCCAATGGGCACGTGTTCACCATGCAGACCCCCGACGACCCTATCCAGCAGGTCTACGATGCGCCGCCCATCGCCCGCGCGGTGGCGCCGCTTCTGCCCCACCCGCTGGACGACCTCGCTCAGAGCATGCTGACCGGAATGGACGCCTCCGGCACAGGAGCATTCGGCCCGAACCCGGCGACCAACCCCAACTTCACCCACCTGGCCACCGGCGAGGTCAGCCTCCCCGACGGACGTGCCCTGGGCGCGGCCAGTGGTCACAGCGACTACCCCCGCTGGGATGCTGCCACCAACCAGCCCTACACCACGGGTTACAACATCGCCGCCGTCATCGCAGGCACCACGCCCGTCCCCCAGAAGTGAGCACCCCAACTATGCCCCGAACGCGAACCCGCTATCCCAGCCTTCTCGCAGGCGCCGTCGCCATCGCACTACTCGTCACAGGATGTCACGTGAAAAACCCGTATGAGCCCACCGAACCCGGCGCCGCCGCTGAGGCTGCCCAAACTCTGACCACCCTGCCGTCGCTGGAAGACACCCGCGAACAGATGGAAACCGCGATCCTGCATCTCGGTCACCAGATCAGCACCATCGCGCCGGAGGTGTTCTTCGAATGGCGGCGTGAAGACAGCCGGGGCCGATGCTTGCCTCCGTTTGAGCAGACAGAGGGAGAAGACATCCTGCTGCGCGCCTATGTCTCCGAAACCCCTATCCCCGAACGACACTGGCAACAGGCCTATGAGCTGGCCGTCGAGACCGCCCACTCACTCGGCGCGGACCACCTCACCGTCTTTAAAGATGCCCCCAACGACCACGACTTGCGATTCACCAGCGACACCGGCACCACTTTTCGCTTCGGTTCACAAGCCGCCGCCCTCATCAGCGGCAGCACTGGATGCCGACTACCGAAGAAGTAGCGGGACTCGGGCGAGCGACACCGACAGTGAGCCGTTCTGGCTACGAACGCAGGGACTCGGTATCGATGACGAACCGGTACCGCACGTCGCTGGCAAGCATGCGCTCGTAGGCTTCGTTGATGTAGTCCGGATCGATCACCTCGATCTCGGGCGTCACATCGTGTTCGGCGCAGAAGTCCAACATCTCCTGAGTTTCGGCGATGCCGCCGATCAGTGAACCCGCGATGCTGCGTCGGCCGAATATCAAGGCTTTCGCGGGGACTTCCATCGGATGCTCGGGCAGGCCCAGCTCAACGAGAGTGCCGTCGACCCGGAGTAATTCGAGGTAGTCGGAAAGGTCGAGATTGGCCGACACAGTGTTGAGTATCAGATCGAAGCTGTCGGCCAGGTCGCGGAACGTGGCCTCGTCGCTGGTCGCCCGGTATTCTCCGGCGCCCAGACGCAGGCCGTCCTCCATTTTCTTCAACGACTGGCTGAGCACCGTGACTTCAGCCCCCATCGCCACCGCGAGCTTGACCGCAAGGTGTCCGAGCCCGCCCAGCCCGATGACAGCGACCCGGCTACCAGGGCCGGCGTTCCAGTGCCGCAATGGCGAGTACGTGGTGATGCCCGCGCACAGCAGCGGGGCAGCTTTATCCAGCGGGATGGCGTCGGGAACTTTCAGCACGTAATTTTCGTCGACGACGATCGCGCCGCTGTATCCGCCTTGAGTGGGTTGGCCGTCGCGGCCCACGCCGTTGTAGGTGGTAATCATGCCGGGGTTGTCACAGTACTGCTCTTGCCCGGCGCGGCACTGCGAGCAGCCTCGGCACGAGTCGACGAAGCAGCCGACCCCGACGTGATCGCCGGCCTTGAACTTCGCTACCGCCGATCCGACCTCGGTAACAACACCGGCGATCTCGTGTCCTGGTACCAACGGGAACTGGACGTCACCCCATTCGCCTTGCACTGTGTGTAAGTCGGAGTGGCAGATCCCCGAGAAGTGAATGTCGAAGGCCACGTCATGGTCTCCGACGTCGCGGCGGGTGATCGTGGTTTGGGCCAACGGGGCGTTCGCGGACGGCGCTGCGTAGGCGCTGATAGTTCTCATCAAGGCCTCCTGTTTGCGCGGTTGTACTTCGATAGTGCCACGGCGGTGCGACTCAAAGAAGTCCCACGATGACTCGAAGATGGGCTCATAGAAGGTCCGATCGATGAGGGCATGCCGCTAGTCCCGACCACGGCTGTGACAGGCCCAAACTCAGTCCGAGACAGACCCGGGCATTGGCCGCGGGTTCGGCCCACTCAGTTGATCGGGGCGTCGAGCAAACCCAGGTCGGCCAGGATGCCCCGTGCGGCCACGATGCCTTCGCCGGTCTGCCAGATCGCATTGTTCACCGCGAACACCCGGTTGTCGCGGTAGGCCGATAACCGCTTCCACGCATCGCTGTTCAGCACTTCGGGAGCGCGTTCTCTGGCTTCTACGGTTGCGAATGAGAGGTAGACGATGTCGCCGTCCGCGATGGAGAAGTCCGGTGAGCTATCCAGATCGGACTCGGAAATACCCACCTCGATGTATGGCTTGTCGGTGAACCGTTGCGCCGCAGGACGGTCCACCCCGGCAGCGGCGAGAACGCTCGCCGGAAAGTTATCGGCGCCATAGACCCGCATCGTGGTGTCGGTGAATTGCACCACCGATGCCTGGTAATGGGCGGCGTCGTTGTCGGCGCCGGTCTTGTCTGCCTCTTGATCGAAGGTCTCTAGTAGTGCGTTCGCCCCGTCCAGACGGCCGGTCGCCGCGCCCACAGTCCGTAAGTTGGCCCGCCACGCCGCGCCGGGCCGTCCGCTGAATACCGTGGGCGCGATCTCGGACAACGCTGGGAAGTCCCCGGGAGTCAGCGCCAACGAGCCCAGGATCAGGTCGGGCTTCGCGGCCGCGATGACGGAGAGGTCGGGGTCGCTTCGGCTGCCGGCGCCGGGCACGTCGTGGATCACGGTGCCCAGATAGGACGGTTGATCTTCTGACCCGTCGCGCAGTGCCGCAGCCACGATGCGTGACTGCAGACCCAGTGCGCACAGCGCGTCGAGTTGGTCACCGGCGAGCGCCACGATGCGCTGGGGGTCGGCGCTCACCAGCGTGGTCTCCGGCAGCGGTGGCTTTACGGCATGCCCCGTCGCGTTGACTACCTCAAGTTCTGGCGGGCCGTCGTCGAGCTCGGCCGGCTCGGCTGCGCAGGATTCGTCGGGTCTGCGGTCGTTGCCGAGCACGCCCGCACCTGCGATCTGCGTCGTACTGGTGATGATCGAACTCTCACCGGAGGGTACGGCTGTATCGCCGGAGGAACCGCAGCCACTGAGCAGCGACACGCCGACGGCGCCGGCGAGTGCGGCCAACCCTGAGGGCCGGCATACCCTGCGGCCGGTCTGTACTCGCCCGAACAGCACGTCGCCGACGGTAACACCCGTGCGATTCGCGACTGGTCAACCCGCGTCGGACGGTCGATTCCAGGCCGATGTGAATCGGATTACGACAGATTGTAGGACCACCCCGACTTCGGGCGGGTTCGGGAGCTAGGATCCATAGACGAACATCGTCGGGAGAGCCCCGGTACGTGCCCGGTGGTTTGCGAAACGTTGGAGGACAGTTGGTAGCCGAAGCGCCCCCGATCGGAGAACTCGAGGCCCGGCGTCCCTTTCCGGCGCGGCTCGGCCCCAAGGGCAACCTGATCTACAAGTTGGTGACCACCACCGATCACAAGCTGATCGGCATCATGTACTGCGTCGCCTGCTTTGCATTCTTCCTCGTCGGCGGCATGATGGCGCTGTTCATCAGGACGGAGCTGGCCGTACCCGGTCTGCAGTTCCTATCCAACGAGCAGTACAACCAGCTGTTCACCATGCACGGCACGGCAATGCTGCTGTTTTACGCCACGCCGATCGTGTTCGGCTTCGCCAACCTGGTGTTGCCTCTGCAGATCGGGGCTCCCGACGTCGCATTCCCCCGGTTGAACGCCTTATCGTTCTGGCTGTTCCTGTTCGGCGCAATGATCGCGCTCGCCGGCTTCATCA
>JAHZKD010000151.1 GCA_022600605.1 Actinomycetes bacterium
ACCTACACTGCCGCCCTTGGGGAACAGCTTATTGAGGTCGCCGACATTGACAACGTCGTACTCGGTGCGGAAGCGATTCTTGAAGCCTTTGAGCTTGGGCAGCCGCATGTGAATTGGCATCTGGCCGCCCTCGAACGTCGCGGGGACATTCTTGCGCGCTTTGGTGCCCTTGGTGCCGCGGCCGGCGGTCTTGCCCTTGGAGCCATCGCCGCGACCTACCCGGGTCTTGGCAGTCTTCGAGCCGGGCGCGGGACGCAGATCGTGCAGCTTGATCGTCATCGTGCTAGACCTCCTCAACCGTCACGAGATGGTGAACAGTCCTGATCAGTCCACGGGTCTGTGGGTTGTCCTCTCGGACCACAGACTGGCGGATCTTGCGCAAACCCAGAGTCCGAAGGGACTCACGCTGCTTCCAGCGCGCACCAATAGTGCTGCGCACCTGGGTGATCTTGAGTTCTGTCATGGTGGTTATGCCGTTCCCTCACGCGCTGCACCGGTAGCCAGGGCCTCCGCTTCACGGCGCGCTCTGAGCATCCTTGCGGGCGCTACGTCTTCGATCGGCAAGCCGCGACGGGCTGCGACCTCCTCGGGACGCTGCAACAGCTTCAGTGCAGCAACAGTCGCGTGCACCACATTGATTGCGTTGTCACTGCCGAGCGACTTGGCCAGGATGTCGTGTACGCCCGCGCATTCCAGCACGGCACGTGCGGCACCGCCGGCGATCACACCAGTACCGGGACTGGCCGGCCGCAGCATGACCACACCGGCCGCAGCCTCCCCCTGGACGGGGTGGGTGATGGTGCCACCGATGAGCGGAACACGGAAGAAGCCCTTGCGCGCCTCGTCGACACCTTTGGCAATCGCAGCAGGAACTTCCTTAGCCTTGCCGTATCCGACACCGACCATGCCGGCGCCATCCCCGACGATCACCAACGCGGTGAAGCTGAACCGGCGGCCACCCTTGACCACCTTGGATACCCGGTTGATGGTGACAACGCGCTCGATGTAGTTGTTCTTGTCACCGCCGTCGCGGCCGCGGCCGCCACGGTCATCACGGCGACCGCGCCGGTCATCGGAGCGGCCTCCCCTGCCGTCGCGACCTTCTGCGCTCGAAGGCCCGCCGGCTCCAACAGCCTGCTCGGCCATCATGCAATCCTCTCAGTCTTAATCAAGATCTTCATCTAGAACTTCAGCCCGCCTTCGCGGGCGGCATCGGCCAGCGCCGCGATACGTCCACCGTAGGTGTACCCACCGCGGTCGAACACCACCTCGCCGATGCTTGCGGACTTCGCCCGCGCCGCAATGAGCTGACCGACCCGGGCACTGCGGGCCTTCTTGTCCCCGTCGAGGGCGCGCACGTCGGCTTCGATGGAAGACGCCGCGGCCAGCGTGACGCCTTCCAGGTCATCAACCAACTGAACATGGATGTGCCGCGCCGAACGGTGAACCACCAGGCGCGGCCGTTCGGCAGTGCCCGAGACCTTCTTACGCAGCCGTGCGTGCCGTCGCAGCCGCGAGGTACGACGTGCCTCACTGACGTTCTTACCAACAGTGATGTTCTGTCCCACCGGTCGGCGCGCGATGTCTTTGGTAGCCATTTACTTACCTGTCTTTCCGACCTTGCGACGGATCTGCTCACCCTCGTAGCGAACGCCCTTGCCCTTGTAGGGGTCCGGGCGGCGCAGCCGGCGGATGTTCGCCGAGATCTGTCCGACCTTCTGCTTGTCGATACCTGTGATCGAGAACTTGGTGGGCGTCTGCACCGCGAAGGTGATGCCCTCGGGGGCTTGGATGACGACCGGGTGGCTGTAGCCCAGCGCGAACTCCAGGGTGTTGCCCTTGGCTACCACGCGGTAGCCGACACCGAAGATCTCCATCTTGGTGGTGTAGCCCTCGGTCACACCCGTGATGAGGTTGGCCACCAACGTCCGGGAGAGCCCGTGCAGCGAGCGACTACGCCGCTCGTCGTCGGGACGAGCCACCACCACGGCGCCATCGTCATTGCGCGACACCGAGATCGGCTCGGCAACCGCCAGTTCCAGCGTGCCCTTGGGTCCCTTGACGGACAGATTCTGACCGTCGATGTTCACCTCGACTCCGGCAGGAACCGATACAGGCTGCTTTCCAATACGCGACATTAGTTTGTTCCTCCCCGCTACCAGACGTACGCGAGGACTTCGCCGCCCACGCCCTGTCGTGAGGCCTGGCGATCAGTGCGCAAACCGGAGGACGTGGAAATGATCGCCACGCCAAGGCCACCCAGCACCCGCGGCAGATTGGTCGACTTCGCATACACGCGCAGCCCAGGTTTTGACACCCGGCGAAGCCCGGCGATACTGCGCTCCCGGCTCGGACCGTACTTGAGTTGCACCACCAGCGATTTGCCCACGCGGGCGTCCTCGGTGTGGAAGTCGGTGATGTAGCCCTCCGCCTTGAGGATCTCGGCGATATTGGCCTTGATCTTGCTGTGCGGCAGGGACACTTCGTCGTGGTACGCCGAATTGGCGTTGCGCAGACGGGTGAGGAAGTCTGCGATCGGGTCCGTCATGGTCATGACAGCCGGGTCACCTTTCTCGCGGCGGTTCCTCCGTGAGGAGTTCACTGAGGTTTGAGGCCTACCGCAACCTGTTGAAGTAAGTGGTATTTAGTTGTAAACCGAAGGCGCTAGTCGCTCTTCGGTCACCAGCTGGACTTCTGCACGCCGGGCAGTTCGCCGGCGTGCGCCATCTCGCGAAGACATATGCGGCAGAGACCGAACTTGCGGTACACCGCATGCGGCCGGCCGCACCTGTTGCAACGCGTGTAACCGCGCACTTTGAACTTGGGCTTCTTGTTGGCCTTGTTGACCAGAGCCTTCTTTGCCATCTGCTCAGTTCTCCTTGAACGGGAAGCCCAGCGCTCGCAGCAGCGCCCGTCCCTCGTCGTCGTTTGTCGCCGAGGTGACGACGGTGATGTCCATCCCGCGCGGCCGATCGATGTCGTCGATGTCGATCTCATGGAACATCGACTGCTCGGTCAACCCGAAGGTGTAGTTGCCGGTGCCGTCGAACTGCTTGGGGCTCAGGCCGCGGAAGTCACGGATACGCGGCAGCGCAATCGCGGTCAACCGGTCGAGGAACTCCCACATCCGGTCGCCGCGCAGAGTGGCCCGCGCGCCGATCGGCATGCCCTCGCGCAGCTTGAACTGCGCGATCGACTTGCGGGCGCGGCGAATCTCGGGCCTCTGCCCGGTGATCAGGGCGAGGTCATTGACCGCGCCGTTGATCAGCTTGGCGTCACGGGCGGCGTCACCGACACCCATATTCACCACAACCTTCACAACGCCGGGGATCTGCATGACGTTTGCGTAGCCGAACTCCTTCTGCAGCGAGTCGCGGATCTCTTCGCGGTAGCGCTGCTTCAGGCGCGGCAGGGTCTTTTCAGTGCTGGTCAGAGAGGTCACTCTAGATGTCCTTGCCATTGCTCTTGGCGATCCGGACGTTCTTGCCGGTCTCGTCGTCTCTGCGGTAGCCGACGCGGGTGGGTGAGCCGTCGGAGTCGACGACCAAAACGTTGCTCACCGCGATCGGCGCCTCCTGGGTCACGATGCCACCGGAGGACGCACCGCGCTGCGTGCGCGATTCGGGGGTGTGCTTCTTGATCCGGTTGACGCCCTCGACTAGCACCTTGTCGCGCTCGGGATAGGCAACCAGCACCGTGCCCTTGGCGCCCTTGTCCTTGCCCGAAATCACGAGCACCGTGTCACCCTTACGGACCTTCATCTACAACACCTCCGGAGCAAGCGAGACGATCTTCATGAAGCGCTTGTCGCGCAGTTCGCGACCGACCGGCCCGAAGATACGGGTGCCGCGGGGGTCGTTGTCGGGCTTGATAATGACAGCAGCGTTCTCGTCGAACTTGATGTAGCTGCCGTCGGCGCGACGGCGTTCCTTGACTGTTCGCACGATGACTGCCTTGACGATGTCGCCGCGCTTGACGTTCCCGCCGGGGATTGCGTCCTTAACAGTCGCCACGATGACATCCCCGATGCCCGCATAGCGCCGCCCCGAACCGCCGAGAACACGGATGCACAAGATCTCCTTGGCCCCCGTGTTGTCGGCGACCTTGAGCCGCGATTCCTGCTGAATCACTAGATGGATCTCCTGACCTGGTCTTCTGTATGCACGCAGGATTGCCGACCCTGACGTGTGCGGTCTTTGTCACCAAACGGCACGCAGGGCCGGTCCCGCGATGAGCGCTTGCGCGAAGAACCGCACCCGACGATGAGTGCTTACGCGAAGAGATACATCACAAGATCAGCCGAGGTCTGCCCAAGGCAACCCCTACATACTAGGTGGGCTCGGGGAATGCTCCAAATCGCTCTCTCCCGGCGACTTCGGCCTCCCGGCGGCTTCGGCGTGATTGTCGTCGGCCAGCGCAGACAACCACGCCGAACTCACACGTCGACGACGCAACGGAAGCCGATATGGGTCGTTGCGCTGTCCTGCGATTGCGGCGATCGGGCGGCCGGCCGGTACCGGTGGCAGTACTCCGGGGCACACAGATGCGATCCGCCTTTCAGAGCTTGGCTGACCGACGGGTCCGGCGCCGACGGGCCACAGCAGGGCTGGACCACCGCGGCATCTCCCCCCCGACCCACCGAGGCATCCCCCGCCCGACCCACCCGGTGGTGCCCGACGAACCGCGTCGACGTCCACTCCCACACATTGCCGATCATGTCGACCAGCCCAAACCCGTTCGGCGGAAACGAACCGACCGGCGAGCTGCCCAACCATCCGAGCGCTCCATCGTTGCGGTACGGAAATCTGCCCTGCCAGGTATTGGCCATCAGCTGCCCGCCGGGAGTGGGATCGTCGCCCCAGGCATAGGTCGCCGTCGACCCGCCGCGCGCGGCAAATTCCCACTCCGCCTCGCTGGGCAGCCGTCGGCCGGCCCAGCTGGCGTAAGCCTTGGCGTCGGTGTAGCACACCTGCACCACCGGGTGCTCGGGCTTGTCCTGCACCGAACTCCCCGGTCCGAACGGATGGCGCCAGCTCGCGCCTGGCATCCAGGCCCACCACCGCCGCCAGTCACGCAGGTCGACCGCTCCGCTTGTCTGCCTGAACACCAGCGCGCCGGGCACCAGATCCTCCGTCGAGGCGCCGGGGAACAGCGCGGGGTCCGGCGCAGTCTCGGCGATTGTGCGATAGCCGGTCTCGGCGACGAACGCACCGAATTGCGCGTTTGTCACCGGGTGTCGCTCCACCGCGAACGGCGCGACGGTGACGGTGTGCACGGGCGCCTCTTCGGGGTAGAACTGCGTCGAACCCATCCGAAACCGCCCGCCGTCCAACTCGACGAGGTCGGTGAGCATGGCGTTCAGGGTAGGCCGATCTCGAAATCCGCGGTCAGCTGCGATGCTGCCTCATCGAAACCGGGTGTACCGGAGGCCGCCTGGACGTGAACCGCGATCAGATAATCCTGGGGAGAGCCGGGCACATGCACAATGCGGTCCTCGTACTGCACCGTTTCATGGCCGTCGGAGAGTATTCCCATCAACCGCTGGCCGCTGTAGCTGCACAACTCGCCCGGCAACAGGCTCATCGTGCTGACCGTGGCGTCATCGGTGAGATCGTCTTCGTACTGACGGAAAGCGGCGGCAGGTCCCAGAGGTGTCTGCGCGATGGTGACGGACGCCCACATGGCCTCCGGTCCCCGCAACCGCGCCCCCTCCGGATCGGCGCCGCCCGGGGACATGGACCAGCCGTCTGGAACACCGATCGTGACCGTCGGGGCGCCGGGATCCGATACCTGGGCGACAACCGGCGCCGTAATGGGGTCCGGCGGCGCACAGGGCTGGGGAGGCTGCGTCGTGGCCACGAGGCCCGGCACCGGATAGTCCGAATCATCCGTCGGAGCCTGGGAAGTAGGTGGCGGCGCGGACACCGGGGCCTGAGCATCGAGACCGGCCGTCGGTAGCCCGTCACTTAGGCGCGTGCATCCCGAAACGATCACTGCGGCAGATATCGCGGCAGCGACCATTGCGCGATGCATGGGCTATCAGTCTCTGGCGAAGGCGAGCGCCAAATTGCGCCCAGCGTCGACGTACGGAGCGCCCGACACGTCGACCAGGACGCGTTTGATGGTCCCTCCCGTGAATGCAAACGGTGCTTTATATGCAGACGAAACCGGTTGCCCGCCATTGCGGCCCACGCTGATTCCGCCGCCAGCCAGGCCGAAGATGAAGGGGTGTGCCTTCACATCCGGCAAGGTCGCCACCGCAGCCTCGTTCACATAGAGGGTCACGTCGCCCACGGGGGTGTGGCTGCCCTCGACCGTTCCTGTGCGGGCATAGCCCACACCGAGGACCTGATCGCCCGGCCGCAGCCGCTTCCGGGCGGTCACTCGTTGCTCTTCCTCGCCGAAGAAGTTGTACACGAACTGCAGTCGACCGTCTTCGACATACAACACGTAACCGCCGTGACCGGCGCCCTGCTTCAACAGCACACCCTCAACATCCCGACTGGTTATGTCGACTTCGGCAAGCACTGAGAAGGAACGGCCCAAAATATTCACGCAGCCACCGGTCGGGACCGGCGCGGTGTGCGGGTAGTAGACGTAGGAGGAACGTTCACCGACTAGCGACGGCCGCCACCGACCTACCATCTCCATCATGTTCAGGTCGGAAAGCGGAAGACCGTTGTACTTCTGGGCTTCGGAGAACCATAACGCCTGTAATTCGGCCAGCTTGTCGGGATGTTCGGCTGCCAGGTCGTGGCATTGGCTGCGGTCCGACGCGATGTGGTAGAGCTCCCATCGGTCCTGATCGAAATGCGACCAGCCCGACGGGGCCGCCGCATGGACGGCGTTGGCGAACCAGCCCTGGTGCCAGATTCCCCTGGTCCCCAACATGGTGTAGAACTGGGTCTCTTTTCCGGTGGGCGCATTCGGATTATCAAGGGCCACTTTGAAACTGACACCGTCCAACGGTTTTTGCGCGACGCCCTTCACGGTGGCCGGCGGCACGATTTGCAGCAGGTCGTATACGGTCGGGCTGATGTCGCACACGCTGCTGTAGTTGTCCCGGATTTCACCGTGCGCGGCGATGCCGGAGGGCCATGAAATGATTGCCGCGTCCGCGATTCCGCCCTCGTGCGAGGCGTACCGCTTATAGAGCTTGTAGGGCGTGTTGAACGCCATCGCCCAGCCGATCGGATAAAGAGGGTACGTCGTCGGTCCGCCCAACTCGTCGAAGAACCGCATGCTCTCCTCGACGGTGTCTATGTAGCCGTTGAAGAATTTTCCTTCGTTGACCGACCCGTTGGGCCCGCCCTCTCCGCTGGCACCGTTGTCACTGATCACCACGATGATGGTGTTGTCGAGCTGACCGGATTCTTCGAGATAGTCCAGAATCCGGCCGATTTGGGCATCGGTATAGGACATGAAACCGGCGAAGACCTCGGCCATCCGAGCGAAAAGCCGCTTCTCCTCGTCGTTCAGCGAATCCCACGGCCGCACGGTGTCCTGGTCGGGCCAGGCCTGCCCTTCCGAACTCTGGGCGTCCTGATACGGATTGACTGGGGACAGTTCAGTTTCCGGCGGAACAATGCCCATCCGCTTCTGGTTCTCAAGGACGATGTCGCGGTAGCGCTCGTAACCCATGTCGAATTTCCCGGCGTAGCGGTCGGACCATTCCTTGGGAGCATGGTGGGGGGCATGCCCCGCCCCCGGGCACACATAGGAGAACCACGGCTTGTCGGGGGCGATCATTGTCGAATCGCGGATGAACTCGATGGTCTTGTCGGCCATATCCTTGGAGAAGTGATAGCCCTCCTCTGGAGTACCTGGCGCCTCCACCGGGTGACCGTCGTAGACCAACTCGGGGTACCACTGGTCTGTTTCGCCGCCCATGAACCCGTAGAACCGGTCGAAGCCACGCGATAACGGCCAGTGCCGCCGGGACGCCGCCAGATTGGACTCCTCCAGCGGTGTCAGGTGCCACTTGCCCACGCAAAAGGTGCTGTAGCCCTGCTCTCCGAGCACCTCTGAGATCAACGCGGTGTCGTTGGGGATTCGCCCGTTGATACCGGGGAAGCCCTCGGTGAACTCTTCGACGACGGCCATCCCCACCGTCGTGGCGTTGCGGCCTGTCAGCAACGAGGCTCTGGTCGGTGAACACAACGCGGTGGTGTGGAACTGCGAAAGCCGCACGCCATGTTCAGCGATCCGGCTCATCGCGGGCATCTCGACGAGCCCACCGAAGCAATCCCACGTCGCGATGCCGACGTCGTCCCACACGAGGTACAGCACGTTGGGCGCGTCCGGCTGCGCCTCCGGAGCTGCGTAGGGGCCCCAGTCGGGTTCGGAATCGCGAATGTCGAGTTCGATCGACCCGTTGAATTCCTTCGTCATGGCAACCTCGCCTCCATCGTGGTGATCGGTTAGCGACCGCCCGGAGATTACACCCGGCACGTGCAGTTGGCGCCGGTATTGGCCACAGTGGGCCGGTGGCCGGGGTTGGCTGAGGAGCCCATTTAGCCGGTAGTGACGCCAAGTCGATTGACAGTCAACACCGTTGCGGATTGGAAGCTCCAAGCTGGCGACGTCTACCGGATCGGGCTGCCGCATCGGCCGAGGCCGGCCAAGTCACTGACGAGACCGTGCGCGAAAGCCCTCGCCGCCGTTGGGCGTGCGAGGGCTTTGCGGATAGTGCCAGAACGCCGGCCTACTTCGCCTTCTCGAGGATCTCGACAAGACGCCAGCGCTTGGTCGCCGAGAGCGGCCGGGTCTCCATCAGCGAAACACGGTCGCCGACACCAGCATCGCCGTTCTCGTCGTGCGCCTTGACCTTGGTGGTGGTCCGGATGATCTTGCCGTAGAGCGGATGGCTCTTGCGATCTTCCAGCTCGACGACGATGGTCTTCTGCATCTTGTCGCTGACCACGTAACCGATCGCGGTCTTGCGGCGACCGCGCGGCTTCTCGGTGCGCGGGGTTCGTTTGGGTCCGG
>JAHZKD010000152.1 GCA_022600605.1 Actinomycetes bacterium
ATCGAGGGCCGCCAGACCTCCATTCAGTCCGGCCAGACCCCGATTCAGTCCGAATAACCACGGGAGCATAAAACAACTCGGGGCGGGATGCGCATGCCGCCCCTTCGCCCTGAGGCTGGTGTGACAGCTGTGACTCACACGCCGTTGATCCGTCCCAGATGGCGGCCGGCGACCCGATGTCAATGCGCAGCGCACCGACTCAATCCACAACGTTCACCCCAAACTTGACATGTGTAAAGTTCGACCCCATGGACAACATTCGCGGTAAGACCATCGCTATCACCGGCGCGGCACGAGGCATTGGCTACGCCACCGCCAAAGCGCTCCTGACGCGCGGAGCGCGCGTCGTCATCGGCGACCGCGAAGTGGCCTTGCAGGAATCAGCGGTCGCGAGCCTCAGCGCACTCGGACAAGTGTCGGGCTACCCGCTGGACGTCACCGATCGCGAATCCTTCGCCAGCTTCCTCGACAAGGCGCGCCCCGACGGGCATGGCCACATCGACGTGCTGATCAACAACGCCGGCGTGATGCCCGTGGGCCCCTTTCTCGAACAATCCGAGCAGTCGATTCGATCCGCGATCGAAGTGAACTTCTACGGCATGCTCACCGGATGTCAGCTCGTCCTGCCAGAGATGGCGGCACGACGAAGCGGTCACATCGTCAACATCGCATCGCTGGCAGGAATGATCGCCCTGCCCGGCCAGATCGTGTACGCCGGGACGAAGTTCGCCGTGGTCGGTTTGACGACCGCGATGGCCGACGAATTCGCCCCCCAGGGCGTCGATGTCAGTTGCGTGATGCCGACGTTCACCAACACCGACCTCATCGCGGGCACCCACACAACAGCCGCCCAGAAACCGGTGGAACCTGCGGACATTGCCGCGGCAGTCGTCAAGGTGCTCGACAAACCGACCACGCTGGTATCGGTCCCACCCGCGCTGCGATTCGTTAGTGCTATCACCCCCACCCTCACGCCCAAGGCGAGGCGCTGGCTCTCCCACAAGATGGGCAACGACACAGTATTCCTCGACGTCGACCGCTCCGCGCGCGACAGCTACGAGCAACGCGCGCAGTCCGCACGGGGAGTTGTCGAACCACCGGACACTCACAACTAAGGGAATTGCGGCAGCGGTTCACCTATGCGGTAGGACTCGACAACGTCGATGTTGTCGAACAGCTCCTCAAAGCCGAACTGGTAGTCGAGCGAGGTGCCCACGAATACCACGTGTGCGATCTCTCCCTCGTCATCCGGGGTGAGCAGAACTACCGTCGCCGTCACCTGTTCCGTATCGTCCTCAACTTCGGCGACTGCGGGCGGCCAATACCAGGCAACTCCCTCTTCATCGTCGTCATCCTCGGAAACGGTCCAGCCACGTGCTGTCAGACGCCGGTCGAATTCCTTTAGTTCACCAGCGATTTCGAACTGACCTTCAAGGTGCTCGCTCACCGATGCTGGAATCCACGTCTGATCGCGGACGGCCTGCCGTTTCCTGCGACGGGCCCTCTTGGCCGCTGAGCGCTTCGACACTTACAGCACCTAAGCCAGTGCCCGGTCTAGGTCGGCGATCAGATCCTCGGTTCCTTCCAGCCCCACCGAGATCCGAACTACGCCATCGCCCAACCCGATCGCAGCCCGGCCCTCCGGGCCCATCGCCCGATGCGTCGTCGTGGCTGGATGGGTGATCAGCGATTTAGAATCCCCCAGATTGTTCGAGATATCGATGATCTGCACCTTGTCCAACACTTCGAACGCACGCTCTTTGGCGCGACCTTGCGGGGCGTCTAGCTCGAAGGTGACCACGGTGCCGCCGCCGGCCATCTGACGTTTGGCTAGGTCGTACTGCGGGTGCGACTCCAAGAACGGGTAACGCATCTGCCGTACCGAAGAGTTGGATTCGAGGAACTCTGCGATCTTGAGCGCTGACGAATTCTGGTGCTGCACCCGCAGTTCCAGGGTCTCGAGACCCTTCAGCAGAGTCCACGCGTTGAACGGACTGAGCGCTGGACCGGTGTGCCGCATCAGCTTCTGCACGGGCTCGTCGATGTACTGCTGGCTGCCGAGTATCGCCCCGCCGAGGACCCGGCCCTGACCGTCGATGTGTTTGGTGCCCGAATAGACAACGACATCGGCGCCCAGCGGGAAACCCTGTTGCAGAATTGGTGTCGCGAAGACGTTGTCCAACACCACCTTCGCCCCGGCTGCATGCGCCAGGTCGCATACCGCGGCGATGTCCACCAGCTCTTGCATCGGATTCGACGGGGTCTCGAAGAACACCGCCTGGGTGGGCACCGACAGCGCCTCCTCCCATTGGGAAAGGTCATTGCCGTCGACGAACACCGTCTCCACGCCCCAACGCGGGAGGATCTCGTTGCACACCACGAAGCACGACCCGAACAGGCTGCGCGCTGCGACCAACCGGTCGCCGGTAGCCAATAACGCACCCAACGACGTGAACACCGCCGCCATCCCGGTGGAGGTCGCGAAGCAGGCAGGCGCACCCTCAATCAGCCGCAGCCGCTCTTCGAACATCGAGATGGTCGGGTTGCCGTAGCGCGAGTAGACATAGCGGTCGAGCTCGCCAGAGAACGCCTTCTCAGCTTCGGCCGCGGTCTTGTAGACGTAACCCGACGTCAGATACAGCGCCTCAGCGGTTTCCTCGAAACCGGACCGCAGCAACCCGCCGCGCACGCCGATGGTCGCCTGGCTGACAGCGTCGGGCAGTTGCGTCGGTATCCGCACCGACGGAACGTTCTTGTCGTGACTGCTCACGATTGCCTCCATGGGAGTCCGATGGCCCGCCAGCCCGTGACCCCGCGATGCCCCTGCTCGTCGAGGCTGCCTTCAAAGCCGTCCAGCACGTTGTAGCACGGCGCGATACCCGCCGCGGTGGCCGCTTCGGCGGCCGGAATAGAGCGGTTGCCCGAGCGACACAGGAACACCACTGCGTCGCCGTCCGGTGTGATCCCCGAAGCCAGAAGATCATCGACGAAGGCGTCGTTGCGTGCTCCGTCGGTGCGATTCCACTCGACGTAGACGACCTCACGGTTCAAACTGGAGATGTCGGCCACCCCGACGAATCGCCATTCGGCCTCTGTACGACAGTCGACCAGAACAGCTTCGGGGTTCTCGCTCAGCAACTTCCACGCTTGCTCAGGCGTGACATCTCCGGCATAACTCACGTTCGTGAGTGTCCCACAGCTAATTGGGGCCGGTCGAGCAGACCTTCCAGGTACCGTCCTGGCGCGCGAAGGGGATCTCGACCTTCTCCTTGGCCTCGGGATTTTGACTGAAGTGATAGGTGACTTCGGCGGTGGCCCGATCGCCGTCGACGGCTATGCCGGTTACCCCGTCGACGAAGCGTTCACCCCGTCGTGCTACCGAATCACTGTGTTGGGCAACAATTTCTGATTCAGACTCCTGCTGGTCTTGGCAGGTATGCTCCCGAAATTCGGCGTAATCCTGCCGTTGGAGCGCGTCATTCTGCGCCACGACGGCAAGCCAGATCCGCTGCTCGCCGGTGAGTTCGTCACTGGAGAACGCGTTGAACAACCAGGTCGCACCCACGACGGCCATGGCTATCGTGAGCGCGATCAAAAACGGGGCGGCGGTCGGGCCGGCCGAGGATGAATCAGACGGCGATGAATCAGAGCCTTTCGTCATCGGAGCCTGCGCAGGGCCGTGGCGACCCGGCGAGCCCGGTCGCGCGCGAGGATCGGATCCGGTGCGGTGGCCATCGAAAGGGCGAACCAGCGCCGAGCACCGGCCGATCCGGATGGTGAGCAGAGCCGCACGTCGCTCTCGGCGACGGCGAGCGCGTCCGCCAGCACGAGGCGCACCTCAGCCTGCGTCGCCTCGACGCCTCCCGACGCCGAGGCGTAACTGACTTCGGCAGCCCCCGGCGAGATCATGATGGTGTCCACGGGAAGCCCAAGGACGGCGCGGGCATGCAGCTCGAACTCCGAGAGCCGCTGCGAGCGCATGGTCACCAGCCCACTGTCATGAGGCCGGGGCCGAACGTCGGCAAAGTACACCTCGTCTCCGCGTACCAACAGCTCCACACTGAACACACCGCGGCCACCCAGTGAGTTGACGATGCGGGCGGCGATCGACTTCGCCGCATCCAGCGCCGCCGGCGAGAGCTGCTGAGGCTGCCAGGATTCCAGGACGACGCCGTCGGGCTGGTGATGACCGATCGGCTCGCAGAAATGCACAACCGCGCCAGCGGGGCCGGTGGTGCGCACGGTCAACAGCGTCACCTCGACATCAACCTCGACCACCGTCTCCGCGATGACACGGTGCAGGCTGAGCTGGCCACCGGCGACTGCGCGGCGCCAAGCAGCCTCGATGTCCTCGGACCGCAGCAGTACCGATTCGCCCTCCCCGGGTGCCGCTGCAACCGGCTTGACGACGAGAGGAAAACCCGCGTGCTGCGCGATCGCGGAGAGCTCCGCAGCTGAACTGGCAAACCAGAACGGGAAGGTAGGCAATCCCAGTTCGTCGGCCGCTAGCCGACGCAGCCCCTCACCGTCCAGTGACAGACGGGTGCTGCGCGGGGTCGGAAACACCTCCACGTCGCCGCGCTCGGCGATCGTGATCAGCGCATCTGTAGCGACCGCACCTGCCTCGGCCACCACATAGTCAGGCTTCTCCGTGTCAATCAGCTCAGTGAGCGCATCCGCATCGGTCATCGTGACCACGGCCGCCCGGTCGGCGACAGCATGCGCGGGCGCATTGGCATACCGGTCGGCAGCGATCACCGTGGCACCGAGACGCTGAAAGGCCAGAGCCAGCTCACGACTGCGTTCCCCGGCACCAAGCAGCATCACCACTGCTGAACCAGTTGCAGGCGACGCCGTCTGCTCAGTCATCGGCTCGTCATCTGTCGTGTCACTCATCGATCGTCTACCCTGCCAGAAGCGTCGGCGCAAAGAGTTGCGCCATGCGCAGCCGTGCTGGCGAGTCGCAATCTGGAGGCGCCAATTGCGTCGGTGAGTGCACCCAAAACCCGGTGCGCGGCGGCGAGGCCACCGTCACGCAGGTGATCGCCGCACCGGAGATGCCCACTAACGGTCAATGATCTGAAATATTCAGGACATGGTGCGCCGCTTCTCGTGGATACTCGCGCTCGTGATCGTCGCCGCGTCGGGGACGTTGATCGGACTACTCGGCGGCGGTGACTCGGCTGAACAGTCGCCGGTGCCGGTACCGCCGAGCGCTGAATCGGCCCGCGCCGACGCCGTTCGCGCCCAGTTTCCCGGCGGTGACCTAGTCCCCGTGATCCTGGTGGTCAGCCGCGGCGACGCCGCTGCGTTGACCTCGGCCGACCTCGCCGCAGCCGATCAGGCTCGCCAACGCATGCTGAACGTCGCCGGCCAACCAGGACCGCCCACCCAGGTTTCCGAGGACCGACAGGCCGCGATCGCGGTAGTGCCGCTGCAAGCAGACCTATCCGGGTTCGCGCTCAACGACAAGGTCAAGGCACTCCGTGCAGCCGCATCCGAGGGGCTGCCCGATGATCTGCGGGCCGAGGTCACCGGTGGACCGGCCTTCGGCGCAGACATCGCCGACTCGTTCTCCGGTGCGAACGTGACGCTGCTGATCGTCACCGCAGCAGTGGTTGCACTGCTGCTCATCGTCACCTACCGCTCCCCTGTGCTGTGGCTGGCGCCGCTGCTGGTGATTGGCTTCGCAGACCGGGTCGCCGCCGTCGTCGGCTCAGCAGCAGCCCAGGCCGTAGGCATGACGCCGGACGGATCGACATCAGGAATCACCAGTGTTCTGGTCTTCGGCGCCGGCACCAACTACGCGTTGCTACTGATCTCTCGGTACCGAGAGGAGCTGGCGCGTGCCCAGTCCCATCAGGACGCCTTGAATACGGCCACGCGCCGCGCCGGCCCGGCCATCATCGCGAGCAACGCTACCGTGGTGCTGGCTCTGCTGACGTTGCTCCTGGCGTCCTCGCCGAGTACCCGCAGCCTCGGCGTCCAGGCGGCCTCAGGCCTGGTGGTCGCCGCAGTGTTCGTGCTGCTGGTACTGCCCCCGATACTCGGCCTATTCGGCCGGAAGCTGTTCTGGCCGTTCATCCCACACGTAGGGGACAGGGCCCTCACCGACAGCGGGATCTGGCATCGGGTCGCCACCGCCGTGGCGCAACATCCCGCCCGGGTCTCGGTCGTCTCGATCGGTGCGCTGACGCTGCTGTGCGCCGGACTGCTCAGCACCCCACTCGGCCTGTCACAGACTGAGCAGTTTCGCGTTCAGGCTGAATCGGTCAACGGCTACAACACGTTGGCGGCGCACTTCCCCAGTGGACTCACCGATCCCACCCGAGTGATCGCCTCAACCGACCGCGCCGGCGAAGTGCTGCCAGCGATCGAAGGCACTCCCGGAGTTGTATCGGTGATGCCGGCAGGAACCGCGGCGAACGGACTGAGCCAGTGGTCAGTCATCATCGCCGCTGCCCCGGCATCCGATGACGCTTTCGAAACAGTTGATGCACTGCGTCATTCGGTCCATCGGGTCGATGCCGAGAGCCTCGTCGGAGGTTCGGACGCAAAAGCGAGGGACGCGGCTGTAGCCGCTGGACACGACCGCGCGGCGGTGGTTCCTGCCATCCTCGCCGTGGTTCTGCTGGTGCTCTACGTGCTGCTGCGCTCGGCACTGGCTCCGCTGGTCCTGGTGGCCGTGACGGTCTTGAGCGCGCTGGCCGCCCTCGGAGTGGGCGGTTGGGCGAGCGTGCATGTGTTCGGTTTCCCAGCATTGGACAACACGGCCCCGCTGTTCGCGTTCCTTTTCCTGGTGGCGCTCGGCGTGGACTACACGATCTTCCTGGTGACCCGAGCCCGCGAGGAGACACCAGAGCACGGGACCCGCGACGGCATCATCAGAGCAGTCTCGGCGACCGGCGCGGTGATCAGCAGCGCAGGCATCGTATTAGCTTCAGTGTTCTGCGTGCTGGGCGTACTTCCTCTCATCGTGCTCACCCAGTTGGGCATCATCGTCGGGCTGGGCATCCTGTTGGACACCTTCGTCGTACGCACGGTGATCATCCCGGCATTGTTCACCGTCATCGGACCGAGGATCTGGTGGCCGGCGCCACCGAACGGGGACCATGGCAGCCGAGGGGGCGGTCGACACCGCGCAGCACGCTGATCGCCGAGTTCATGTCCCTATCCCTAAGCCGAGTAGTCCCTAAGCCGAGTAGTCCACTGCTGAGGACAAGCAACGGTTGGGCTCAGCCGAAGGCACTTTCAACGAACGCCTCCGTGCCCTGTTTCCAAGCGATGACGAAATTGCCGAGGTTGTCGCGGCTGATATCGAGTCCGGGGCAAAACCAGCTCCCGCCGTCGCCAGTGAAGAAATGTGGCGAGCCCATCACGCCGCGAGTCCGCCCCTCGTCCCAGTCGGCGCGGACCATCGCGGACGTGGTCTCGGCATCGAGGGGTTCGAGGCCGAAGCGGCCCGCGATCGGCTCGACGACCTCGGACCGTCCGACGTCGAGTCCCTCCTCGAACACTGCGCTGCGCAGCGCCATACCGACCTCCTCGATCAGCACGGGATCACCGACGCGGTCCGCCGCAGCCGTCAGCGCGAAGGCGGCCATCGAGGTACCGGGGAAGGTGTCGACGGAGAAGCCCGCGAAGAGCTCGGGGCATACAGACGCGCGTAAGGCCAAGATCTCCGCGCCGACGTGGTGCGAGTCGAGCGGCTTGCCGTTGATCAGCTCAAGCGGCCAGGCCCGGATACGCAGGCGCGGTTCGGCAAGCCCGCGGTTGCTCCGCCGATCGACCAGAGTGCGCAGCCCGACGTGGGTGAACGGGCACAGGACATCGGCGAAGACCTCAACGGTGCGCATGGCGGCGAGGGTACCCGGCCGTTCGCGGTAGGTCGCCGATTGTGCACAGCCGGTCGCGCAGGCACTCAGTCCGACCGGGGACTGCGCCCACCGCCATCGCCGGGCAGATCGATCACCCCGCCGCGCACCAGTATCAGCACGCTGACCACCAGCACCCACACCGGAAAGGCCACGGTGATCCACGGCGTGGTGTCGCTGGCCACGAGCAGGCACAGCGCGGCAAGGTAGGAAACCACGACCAGCCAGCGGGGCATCAGAGCGGTCCGCAACCAGATGGTGGCCAGCGAGATCATGAACACCGCGGCCATCCGCAGCGAATAGGTATTGCTCAGCGCAGTCAGCAGTGCCTGCCCGAAGGCCGCGACCTCGGTGCGCTGCCCGCCCTCGACGAGGAACTCTCTACTGGCAAGCAATCCGGCACCGACGGCGGTGGAGACAAAGATCATCCCGAGGAACAACAGCCCGCTGCCGATGAACACCGTCGCGAAAAATTTGTCCTCCAGTGCGCCCAACCCGTCGCGCACCACGCCGATGAACCACAGAAACGCGATGCCCGCGAAGGGCATCAGGACGATGGCGACCCGTAACCGCCCGCTCGAACCGGCGACCCACTGCGAACCGAGGGGCTCTGCTTCAGGCAGCGCAGTACGGATCAGCACCAGCACTGCACCGAACAACAATGCGAACAACACACCGGCAACGGCGGCAGCTCGAGGTGTCTTGAGATGGCGGAGGTGGCGGTCAGCCGATTGCGTCACCGCCTCATCGTGGCACGCGGAGCCGTCACACAACTTCGACCGGCGAAATTCGCTGCTCGGGACCGCGCAGCTGACGATGCCGCTACGCCTGGCCAGGAAGGAGCAGGATCATCAGCCCGTTCGCCTCGGCCAGGAGCTTGTCTTCTGGGTCGCGCAATTCGGCGTTGACGAAAGCTTTGCGCCCTTGCGTCTCACGCACCCACCCCCGAGCGGTCAACGCCGTGTTGATCGGGGTGACGTTACGGTAGTCCACATGCAGGAAGGCGGTCCGGCTGATCGGGCGCCCGGCGGCGTGAATCATCATGCCGAATAGCGCGTCGAACAGCAGCGGCAGCACTCCCCCATGGACGGCATAATTCCCGCCAACCGAGAACCGGCTGAAGGTCACGTCCAGCTCGACTCCGTCGGGCTCGAACCTGACCACCTTGTAAGGCGGCATCAGCAGGCTGCCGGTACCGGGCAGGGTGGGCACGCGGTTGGCGGGGCCGGCTCCCTCGGCCGCGTCGAACGGTCCCAACAGCTCAACCAGTTGCTCGGCGAGGTGGGCGGCACGCTCCCAGGTATCGGGATCAGGATCGGCCGACACCGCGAGATCCTGTGCGCGGCGCATCGCAGTCAGGAACCGCCCGAAGCCTGGGCCGGGCTGCGCCGCCTCGAAGTTCGGGAACCCGCCGCGACGATCGTATTCGGGATCAACCGGCCTGGAGTCGTCGATCACCTCGGGGCCAAGATATCTCGCCGGACGATCGTCTGCTCGCGCCCTGGACCCACACCGATACACGAAACATCAGCTCCGGCAAGATCTTCGAGCCGGAGCACATAGTCGCGGGCCTTGGCCGGCAGATCGTCGAATTCGCGAGCCCCTGAGATATCTTCCCACCAGCCGGGGATCTCCTCGAAGATCGGCTCGGCGCGAGCGATATCGGTCTGGGTCATCGGCATCTCGTCGGTGCGCTTACCGTCGACCGTGTAGCCCACACATATCGGCACGGTCTCCAGGCTGGACAGCACATCGAGCTTGGTGAGGAAGTAGTCGGTGATGCCGTTGACCCTGGTCGCGTAGCGGGCGATCACCGCGTCAAACCAGCCGCAGCGACGTCGCCGCCCCGTGGTCACACCGATCTCGCCACCGGTCTTGGCCAGGTACTCACCGCTCTGATCGAACAACTCGGTGGGGAAGGGGCCGGACCCGACGCGGGTCGTGTAGGCCTTGAGAATCCCCAACACCGTGGTGATCTTCGTCGGACCGATACCTGACCCCACAGATGCACCACCCGCGGTCGGATTCGACGATGTCACATAGGGATACGTGCCGTGATCCACATCGAGCAGGGTGCCCTGGGATCCCTCCAACAGCACCGTTTCCCCGTGCTCGAGCGCTGTGTTGAGCAGCAGGCGGGTGTCGGCGATGCGGTGGGCGAACCCGTCGGCCTGCGCCAGCAGCGCATCGACAACCTCAGCGGAATCCAGAGCCTTGCGGTTGTAGATCTTGACCAGCACCTGATTTTTGAATTCCAGTGCGCCCTCGATCTTTTCGGCCAGGATCTGCGGATCGAGCACATCGGCGACCCGAATCCCGATGCGCGCAATCTTGTCCTGATAGCACGGCCCGATACCGCGGCCGGTGGTACCGATCTTCTTACTGCCCGCGTAGCGCTCGACGACCTTGTCGATCTCCACGTGATAGGGCATCAACAGGTGGGCATCGGCCGAGATGAGCAGCTTTTCGGTGTCCACCTGACGCGCCTCGAGCCCCTGGAGTTCGTTGAGCAGCACCTCGGGATCGACCACCACCCCGTTGCCGATGACGTTGGTGACGCCGGGGGTCAAAATGCCCGACGGAATCAGATGCAGAGCGAAATTCTCCCCCGTCGGCAACACCACAGTGTGGCCTGCGTTGTTACCGCCCTGGTAGCGAACGACCCACTGGACACGACCGCCGAGAAGGTCGGTCGCTTTACCTTTGCCCTCGTCACCCCACTGGGCGCCGATGAGGACGATCGCCGGCATGGCAGTATCCTTCGTATCCTTGGCATCCTTGGCACTTCGTGCTCGTACTGCGCTCAAATCCTGGGCAGCCGGTGAGCCACCCTATCCGATTAACATCCGACCTGATCATCGTCTGTTTACAAGGAGCAGATTGGACGCCTCCCAAGTCGCGCTTGTGCTGTTCGGCCGACGCCGGGTTCCCTGGGGGCTGGGCGCTCTGCCCGTCGTCCTGCCCGACGTCGCTTCCGACTGCGACGCTGACCAACTCACCAGCTACCGCCGCATCATCGTGGTCGGCTCACATGCCGACCTGGCCACAGTGCTGACCCGGTTGCTGCGCGCCGATCGCCTCGACATCGAGGTGGCCCATGCGACCCGGCGGTGGCTGGGGTGGCGCGCCCGCGGGGGCGCGGCAACCCGGGTTCCGCTCATCCGCGACGAGACCGGCAGCGTCGTCACCCGAACGGCCCGGTGGCTGCCGCCCGAGGGGGCCGGCATGATTCGCGGCGAGGCGGTAGTCGACGATTCACTGCTGTTCGACGGTTCCGTGGCCGGAGTGCAGATAGAGCCGACCACCGCGATGCCCGGGCTTCGCGCCCGCATCGTCTCCGGTCGGTTGCGACCCCGACGCTGGGTGCCGGGACGAGCCGCCCAGCTGGGCACCACTGGCGCGCAAGTCGTCCGAGACGGGAAACTGGCGCCGCGACCAATCCGGCGCTCCACGTTCTACCGCCATACCGAGGGCTGGCTGCGCGTGGGCCGATGACATCCCCGGATAGCCTCGCGAAGTGAGCATTCACCCGCTGCGCCAGTCGGTGAGCCCCAGCCCGGTGTTCCTGGCCATTGTCGCGCTCACCGCGCTCGGCGGAGCCATCGCATGGTTCTCGGCGCAAAGCGTCCAGCCGATGGCCTACCTCGGCGTCTTCGTGTTCGTCATCTTCGGGTGGCTGGTGTCGCTGTGCCTGCACGAGTTCGGCCATGCCTACAGCGCGTGGCGGTTCGGTGACCACGACGTCGCCATCCGCGGATACCTCACCCTCAACCCGCTGAAGTATTCGCATCCACTGCTGTCACTCGGCCTACCGGTGCTGCTCATCGCACTAGGCGGAATCGGCCTGCCCGGCGGGGCGGTCTACGTCCAGACCGCGTTCATGACAAAACGGCAAAAGACGCTGGTCAGCCTCGCGGGCCCGGCCGTCAACCTAGGGTTCGCAATACTGCTGCTCACACTGACCCGGCTGTTGTACGACCCGGCCCACTCGGTGTTCTGGGCCGGCGTGGCTTTCCTGGCCTTCCTGCAGATCACCGCGTTCCTACTCAACATGCTGCCCATTCCCGGACTGGACGGCTACGGAGCGCTGGAGCCGCATCTGAGCGCCGAGACCCAGCGAGCGCTGCAGCCCGGCAAGCAGTGGGGCTTTTTCATCCTGCTGATTCTGCTGATATCGCCGCCACTCAATCAATGGTTCTTTTCGGCGGTGTATTGGCTTTTCGACCTGTCGGGGGTGCAGGCCACACTGTCGGCTTTCGGGAGTCAGCTCACCAGGTTCTGGTCGGCTTGGCTGTGAGGGTGATACTCCCCAGTCACGCGCCATCCCCGGAAACGGGCGGCGACTTGTAATATATGCGACTCTCTGCATATATTTTATTCCATGGGTGCGGGACACGATCACGGGAACGCCGATGCCCGCGTATCCCGAATGCTGATCGCGGCGGGCATCCTCACCATCTTCTTCATCGTCGAACTGACCACAGCTCTGGCGATCAATTCCATCGCGCTGCTCGCCGACGCCGGCCACATGCTGACCGATCTGGTGGCCATATTCATGGGGCTAACCGCGGTGCTGCTCGCCCGGCGGGGCAGCGCGTCGCCATCGCGCACCTACGGTTGGCACCGCGCCGAAGTCTTCACCGCCGTGGGCAACGCGGTGCTGCTGCTCGGAGTGGCGGGATTCATCCTGTACGAGGCGTTCCAGCGGTTACACGACACTCCCCATGTTCCCGGGGTACCGATGATCGTGGTCGCACTGGCGGGCCTGCTCGCCAACGCGGTGGTCGTGCTCCTGCTGCGCTCCCACTCAGAATCAAGCCTCGCGGTCAAAGGCGCCTACATGGAGGTCGTCGCCGACACCCTCGGCAGCGTCGGAGTCCTGATCGCCGGCATCATCACGGTCACCACGGGGTGGCCCTACGCCGACGTCGTGGTCGCCGTGCTGGTTGCGCTGTGGGTGCTGCCCCGCGCCATAGCGCTGGCCAGGGCCGCGCTGCGCATCCTGTCCGAGGCCTCACCCAGCCATATCGACGTAGACGATCTGCGAACAGCGCTCGGCAGCGTCGAGGGCGTCAGCGAGGTGCACGACCTGCATGTATGGACTCTGGTGCCGGGCAAGGACATGGTCACCGCTCACCTGACCAGCACACGGAACTCGGCGCTGGTACTCGACGACGCCCGTGCAGTGCTCACCGCACACGGCCTTGACCACTCCACGGTTCAGGTGGAACCGCCTGAGTCCGCCGCCGACTGCACGTGCGAAAGCGACAGCCGGTAGCCGGTAGCCGGTAGCCGGTAGCCGGATTCAGGATAGTCCGAGCTCCGCGCGGGCAAACGGATCGCAGTCGTCAAGCAGATCCAGGCAACGCTGGTACTCCTCGACCTCTCCAATCGCGTCGGCGGCACCGGCCAGCGCCGCGACACATCGCAGGAAGCCCCGGTTGGGCGGGTGGAAGAAGGGCACCGGACCGAAACCCTTCCAGCCGCTGCGACGAAGTTGATCCAGCCCACGGTGATAACCGGTGCGGGCGTAGGCGTAGGCGGTGACCGCCTTGTCTTCGTCGAGCGCCTCTTCGGCGAGCAGCGCCCAAGCGATCGAGGCCGATGGATGCGCCGCGGCCACGATGGACGGGGTCTCGCCTGCATCCAATTCCGCCTCGGCGATCGGATCACCAGGTAGCAACACAGGTTCCGGTCCGAGGAGATCGCCCATCTGAGTCATAGGCCCCATTGTGCCGTGCGGCCACGGGTGCCCGTCACAGCGGATGGTTAAGCTTCGGCCGTAGCGTCCGTTAGTTAGGGAAGGACCAGGGAGGATTGAGCAGGGATGTCGAACCCCACAGGGCCTAGCCAGCCGGACGAGACCCACGACAAGGACAACGAGCTCGCCGCGGCCCCGCCTCCGGAAGCCCCCAGTCCGAAAACTCCCGAGCCGGCTGAGACATCCGAGACCGAGGCGGCATCCGAGACCGAGGAGACATCCGAGACCGAGGCGCATCTCCGAAGCCCGGACGCCGAAACCGAGATACTGCCCGAACCTGAAGCAGAGCAGGAACCGGCCACCGAGGTCATGGCCCCCGCTGACCCCCATGCCGAGGATCCGGCCGAGCAACCCGGCCAGCGGCGGTACACCGCGCCGTCTGGATTCGATGCGGGATCCACCCAGATCATCAAGCGGCCCGCGGACCCGGATACCGAAGTGTTCTCGGCGCCCGATGACGCTCAGGCCGAGGGGTTCGCTGCCGACAAACCTGTTGCCCCACAGATGATTCCGCCAAGTGGCGAAGTCTCACAGCCGCGCTTCACGAGACGCAACTGGGGCTGGGCGACTGCCATAGTGCTGGTTATCGCGGCGCTAGCGGCCATTGCGACCCTCGGCACGTTTCTCCTGACCCGCACCTCCTCTCCTGCGGTGTCCCAGGATGAGCTGGTCCGAACCACGATCGAGAACTTCGACATCGCGGTGCAGAACGGCGACCTGTCGACGCTGCGCGGCATCACCTGCGGGGCTACCCGCGACAACTACGTCCGCTACAACGAGAAAGCCTGGTCCGACACTCACGCGCGAGTGGCCGCCGCCAAGCAGTACCCGGTGGTGGCCAGCATCGACCAGGTGGTGATCAACGGCGATCACGCCGAGGCCAACGTCACGACCTTCATGGCCTACGCACCGCAGACCCGTTCAACACGAAGCTTCGATCTGGAGTTCCGCGACGACCAGTGGAAGATCTGCCAGGCGCCGGCCAGTTAGCCGTTGACGCTGCGGCCCGCACTGTGCAGGTCGTTGCACGCCTCGATGACCCGGTCGACCATGCCGACCTCAGCCTTCTTCAGGTAGCTGCGCGGGTCGTAGGCCTTCTTGTTGCCCACCTCGCCGTCGACCTTGAGTACGCCGTCGTAGTTGGAGAAGAAGTGGCCGGCGATCTGGCGGCTGAATGCGTACTGCATATCGGTGTCGACGTTCATTTTGACTACGCCGTACTTCAAAGAGTCCTCGATATCGGACTTGAGCGAGCCCGAACCGCCGTGAAAAACGAAGTCGAAGGGCTTGGAGCCCTCAGGCAGGTTCAGCTTCGCCGCCGCCACCTTCTGCCCCTCGGCCAGCACCCCGGGCTTGAGCACGACGTTACCCGGCTTGTAGACACCGTGAACGTTGCCAAAGGTCGCGGCCAGCAAGTACTTGCCTCGCTCACCCGCGCCCAGGGCGTCGATAGTCTTCTCGAAGTCCTCGGGAGAGGTATACAGCTTCTCGTTGATCTCCGCCTCGACCCCGTCCTCTTCACCACCCACCACGCCGATCTCGATCTCGAGAATGATCTTGGCGGCGGCAGCGGACTTCAACAGCTCCTGTGCGATCGACAGGTTCTCGTCGATCGGCACCGCAGAGCCGTCCCACATGTGTGACTGAAACAACGGGTTGAGACCCGCGCTCACTCGCTCGGAGGAGATCGCCAGCAGCGGCCGGACGTAGGTGTCCAACTTGTCCTTCGGGCAATGGTCGGTGTGTAGCGCGACGGTGACCGGGTACTTCTCGGCGACAATATGGGCGAACTCAGCCAGCCCCACCGCGCCGGTGACCATATCTTTGACGCCCAGGCCGGAACCGAATTCAGCGCCCCCGGTGGAAAACTGGATTATGCCGTCGCTGCCCGCGTCAGCGAACCCCTTGAGCGCGGCGTTGATGGTTTCCGAGGACGTGCAGTTGACAGCGGGGAATGCGAAGGAGTGCTCCTTGGCACGACTCAGCATCTCGGCGTAGACCTCGGGGGTTGCGATGGGCATGGCATGCTTCCTCTCGGCTCTTCCGGCTTCCCCGGCAGTATCTCAAGACGGATCTATCCTCACACGGCCAGCACCGTCGGGCGGCGGATGCCCGGCGCCGGCGCTGCGATGACCAGGTCGACCTGCAGCAACATCCGAAGCTCCCTAGGATGTCGGACGATGATGAGGCGAAGAAACTACCCATCCCATGTCGATTCCGACGCTTCCCCGCCTCCGGACACCGAGCTCACCACCGACGTTCTCGTTGTGGGTTTCGGCGCCGCAGGCGCATGCGCTGCACTGCAAGCAAGGGAATCCGGGGCCGACGTTCTGGTCGTAGACCGATTCAATGGCGGCGGGGCAACAGCCCTTTCTGGCGGCATCATCTACGCCGGCAGCGGCACCTTTGTCCAGCGCCAGGCCGGCGTCGATGACACCCCGGAGGGCATGCTCGCCTATCTCCGCCAGGAGGTCGGCGATTCGGTCAAACCAGAGACTCTGCAACGCTTCGTCGACGACAGCCCGTCGATGATCGATTGGCTGGCCGACCAGGGAGTGCCCTTCGATTCGACAGTCTGTCCGTACAAGACGTCCTACCCGAACAATCGGTATTACCTCTACTACTCGGGAAGCGAATGCTCCGGAGAGTTCCGGGACGTGACGCCACCTGTCCAGCGGGGGCATCGCGTCAAAGGCAAAGGCGCATCCGGGAAGAAGCTCTACGCGCCCCTGGCCAAGTCAGCCGCACGTGCCGGCGTTCGGTTTCAACCCCACACCCGCGTGACCCGCCTACTCCTTGAGGACGGAGAAGCGACCGGGGTGGAGGCGGTGACACTTGCCGACGCACCCGCACATGTCCGCCGCCGTTTCGGGCGCATGGCCGCGCTCGCCGCCAAACCCGGGATATACCTCCCACCGCTGCGCGCCCAGATGGAGCGGCGCCTAGACCGCCTGGAGAAGAAGTTCGGTCGCCGAATCCACATTAGGGCCAGACGAGGGGTCATTGTCTGCGCAGGAGGCTACATCGCCAACACCGACATGCTGGCCACGCATGCACCGCAGTTCAAAGGCGGACTTGCGCTCGGCACCACTGGCGATGACGGCAGCGGCATCGAGATGCTCGTAGAAGCGGGAGCCGTCGCCGAGCGACTCGACAACGTCTCCGTCTGGCGGTTCATCGCACCGCCGAGCGTCGTTCTCAGTGCGATCGTCATAGACGCCCACGGCCGACGCATGATCGACGAGTCCCGCTACGGCGCCGCACTCGGCCGTGCGATGGTCACAGAGCACGGCGGGCGAGGCTGGATTCTTGCCGACGCTGCCCTGATGCGGGAAGCATATTCTCAGCTGCCGCGCCAGTCGTTGTGGTTCCACGTCCTGCAAACCATGGCCCTATTTCATACGCGCCGGGTACGCGCCAAGACCCTTGCCGAGGTTGCCAGGCGCGCCGGCGTCGATCCGGAAGGCCTGACGGAGACGGTCGCCGCACACAACGCCGCGATCGACGACGGACTCCCTGACCAGATGGGAAAGTTCGCCGACTTCAGAAGACGAATCGGAGACGGCCCGTACACGCTGCTGGACATCTCGGCCCGGACGAGCACGACCTACCCCTGTCCGATGATGACCCTCGGAGGAGTGATCGTCGACGAGGAAACGGGTGCCGTCACGACAGCCGAGGGCAACCCCATCCCGGGCCTGTATGCCGCCGGCCGGACAGCGACCGGTATCTGCACGAATTCGTATGTGAGCGGGTTGTCGATTTCGGACTGCGTCTTCTCGGGGCGCCGAGCCGGCGCCCATGCGTCGGCAAGGACGCCCAAGACGACCGCGCCACGGTAGAGCTGGAGAGGATGTTGATGGAGAACACCAGCTCTGAAAGACGACTGCGTGCGGTCCTGGCCCGGAGCGGGCGCGCCGCCGTCGCAGTGGTGTTGGTGGTCGCCGCGATGGTCTGGCTGGGCTGGGCCACCGGTGTCGGGGAGTTGACGCAGATATTGCCGGTCTGGCCGCATATGACCCCGTGGAGTGCTGGTCTGCTGGCTGCGCTCGGGGTGGCCCTCCTGGTGCAGTCGGGGCACCCGTCACAGGCGCGAATATGGGCAGGTTGCGGTGCGGCCGCTGTGGTAGGCGTCCTGGCGGTGGTGTTCCTCGCCGAGTACGCGACGGGGCGGTCGTTCGGCCTGGACGATGTGTGGTTCTCCGGCATGGTGGGCGAGCTGCAAGAAACCTGGCCGGGGCGTCCCAGCCCGCGCACGGCGACGTCGATTCTGCTGTTGTCGATCGGCGTTGGGCTGACCCGCCTGGATCTGCGGTGGGCCCGGGTGGTGTGGCCCCTGACCCTGGCAGCGGCGATGGTCCTGCCGTCAGTTGCCGTCGCGGCCTACCTGTTCGACGTCGTCTCGTTAGTAGCTGTTACCCGGTCAACCGGGATGGGAATCTCGACGGCCTTGAGCTTGCTTCTGCTGGTCGCCGCGACGGTAGTCACGCGCCCCGATCGCAATCCACTGGCCTGGCTGCTGGCCCGACCCGACCGCACGACATTGTTCCGGCTGGGTGCTGCCCTGGCCGGGCTTCCCGTCCTGCAGGGATTGACGCACCGGGCGTTCCTGACCCTCGGTACGGGCGAGGAGGAGGCGTTGGTCTTCGCGGTGCTGATCAGCACCGCCGCGCTTGGCGTGGTCACGTTCTATCTCAGTCAGCGTGAACAGAGACTGCTCATCGAGAAGGAACGGGTCAGCCGTCAGCGCGCTGAGGCGGAGGCCCGCTACCGCATCCTGGCCGAGAATCTGGTCGACGTTGTCGTTCTCCTGAACGCCTCCACCATTCTTCACCTGCAGGGCACCGAGGTGGCATGGGTCTCGCCGTCGGTACAGACCGCGTTCGGCGACTCACCCCCGCAGTGGGTCGGCTCGGACTTCAGCCAGCGTATCCACCCCGACGACGTCGATCGGGTGGAAGCCGCCCAGGGCGAGATCACCCCCGGCAGCTCGGTGGTCACCCGGTTCCGAGTTCGCACCGCAGACGGCAACTATCACTGGGTCGATGGGCACTGCAAGCCCTACATCAATGCCGCGGGCGACATCGATGGGATGTTGATGGCGCTGCGTCTGGTCGACGACCTGGTCGAGGCGGAGCGCCAGCTGCAAGTGTTGGCCCGGTTTGACACACTCACCGGGCTGGCCAACCGCGGCGAGACCATCGCCCGGCTGCGGGCGGCACTGGTCGACGACTCACGAGACCCCGGGCCGCACCTAGGTCTGCTGTTCTGCGACATAGATCAGTTCAAAGCCATCAACGACACCCATGGGCACGCCGCCGGCGACGTCGTACTCACAACAATGGCCGACCGCATCCGCAGCTGCGTGCGAAAAGGGGACATCGTAGGTCGCACCGGAGGGGACGAAATGCTGGTTCTGCTCCCCGATGTCCACAATATCGACGAGGTCGCCGACATCGCCGAAAAGATCCGTCGTCACGCCGCTGAACCGATCAACCAGGACGGCCAGACCATCCACGCGACCCTGAGCATCGGTGCCACCATCTCCACCCCCGGTGAATCCGCCGACTCGATCACTGCCCGCGCCGACACCGCGATGTACCGAGCCAAACAAACCGGCCGCAACACCGTCACCCACATCTCGGGGTAAGAGCCCCCCCAAAAAAATGTGCCCCCGGAGTGCCTGGCCGGCCGGAATCGGCAACTAGGAAGTCAGCCAACGTCTTTCGGTTGCCCGTGAAGAAGTGCACGAACCAGGGGCCTCGATCCGTAGGGCCGCAGCATCTGGCTGGACGGGCGGGGACGCACCCGTTGCGGCCACCAGAACCAGCGCCCGAGCAGCGCGGCAATCGACGGAGTCAAGAATGCGCGCACCAGCAGAGTGTCAAACAGCAAGCCGAGCGCGATGGTGGTTCCTACCTGGGCGAGCACCATCAAATCGCTGAACATGAAGGTGGCCATGGTGGCGGCGAACACCAGGCCGGCGGCGGTCACGACTCCACCGGTGCTGCCCATGGCGCGGATGATGCCGGTCTGCAAGCCCGCGTCGCGTTCCTCTTTGAACCGGGAGATCAGCAGCAGGTTGTAGTCCGATCCCACCCCCAAGAGCACGATGATCGCCAGGGCCAGCACAACCCAATACAGCTGAATACCAAGAATGTATTGCCACAGCAGGACAGACATGCCAAATGCGGTTCCCAACGACACGGCGACGGTGCCGACGATGACGAGGGCTGCGACCAAACTTCGCGTAATCATCATGATGACGAGCAAGATGAGGCTGAGCGCGGCGATCGCGGCGATCAGTAGATCATATTTGGCGCCGTCCTGGATGTCCTTGTAGGTCGCTGCGGTACCGGCGAGATAGATCTTTGCCCCGGCCAGCGGGGTGGCCTTCAAAGCTTCCTTGGCCGCCTGTTTGATCGCGTCGACGTTCGCGATGGCCTCGGGGCCCGCGGGTTCGCCTTCGTGGGTGATGATCATGCGGGCGGCCTTGCCGTCCGGTGAGAGAAACAGCTTCAGGCCACGCTTGAAGTCGGGGTTGTCGAAGGCTTCCGGCGGTAGATAGAAGGAATCGTCGTTTTTGGCGGTATCGAAGGCCTCGCCCATAGCGGTCGCGTTGTCGATCGCTGCGGCCGTCTGGTCCAGGATCCCTGCCTGGATTGCGTGGCTGGACAATATCAGGTCACGGTTGGTCTGCTGGCTGGCGATCTGGGGCGGTATCAGTGCCAGCAATTTCGGCTGCAAGGCGTCGAGTTTGTCGATACTTGTGGTGACCTTTCCGAACTGCTCAGTGAGCGAATTGATCCCGTCGATTGCGTCAAAGATGGATCGCAGAGCCCAGCAGACGGGGATGTCGAAACAGTGTGGCTCCCAGTAGAAGTAGTTGCGCAGCGGTCGTAGGAAGTCGTCAAAGTTGGCGATCTTGTCGCGCAGCTCACTGACGGTGACGACGGTTTCGTGAAACGCTTCGGCTTGCTCGGAAGTGGCTTCGGCGGCCGGCTGCTGCAGCGCGTACTGCTGCTGCAAGATGGCGATCGACTTGTCAATCTCGGCAGCCTGATCGAGCAGGC